>NZ_JCAMOR010000602.1:0-205 GCF_059512385.1 Bradyrhizobium sp. Crot121 | reverse complement strand
TCGCGCCGACCTCGATAACCTTGCGAGCGACCATATTGCAAAACGGGTCGTTACGATCAACCACGCCCAGCAAGTTTCGAGCGTGATTGAAGGCCTTGTTCAAAAGCTCGATTTCACCCTGCTTATAGGCACTGGATTTTCGTTCACGGCCGGAGAACTACGGAAGGAGCCCTGACCCTTCACGAATGTGCTGCGCTTCGGCACT
>NZ_JCAMOR010000601.1:0-209 GCF_059512385.1 Bradyrhizobium sp. Crot121 | reverse complement strand
AAATACCGCGCCAAATACGGCCGGGCGGTCGAATGTCTGGTCAAGGATCGCGACGCCCTGCTGGCCTTCTACGACTTCCCGGCCGAGCATTGGGATCACTTGCGCACGAGCAATCCCATCGAAAGCGTGTTCGCGACCGTGCGGCACCGGACGGTGCGCACCAAGGGCTCGTTGTCGCCAACTCCCGCCAGGCTGATGGTGTTCAAACT
>NZ_JCAMOR010000600.1:0-212 GCF_059512385.1 Bradyrhizobium sp. Crot121 | reverse complement strand
CCGTCGGGCAAATCAGTGATTTAACTCGGCGCGTCTCACGGCGGATGAGGGGCGGCTCGCGATCGTCACGAACGTTGTAGTGAGATGCGGTGGACGAGATGGGTGTGACTGACGAGCACGCGCATCACGGACGGTGAAGTCGTGTGGTCCTGGCGCCCCGACGCTGGCGCTAAGTTCGCAGAGATGATCTGTGAGTGATGGTGGCAAGAAAG
>NZ_JCAMOR010000599.1:0-212 GCF_059512385.1 Bradyrhizobium sp. Crot121 | reverse complement strand
AAGTTCACCTCGTCCACTGCCGGCCAGATCACCGCGCTCAAATTCTACCGCAGTCCCGGCGATACCGGCACCGATCTTCTCGATCTGTGGAGCTCGACCGGCACCAAGCTTGCCAGCGCCACCTTCACCAACACCACCGCAAGCGGCTGGCAGACCGTGCCCTTGGCGACGCCGGTCTCGATCGCCGCCAACACCACCTATGTCGCGTCCTA
>NZ_JCAMOR010000598.1:0-213 GCF_059512385.1 Bradyrhizobium sp. Crot121 | reverse complement strand
AGTTGAAACTGCATCAGCATCGCCCTGCCGTGCATCTGGACCGCGTGCCGGATCGTAGGGCTCCGGTTGAAAGCGGCCTGAAATCGCGACGCGGGGATTCGCGAGGCGGTGCCCGCTGCACGAACGATCGCGGTAGTGGCCGAAGGTGACGACCCGAGCACCGAAAGAAGGCCAAGTGCCCCCTCGCGCCCGACGACGGCGGTGTCGACCGTC
>NZ_JCAMOR010000597.1:0-214 GCF_059512385.1 Bradyrhizobium sp. Crot121 | reverse complement strand
GCGGCAGCTTCTGGCGCAGGCCGTCGAGGTCGAAGTCGAGACCTTTCTTGCCACGATGAAGGATTTGAAGCTTGCCGGCGGACGCGCCCGTGTCGTGCGGCATGGTTACGGCCCGGTGCGAACGATCCAGACCGGGGTCGGTCCGGTCGAGGTCGCGCGGGCGAAGATTCGCGACCGTGGGGCGGCCGGCGATAGTGAGCGGATCCGGTTCGGC
>NZ_JCAMOR010000596.1:0-214 GCF_059512385.1 Bradyrhizobium sp. Crot121 | reverse complement strand
GGCCGTCTTGGCTTCGCCTCTCAAGTCGAAGAGCCGACTTGAAGCAGAGAATGCGGCGCTCAGACATCAGTTGATTGTCTTGAGGCGTACGATGCGGAGTCGCGTCCGGCTCACCAACGATGATCGCTGGTTCTTCGTTCAGCTGTATCGCTGGTTTCAATCGATCTTGCAGGTCCTCACGATCATCCGGCCCGAGACGGTCGTGCGTTGGCAC
>NZ_JCAMOR010000595.1:0-220 GCF_059512385.1 Bradyrhizobium sp. Crot121 | reverse complement strand
CCACAGCCGCTCGATGAAGACGTTGTCCATCCAACGACCGCGGCCATCCATGGAGATCTTGATCCCTGCGCCCGCCAACACGCCGGTGAAGGCCGCACTGGTGAACTGGCTGCCCTGGTCGGTTGAAAATCTCCGGCGTGCCGTACTTCGCCAGCGCCTCTTCCAGCGCCGCCACGCAGAACGAGACGTCCATCGTGTTCGACAACCGCCACGCCAGAAC
>NZ_JCAMOR010000594.1:0-220 GCF_059512385.1 Bradyrhizobium sp. Crot121 | reverse complement strand
ATGACGTGGTCCAAACACTCACGCCGGATCGATCCGATCAGCCGTTCGGCAAACCCATTCTGCCAAGGCGAGGCTGGCGCGGTAGGCTTGTCCCGGATGCCCATGGCGCGCAATCGGCGCGTGATGACGCTGCCATAGATCCAGTCGCGATCGCGGATGAGGTAGTGCGGAGCCTCATCCCAAGGAAATGCCTCCGTGATTTGACGTGCAACCCATTCCG
>NZ_JCAMOR010000593.1:0-222 GCF_059512385.1 Bradyrhizobium sp. Crot121 | reverse complement strand
CGCTACGGCCAATGGACGCCCGCCAGAGTGATCGCCGCCGGTGAGCGGATCGGTCCGTCGACCGCCGCCTTCTTCCAAGCCGTGATTGCGGCCCGGCCGCATCCCGAGCAAGGCTTTCGCACCTGCCTCGGCATTCTGTCGCTGGCCAAAAGTTACAGCGCCGAGCGCGTCGACGCGGCCTGCCGGCGCGGCATTCTGATCAAGGCACGATCCGTCGCCTCG
>NZ_JCAMOR010000592.1:0-226 GCF_059512385.1 Bradyrhizobium sp. Crot121 | reverse complement strand
GTCCTCGCCGGCCGTGATGCGGTGGCCGGCGGCTTTGCCTTGGGCCTTCAGCATGATCTCCGAGGCGCGGCGTTCGGTCGCCAGCCCATGCCGGTTCTCCATTGTGGCATGGCCCATATAGCAGAGCTTCGCCTCCCGCCCGGCCGCCTTGCGGTAAAGCCTGCTGTTTGGATCGCTGGTACTCGCATGGGTGTCGTTCTTGCGCTTCTGGCCATGGAAGTTTGCG
>NZ_JCAMOR010000591.1:0-227 GCF_059512385.1 Bradyrhizobium sp. Crot121 | reverse complement strand
GGCGGCGGATCGCTGGCGCGGGCGAGATAACCGCCGAGCCGGGCGATCTTGATCAGATAGTGCGAGAGCGTTTTCTGTCTCGCTTTTGGTTTGTCGTTGACGAGGCGATCGAGCACGCCGATTTCAGTCGCAGGCAACGCGAGGGTTGGCGGTGCGTCTGGGGCGGAACGGTTGAGCATCGTCATCCAGAAGACCCGCCAACTCAGGATGCAAAAGAGCGAGATCAG
>NZ_JCAMOR010000590.1:0-227 GCF_059512385.1 Bradyrhizobium sp. Crot121 | reverse complement strand
ACCACACACACGCTCGAGCATTCCAATGACACGTCGATTCCGGCATAGTGCTCCATGGTCGTCTCTCCTCGATGCTTGGAGCGAGGTCCATCCTCGACTCCGTCACACCATCAATGTGAGGGACGACCGCCCGCCCTCCAAGCAAGCCGCGCGCAGCGCGCCACCCATAGCGCCGTAGCAAGCGCGGCTTGCTTGGAGGGCAGACCGCGGCCCGTTACCCCATCTAC
>NZ_JCAMOR010000589.1:0-231 GCF_059512385.1 Bradyrhizobium sp. Crot121 | reverse complement strand
AATCAGTCTTCGCCGATCTTCGCAACAAAGATGTGTGCATTAGATAGCCGGTGACCGGGCTTTCTTGCCACCGTCACCCCTAGGGATGTTTCCATCCCCCAGGACTTAGCGCCAGCGTCGGGGCGCCAGGACCACACGACTTCGCCGTCCGCGAGTGCCACGCTCGTCAGTCGTGACATCCTCGTCCACCGCATCTCACCGCAACGTTCGTGACGATCGCGACCCGCCCCT
>NZ_JCAMOR010000588.1:0-231 GCF_059512385.1 Bradyrhizobium sp. Crot121 | reverse complement strand
GACAGCTCGTCAGTTGGGGCGGTCAGCCGGCTTGAGGTGCTTGAAGGCCCCTCCGGGCGTGGTGTGCGTTCGGAGGCCGAGCGGGCTCGGATCGTCGCGGAAAGTCTGCTGCCCGGTGCTCAGGTGTCTGAGGTGGCGCGCAGGCACGGGGCGACGCGTTGGCAGATTTACGATTGGCGACGACGCTTTCGCCGGCGAGGCGTATTGCCGTCGTGCGAGGCTTCGCAGCCG
>NZ_JCAMOR010000587.1:0-234 GCF_059512385.1 Bradyrhizobium sp. Crot121 | reverse complement strand
AAACGAACGCTTGAAGGCGCTTTTGGCGCAAACGCAGACGGCCTTGAGTGAGCATCAGGGGGCACTGGCGGCGTCGGCTGGAGGTCATTCTCGGCGAATTGCGACGCGAGAAGTTCGGTGCGAAGTCCGAGAAGCTGCGACCGGATCAGTATCATTTGTGAGCGTCACGAGAGGATCGCCGTGCCCGGCCTTGACTTGCGCGGAATGCTTTGGATTGCCCGATCGGGGTGATTG
>NZ_JCAMOR010000586.1:0-235 GCF_059512385.1 Bradyrhizobium sp. Crot121 | reverse complement strand
CATCAACCCGCCCTGCCGCCTCAAGCGGCGGGCACCTGTCCCTGATTATCGTGTCTCACGATAAGGGTGCACTTCAGTAGACGCTGGCACAGGTGTCCCGGGTTGCGCGTTCCGCTCCACCCGGGCTACGAAGCTCCATCAGCGCGGCTCGCGCACCGCGCTCTAGGTCGTGTGGACAGTTACCTTATCCAGAGCAGAGTAGCGGCAATGGTGACAACGGCGAAGTAGTTTCGCG
>NZ_JCAMOR010000585.1:0-236 GCF_059512385.1 Bradyrhizobium sp. Crot121 | reverse complement strand
GATCCGCGCCCGCTTCAAATCGCGCTGCAATGTCGTCGGCGAGCGACAACACGCCTCAAGCACCTTGCGATCTTTCCTCGAAAGGTGGACTTCTCTTGCTTCGGGTATCATCCATATCTTGAATCACGACTCACGATCCAAGAAAAGTGGGTACTAGTGGTCTATCACAGTGATTTTGACTCTTTGGGGGTGGCTGGATAGGCGCGGCCGAGTTTGGCGCGAGCTTTGTCGGTTGT
>NZ_JCAMOR010000584.1:0-237 GCF_059512385.1 Bradyrhizobium sp. Crot121 | reverse complement strand
GGCGGGTCTTGTCCGAATGGAGCGTCAGCGCGAATGCCTCAAACCGTTCACGCATCGCATCAAGGAAACGGCGAGCGTCGTCCTCATGCTCGAAGCCGGCCACCAGATCATCGGCGTAGCGCACGATAATCATATCGCCGTGAGCCTCTTGCCGTCGCCAGCGTTCGGCCCAAAGATCGAATGTGTAGTGCAGGTAAACGTTGGCGAGCAGCGGCGAAATCACCGATCCTTGCCCCG
>NZ_JCAMOR010000583.1:0-238 GCF_059512385.1 Bradyrhizobium sp. Crot121 | reverse complement strand
GCTCAGACGCAAAGCAGCCGAGACGATTATCACGCGCACGGCTGAGGGTGCGGCACTGGCCGGTGATGCCGGGACTGCGAGCAATGACGCAACCTCGGACCGGCCGACAGTCGGAGCTACATCCGTCAAGCGAAAGTAACATCCTCAGGTGAGGCAATACGCGATGGTCGACGTCGCGACTGGTTGGACCGAGTGCATGCCGCTGGTGACGCGCGAGGGCGGCCTCGTCGTGCGAGCC
>NZ_JCAMOR010000582.1:0-242 GCF_059512385.1 Bradyrhizobium sp. Crot121 | reverse complement strand
CCACAGCCGCTCGATGAAGACGTTGTCCATCCAACGACCGCGGCCATCCATGGAGATCTTGATCCCTGCGCCCGCCAGCGCGCCGGTGAAGGCCGCGCACTGGTGAATTGGCTGCCTTGGTCGGTGTTGAAAATCTCTGGCGTGCCGTACTTCGCCAGCGCCTCTTCCAGAGCCGCCACGCAGAACGAGACGTCCATCGTGTTCGACAACCGCCACGCCAGAACCGCACGGCTCGCCCAGTC
>NZ_JCAMOR010000581.1:0-242 GCF_059512385.1 Bradyrhizobium sp. Crot121 | reverse complement strand
CGTTGGGGCTTGGGGCTTTCATCACTCGACCTGGGGAGGGTTGTGATGGACAGACTGAAGCACTCGCTGGAAGACCGTGAAGCGCCAACCTGCCCAACCTGCGGCAGCGAGATGCAGTGGTGTCGATCGGAGCTTGTTAGATTTGTCCCCGCAACCAATCTGCATCTGTTCAACTGTCCGACCTGCCTTCTGTTGGCAGAGTCAGAGACGGTTAGCGAGCCGGTTCAGGTATCTCCCGACAA
>NZ_JCAMOR010000580.1:0-243 GCF_059512385.1 Bradyrhizobium sp. Crot121 | reverse complement strand
ATGTACTTGGCGACGCTGGACTGCGCGACCTCGAACCCGAGCTTGAGCAGTTCGCCGTGGATGCGTGGCGCGCCCCACAGCGGATTGTCGACGCTGATCCGCCGGATCAACGCGCGCAGCCTCGTGTCGATCGGCGGCCGCGCTCCGATCGGGCGCGACTTCCAACGCCAATAGCCGCGAAAGCCGGCCCGGTGCCAACGCACGACCGTCTCGGGCCGGATGATCGTGAGGACCTGCAAGATC
>NZ_JCAMOR010000579.1:0-244 GCF_059512385.1 Bradyrhizobium sp. Crot121 | reverse complement strand
AGGTCGCGCAGTCCAGCGTCGCCAAGTACATGGTGAAGCGACGCGGGCCACCCAGCCAGGGATGGCGCACCTTCTTGGGTAATCACGCGCCGGACATTGCCGCCATGGACTTGTTCGTTGTTCCGACCATCGGTTTCGACCTGCTCTATGCATTTGTCATTGTTCGACTCGACCGCAGAGACCTCGTCTGGATCAACGTCACAGCAAATCCGACGGCGGAATGGGTTGCACGTCAAATCACGGA
>NZ_JCAMOR010000578.1:0-245 GCF_059512385.1 Bradyrhizobium sp. Crot121 | reverse complement strand
AAGCCGAGCTCGATCAGGCGTTCGTGGGTGGGATGGTTGAGCATACAGGTCTCCTTGGCTTCAGTGGAAATAATCCCAGCCGCGGATGTTGCCGTGGCGCAGGGGTTGGTGTTCGGAGGGTTCGTCGAGAAAGGTGCGATCCAGGCCGTTCTGGAGGATGGAGCGGATCGAGGCGACGGATCGTGCCTTGATCAGAATGCCGCGCCGGCAGGCCGCGTCGACGCGCTCGGCGCTGTAACTTTTGG
>NZ_JCAMOR010000577.1:0-248 GCF_059512385.1 Bradyrhizobium sp. Crot121 | reverse complement strand
TAGGAGCCGTATGCGGTAGCTCCGCACGTACGGATCTGAGCGGGGGGCGCTGGGAAACCAGCGTCCCTACCGCGACCTATCAAAATCGCGCCCGGGCGACTCCAGGGCTTGTGAATTGACGTAGAAAGGCGCGGCGAGAGCGTGGCCACCCCCTCCGAAATTCATACCGATGGCACCCCCGCCGTTATGGCGAACGTATCAATGCACCCGGAATGATGGTCGTGCCGACCACTCTCGCGAGGCGCACA
>NZ_JCAMOR010000576.1:0-250 GCF_059512385.1 Bradyrhizobium sp. Crot121 | reverse complement strand
CAACAGACCTGAACGAAACGAGAATTGTGTTACCTATGTCGTCGGTCTGACCTGTTACCTATGTCGCCGGTTGCTCATTGACCCGGCCATCCACGTACAGTCCGCGCGATTTTCCTTAATCCAATCAACGTGATTTGGCCCGTCCACCCCAGCAGCGAAAAACATTCCGCTTTCGCCGTCGGGCAAATCAGTGATTTAACTCCGCGCGTCTCACGGCAGATGAGGGGCGGGTCGCGATCGTCACGAACGT
>NZ_JCAMOR010000575.1:0-251 GCF_059512385.1 Bradyrhizobium sp. Crot121 | reverse complement strand
CTTCCTTGACGGTCTCCCCGATCTTGTGCAGCCGCTCGCCGCAGCAGGGGCAGATATGGCTCTCGATATCGATCACGACGTCGATGCGCGGCAAATGCTCCGGAAGCTTCCCCCGGTTGCGTCGCGCCAGTCGCTTTCCACGGCCTTCCGCTCCATCAGGCAGCCTGCCTCCGGTCACGTCGTCGTTGGCGGCCGGACCAGCCGCCTGCGCCGTGATGGTGAAGAGAGATAGCTGTCCGGGATCCAGTGTC
>NZ_JCAMOR010000574.1:0-252 GCF_059512385.1 Bradyrhizobium sp. Crot121 | reverse complement strand
TTTAACTCCGCGCGTCTCAGCGCGAATGAGGGGCGGGTCGCGATCGTCACGAACGTTGCGGTGAGATGCGGTGGACGCGATGCGTGCGACTGACGAGCGCAGGCAACGCGGACGGCGAAGTCGTGTGGTCCTGGCGCCCCGACGCTGGCGCTAAGTTTTTTGCGCGAACACGTTCGCGCGAGAGATGACGGTGGCAAGAAAGCCCGGTCACCGGGGAGAGCGCGAAGGAAACCGTTAAAACCACTGCGCAGG
>NZ_JCAMOR010000573.1:0-252 GCF_059512385.1 Bradyrhizobium sp. Crot121 | reverse complement strand
TCCAGCAGCTTCAGAATCCGCTTGTCGGTCGTCTTCGTATAGATCGGCTGCTTGCCGGGTCGCGGCTTGTCTTGCAGCCCTTCAAGGCCTTGGTCGGCATAGCGATGCCGCCAAAGGCTGACAATCCGCGGCTGGACCCCAACTTCCTTGGCGATCGACCGGGTGCTGCGCCCGGCCGCCGCCAACAGAACGATCCGCGCCCGCTTCAAATCGCGCTGCAATGTCGTCGGCGAGCGACAACACGCCTCAAGC
>NZ_JCAMOR010000572.1:0-254 GCF_059512385.1 Bradyrhizobium sp. Crot121 | reverse complement strand
ATCCGCTTGTCGGTGGCCTTCGTATAGATTGGCTGCTTGCCCGGTCGCGCCTTGTCTTGCAGCCCTTCAAGGCCTTGTTCTTGGATGTGGATCCGAAGGAAGTTCATCAAAGCCTCTTGAGCCGCGCATTGAAGGCGATCGGTGGAGTGGTCGAGCATGAGAGAACCAGTAGGGTGCCTAGTACCCGGAATCAGAGCTGAGTGATACGGCGGCCTTTGAACCGCTTTTGGCGGACTCGTTTCTTCGTCCAGGCG
>NZ_JCAMOR010000571.1:0-255 GCF_059512385.1 Bradyrhizobium sp. Crot121 | reverse complement strand
ACTCCGCGCGTCTCACCCGAGAGAGGGGCGGCTCGCGATCGTCACGAACGTTGCGGTGAGATGCGGTGGACGCGATGCGTGCGACTGACGAGCGCATGTAACGCGGACGGCGAAGTCGTGTGGTCCTGGCGCCCCGACGCTGGCGCTAAGCGCGCGAGCAGCAAGAGCTGCCGCGGACGACGGTGGCAAGAAAGCCCGGTCACCGGGGAGAGCGCGAAGGAAACCGTTAAAACCACTGCGCAGGGAAAGCCGGAA
>NZ_JCAMOR010000570.1:0-255 GCF_059512385.1 Bradyrhizobium sp. Crot121 | reverse complement strand
CGGCCGGGCTGCGAGAATGGCCGTGCCGTAATGGCTCGCCATCTCGGCATAGGTTCGGTTGAGGCCGGGATCGTGGCGGTCGGGATTGGTGACGGCGGCCTTGAGATTGTCGCAGACCACGAATGTCGGCGCGCCGCCGAGGGAGGCGAAAAGGTTGATGTGGAGGCGGATCCAGTCGGCGAGCCCCTCGCTTGGGCAGGCCTCGGCGTAGGTATAGTTGGAGGCGCCCATCGCCGCGACGAACAGCTTCATCGA
>NZ_JCAMOR010000569.1:0-259 GCF_059512385.1 Bradyrhizobium sp. Crot121 | reverse complement strand
GTCCTCGCCGGCCGTGATGCGGTGGCCGGCGGCTTTGCCTTGGGCCTTCAGCATGATCTCCGAGGCGCGGCGTTCGGCGGTGCCATCGGCACGTGTAACCATGCCGGCCACCGCCAGCCCATGCCGGTTCTCCATTGTGGCATGGCCCATATAGCAGAGCTTCGCCTCCCGCCCGGCCGCCCTGCGGTAAAGCCTGCTGTTTGGATCGCTGGTACTCGCATGGGTGTCGTTCTTGCGCTTCTGGCCATGGAAGTTTGCG
>NZ_JCAMOR010000568.1:0-259 GCF_059512385.1 Bradyrhizobium sp. Crot121 | reverse complement strand
GCGGCTGCAGAACGGCGATGTGTTCACGAAGTTCATGACCAAGCTTCTGAACCATTCTCAGGTCAAATCGCTATTGTCGGACGAGCATTTTTCGGTGGACGGGACGCTGATCGAAGCCTGGACTTCGAAGAGTTTTCGCCCCAAGGACGGCAGCGGCAACGATGATGACGGCGCCAACTTCCACGGCCAGAAGCGCAAGAACGACACCCATGCGAGTACCAGCGATCCGGACAGCAGGCTTTATCGCAAGGCGGCCGGA
>NZ_JCAMOR010000567.1:0-260 GCF_059512385.1 Bradyrhizobium sp. Crot121 | reverse complement strand
GCCCGATGCTGCGCATCGTCCCGGAATGACGGCGGTGGGCGTGGCGAAGCCGGAGTAAATTAGCTCCGGCGCCGAGCGAAACCTTCAGGGCCGCAGCCCGGGTGGAGCGTCAGCGTACCCCGGGCCCGCTCTCGACCTCAGCAATAACCGGTTGTCATTCCGGGGCGCGCGCAGCGCGAGCTATGATGTGCAATTGCACATCATAGCCCGATGCTGCGCATCGTCCCGGAATGACGGCGGTGGGCGTGGCGAAGCCGGAG
>NZ_JCAMOR010000566.1:0-260 GCF_059512385.1 Bradyrhizobium sp. Crot121 | reverse complement strand
GCGGCGCTGGGACCAAGGCCGAACACTACGAGGCCGGCGCCGGGCCACAAGATCTATCCCTATCTGCTGCGCAACATGACGATCGACCGGCCGAACCAGGTGTGGGCGGCCGACATCACGTATTTGCCCATCGGCCGTGGCTTTCTCTATCTCGTCGCCATCATCGGCTGGGCGAGCCGTGCGGTTCTGGCGTGGCGGTTGTCGAACACGATGGACGTCTCGTTCTGCGTGGCGGCGCTGGAAGAGGCGCTGGCGAAGTA
>NZ_JCAMOR010000565.1:0-262 GCF_059512385.1 Bradyrhizobium sp. Crot121 | reverse complement strand
ACCATCTGCCGATCTGGCAGTTTGCCGACACCAAGGGCGGGCTGGTCGATGGTCTTGAAGTGCGTTCGCCGGACGGCGTCGCCTATCGCTACACATTCATCGCGGACCCAGACAACACGATCCAGCATGTCTACGCGACCAACCTCAATGTCGGCCGAAACCCGAAGGACACGCTGCGCGTGTTGGATGCTCTGCAGACCGACGAGCTCTGCCCCTGCAACCGCGAGATCGGCGGCGAAACGCTGAAGGTTGCTTGAGGCAT
>NZ_JCAMOR010000564.1:0-264 GCF_059512385.1 Bradyrhizobium sp. Crot121 | reverse complement strand
CAGGGAGGATGCCATGAGCGGCGCAAGGCTAAAGCATTACGGCTGGGGCCGCGAAGACGAAGGCATGACTGCTGAGGAGCAGGCTTTCGTGCTCGGCCGCTACCAGGCGAAATTCGCGCGCGATGCGTTTGAGACAAAAGTCGTGCCGCGTCTTGAGGACCTGGACCTGCGGGCGCCGCGCGTTGCGCTGCCGACCTCACTCGCCGCTTTCTGTACGAGCGAACGCTACGACCGGGTCGCGCATACCTACGGCAAATCCTATCC
>NZ_JCAMOR010000563.1:0-267 GCF_059512385.1 Bradyrhizobium sp. Crot121 | reverse complement strand
CGCTTGACGTGAAGGGCTGTTCGGGGCTGGCGTCTCCACGCTAGACTTCGAGAGCGGCGTCTGGATCTTGGCCTTGTACACCTCGTCGAAGCGCGATTGAATCTGGCGAGCGCCCTTCAGGTTCACGCCGGCACCTAACATAGCGCCCCCAGAGGTGGCTATTGCGCCAAACAACTGGCATAGCCCTGAATTGCGAAGCGCCTTGGCAGCAGCTTCCTGCGCAGCGATCTCGACGTTAAGCGCGGCCGACCGGTCCGACCTCGCCGC
>NZ_JCAMOR010000562.1:0-267 GCF_059512385.1 Bradyrhizobium sp. Crot121 | reverse complement strand
CAGATCGGCCACCGTCGCCTGCTCCCGCACGGCTTCCAGCGCGATCTTTGCCTTCAGTGCCGCGTCGATCTTGCGTCGTGTCTTCGTCGTCATCATGCGCTCCGTCTATCAAACGGAGCGGCCCTTTTCCAACTTAGCCTCTGGTCTCAAAACCGGGGTCCATTTCAGGACCGCCCAGCGTCTGACCAATCTGATCTCGCTCTTTTGCATCCTGAGTTGGCGGGTCTTCTGGATGACGATGCTCAACCGTTCCGCCCCAGACGCACC
>NZ_JCAMOR010000561.1:0-273 GCF_059512385.1 Bradyrhizobium sp. Crot121 | reverse complement strand
GCCGGATGATCGTGAGGACCTGCAAGATCGATGGAAACCAGCGATACAGCTGAATGAAGAACCAGCGATCATCGTTGGTGAGCCGGACGCGACCATGCAGCTTACGCCTTAAGACAATCAATTGATGTCGGAGCGCCGCGTTCTCCGCTTCAAGCCGCAACTTCGACTTGAATGGCGAGGCCAAGACCGCCAAAACAAAACAGAGTAGCCCGATCATTCTTCCAGCTTAGGCGATTCCGTCACCTCATCAACTCGGATAAGGTTTTCGGTACA
>NZ_JCAMOR010000560.1:0-273 GCF_059512385.1 Bradyrhizobium sp. Crot121 | reverse complement strand
GCACCTAGCCAAGCGAGAGTTCTGGCCCCCGTTTCTTAGGAGCGCGTGCTATTGTGTCGGCACACAGGAGGGAGACGCGATGTCGACGTCAAAGAAGCCGCTGAAGCCCGACGATTTTCCCGTGAGTGCCGAAGGCAAAACGATCAAGAAGCAGGACGGCACGCCGATCGCGACGACGGAAGATTCACCTATCGCTGATGACGTGGCCGAGCGCCTCAATGAGGACGAAGCCCGCCGCGAAGAAGATAAGTGGGCCTGATCTTCCGTCGTCGA
>NZ_JCAMOR010000559.1:0-273 GCF_059512385.1 Bradyrhizobium sp. Crot121 | reverse complement strand
TGAAATGGACCCGCGGAGCGGGACCGCTTGAACCGGTTTGTTAGTTGGAAACTGACTGCTCCTGATCCCTTTCTATCACGCAGCCAGAGACGCTGTCTGCTGCAGTTGCTGTGGGCATGTGGTCAACGCGGCAGCGTTGTCCACCATGTCCACAGCCTTCGCGGCCTGCATCCGTTCGCGCCAGACCGCCATCGGCGTGCGATAGCCGTGCGCCTGATGAAGGCGACGATCGTTGTAGAAGGCGATCCAGCTTGCGACCCCTGCCTTGGCCTC
>NZ_JCAMOR010000558.1:0-275 GCF_059512385.1 Bradyrhizobium sp. Crot121 | reverse complement strand
CAGCAATGCACGAGCGTCCACGGCCCTTGCGGTCGAGCGACTTCGGTCAGCCGGTCATAACCGTCATAGGCATCGCATTGCAGGAAGCGTCCGTTAAAGCCGTCCAGGAACTGCTCAGCGAAGGCGCCGCTGCGGCCGGGGGCATATCGGAACAGCACGATCGGCGGACTTGGGCCGCTATGGCCGCGGTCGTCGGAGACGCTCGCCCAGAAGTAGCCCTTCTTCGTTTGACCACGCCCGGGATCGAGCACCGGCGCCGTAGTTTCGTCCATGAA
>NZ_JCAMOR010000557.1:0-276 GCF_059512385.1 Bradyrhizobium sp. Crot121 | reverse complement strand
TTCTCGAATTCGAGTCGCATATTGCCGTGGCATTCGCACGCCGCGGCCGCGAGCCGCAACCGGTCGATCTCGATTTGGCCTCGTCGATCAGATTTGATCGCTCCTGATGCGCGCAGATCGCGCATCAGGAGCGTCACCGTGGTTCGTCGCACACCGAGCATTTGCGACAAGGTCTCCTGGGTGAGCGGAAGAACGTCGTGGTCGATGCAGTCGCAAAAATGGAGTAGCCATCGGACCATGCGGTCTTTGACCGGATGCAGTGCATTGCAGGCCGCG
>NZ_JCAMOR010000556.1:0-278 GCF_059512385.1 Bradyrhizobium sp. Crot121 | reverse complement strand
GATTGATGTGGTGGAACGGCCCGCTCCGACAGCATCATCGTGCTAAAACGTGGTCGTTATTCGAACGCCACAAGGAGGAACCGTTCCATGAAACAGATTAGCACCATCGGGTTGGATTTGGCGAAGCACATTTTTCAAGTTCACGGCGCGGGTGGCGATGGCTCGCCGGTGTTGAACCGGAGACTACGGCGCAGCGAAGTTCTGCGTTTCTTTGAGAAGCTGCCACCATGCCTGGTGGGGATGGAAGCCTGCGGCAGCGCCCATTATTGGGCGCGCGA
>NZ_JCAMOR010000555.1:0-279 GCF_059512385.1 Bradyrhizobium sp. Crot121 | reverse complement strand
AGTGCCGAAGCGCAGCACATTCGTGAAGGGTCAGGGCTCCTTCCGTAGTTCTCCGGCCGTGAACGAAAATCCAGTGCTTTAAGAAGGGTCTGGTTTTGTTTACGTCGGCTGAGGGGCGGACAATGCCAATCAATCGGATATTGAAAGACAAGCGCACGCCGGCAGAAATCGAGCTTTTGAACAAGGCCTTCAACCACGCTCTAAACTTGCTGGGCGTGGTTGATCGTAACGACCCGTTTTGCAATATGGTCGCTCGCAAGGTTATCGAGGTCGGCGCGA
>NZ_JCAMOR010000554.1:0-281 GCF_059512385.1 Bradyrhizobium sp. Crot121 | reverse complement strand
GTGCTTTTTGTTGCACGGGACCCACGGGTGCAACCAGCACCCGGCTTTCCCTGCGCCCTCTGATCTCGAGGAGGGTGAAAGTTGATGCAAAGCTCGGGCAATCCAGGCCGCGAGAACGCGGACTCACATCCTCTCCGCACACTCCACCGTCATGCCCGCGCAGGCGGGCATCCAGTACCCCCGCGGCGTCTCGGCTCAAGCACGACCGCCTCTGGAATACTGGATCGTCCGCCGGAGCCTGTCATCGGGCGGCCATTCGGCCGACCCGGTGGCGGACGATG
>NZ_JCAMOR010000553.1:0-282 GCF_059512385.1 Bradyrhizobium sp. Crot121 | reverse complement strand
CAGTCCCGGCATCACCGGCCAGTGCCGCACCCTCAGCCGTGCGCGTGATAATCGTCTCGGCTGCTTTGCGTCTGAGCGATCGCAACAAGCGCTGCACGATGGTGTGCTGCGGCGGACCGAACTGTTCGGGGCGTTGTTCGGCGAGGCGACCGAGAATTGCCAGCGCGGTCAGACGGGGCTCGGCCGCCAGCCAGCGCTCGATGTCGGCGAGGTGCGGATCGAGCATTGATGGCATTCTCATGCGCTTTTTGTATGGCTTGCGCATGCGCCGATGGATGATGC
>NZ_JCAMOR010000552.1:0-284 GCF_059512385.1 Bradyrhizobium sp. Crot121 | reverse complement strand
ACAAATCAGTTGCCGAAGGTCATCGCAGGTGTCAGATTCAACGACGGCATCGAGGTCATCCAAATGCCGGCAAACCATGCCGCCTGATCACCTCATCACCCAAAATCCCGCATAGCTCGGCGACGAACGCTTCGGCGGCGTAGCCAACGAGACGGCTTCGCTTGGGATCGTATGACGAAGTTGGCAGATGACTGGTTTCCTCAACCTCGTATCCTGCATCCCTGGCCCCAACAGCGCTTCGCCGTCACACACCCAAGGTAGGAGCCGGATGCCTTAATTGGGCC
>NZ_JCAMOR010000551.1:0-284 GCF_059512385.1 Bradyrhizobium sp. Crot121 | reverse complement strand
GGCCCACAATTGCTGGCGACGATCCTGTTCGACAAGTTCGGCATGCATATCCCGCTCAACCGCCAGAGTGCGCGCTTTAAGGCCGAGAGGATCGATTTGCCGCTGTCGACGCTGGCCGACCAGGTCGGCCACGGGACCTTCGCCGTCATGCCGCTCTTCCACTTGATCGAACGCCATGTGCTCGCTGCCGAGCGCCTTCATGGCGATGACAGTGTGCTGCAGAAGCACACAGAAAGGATGATCGTGATGATCTGATAATCTGTGAGCACAAGCTGTGACAGCGA
>NZ_JCAMOR010000550.1:0-285 GCF_059512385.1 Bradyrhizobium sp. Crot121 | reverse complement strand
TCGTGACGAAACAATCCACGAGATCTTCCTAGCCGACCAGATCAGCCCTCAGTGCGTGGTCGCCGGATGACGCTCACTATCATTTGCCGCTCGAAGACGTGGAGATCGCGCAAGGCGTCCTGGACTCTGCGCAGGAGAAGGCGGCCGCGATCATCCAGGGCCGGTCGCGCGGCGGATCGGGTCAAGACCGTCATCGCAATCGGGGCTGCTTGCCTGCCCATTTGCCGCAGGTGGAGCGCGTCATCGAGCTTGCGAGCACGTTCTGTCCGTGCGGTTGCGGCGCCA
>NZ_JCAMOR010000549.1:0-285 GCF_059512385.1 Bradyrhizobium sp. Crot121 | reverse complement strand
ACCTCGCCAGGCCCACATGAGCGGCCTATCGTAATGATAGTCCGACCGGCCAGAACGCTAACTGGACGGGCTCCTAGTTCGAGAACGGAGTCGGCATGATAATTGCTCCCTCGGGACGAGGTCGAACTGATCTTGAAACGAGGTATGCAAACCGCCGGTGCGGGTTATCGAACCGTGACGGGATCAATCAAGACTAGCTAGGAGAAAAGCAGGCAGCCGCTCAAGGGAGTAGTATCCACTTCTCCATGTACTCACGGTCGACCAGGAGCCAATACAATTTCGATA
>NZ_JCAMOR010000548.1:0-285 GCF_059512385.1 Bradyrhizobium sp. Crot121 | reverse complement strand
TTCCTCCTAAAAGAAAGCCTTGAATCACGTTCCGTCTGATTTGAGAATCCCAAGAGTCCACACAGCCTAAGGCTCGATCACGAATCACTCGGCGCCGCGGTAGGAAACACCACGGCGTCCGCACGGCATCTACCAAGCCAACGGGGGTACCTTGAAAAAGCCCGCTTACGCCCAACGGCTGCCGACGATTCGAACTACTCCTCAGGCTTCCATAGGTCCGCTTCCATTTCTGCAACGATGTCTTGCAAGAGACGGATTGCGAGCGGGTCGGTGACCTCGCGTTCC
>NZ_JCAMOR010000547.1:0-286 GCF_059512385.1 Bradyrhizobium sp. Crot121 | reverse complement strand
AGCCTTCCGTCGCATCAAATACGGCACCACTTTGAGGCTCAAAAATGTGTGAATCGGATAGCCGGTGACCGGGCTTTTTTGCCACCGTCGTCCGCGGCAGCTCTTGCTGCTCGCGAGCTTAGCGCCAGCGTCGGGGCGCCAGGACCACACGACTTCGCCGTCCGCGTTACCTGCGCTCGTCAGTCGCACGCATCGCGTCCACCGCATCCCACCGCAACGTTCGTGACGATCGCGACCCGCCCCTCATTCGCCGTGAGACGCGCGGAGTTAAATCACTGATTTGCCC
>NZ_JCAMOR010000546.1:0-288 GCF_059512385.1 Bradyrhizobium sp. Crot121 | reverse complement strand
GTTTGCGAAGCTGCTAGAAAAACGATTTGACCGTCAGCCCTGCTGCGCGGGCATCCTGTATGAATGTATGCGCTTCCTCATTGGACATTGTAAGGTCAGCGCCGCCGAGAAATTCCTCTCCTTTGGGTGTGTTCGCACGGAGCATCGTCTCGTGTCTGCCTACATCAACCGTATAATCAATGTCGCTTAGTGCTTCGGGCATGGCATCCTCCTCGATCCCGAAGCGAGCATATTGTGTCCATTTCAACCGGTCCTACAAGGCGACACTTGCGAGATAACGCTGCGGCG
>NZ_JCAMOR010000545.1:0-293 GCF_059512385.1 Bradyrhizobium sp. Crot121 | reverse complement strand
ACGCTCGCCCAGAAGTAGCCCTTCTTCGTTTGACCACGCCCGGGATCGAGCACCGGCGCCGTAGTTTCGTCCATGAAAGACGATCCGCCGCTGCCAGATTGCATATTTCACTGATGGTGAGCAGCGATTTCGCGCGATCATGAGCGCCGAATTCAGACGATCGTGAGCAGCCCGCTCCGGCCGAGGCGGTGATAGGGTCAGCGTTCTGGCTGCTCTTCAAGGGTGATGGTTTTGGCGTTGCGTTTTCGCATGCTTTCGCCGGCCAGCTGGAGGCGGTGAGCGTTATGGACGAG
>NZ_JCAMOR010000544.1:0-293 GCF_059512385.1 Bradyrhizobium sp. Crot121 | reverse complement strand
AAAAGCTGATCGCACAGCAACAGATAGTATTTTGCCTTCGCCATTCCGCACAACAGCGGCCACACAATCGCCGCATGATCACCCGCTGCCAAGCCTAGCTTCGTATGCCCGTCAATGATGCGCGCCGTCTTGGTGGCGATGGAGACGTCTGCCAGCAAGCCGCAAGCGAGGCCGGCACCGACCGCCGGCCCCCTGATTGCACTCACGATGGGCTTGGAGCAGTTGATGACGTTGTAGACGATGTCTCGGGCTTCCTTCCAGTTACGGATCCGCGTGTCATGATCGTCGATGAT
>NZ_JCAMOR010000543.1:0-295 GCF_059512385.1 Bradyrhizobium sp. Crot121 | reverse complement strand
TGGTCCCCTCATTGAGACCGCTCAGCCCCGCTTTTTCAACGGCCGAGATGTGGACGAAGACATCCTTGCCGCCCTTGTCAGGTTGAATAAATCCATAACCTTTGGTTGCATTGAACCACTTCACAATACCCGTTGCCACGCCGGCACTCCATTTTTGAACCAATGGCGGTAATTTAGTGCGGCCCGACGGTTCAGGGCAAGAAAAAGCCGCCTGCACCCTGCCCCCTGACAGCTCGGTCCATGCCCGGGGCGAGCTGGTTTTCTCCGGCTCTGGGCCCCGTAGTCTCTTCGTCCG
>NZ_JCAMOR010000542.1:0-297 GCF_059512385.1 Bradyrhizobium sp. Crot121 | reverse complement strand
AGGCAGGGGTCGCAAGCTGGATCGCCTTCTACAACGATCGTCGCCTTCATCAGGCGCACGGCTATCGCACCCCGATGGCGGTCTGGCGCGAACGGATGCAGGCCGCGAAGGCTGTGGACATGACGGATGCAGGCCGCGAAGGCTGTGGACATGGTGGACAACGCTGCCGCGTTGAACCACATGCCCATCTGTGGACGCCCCGGTGGATGACAAGAAGAACCGTTCGATTAGGTGTTGCGCGTAGTCGGGTGCTGACATCTGTCCGGCCTTTATTGCGACCGTCATATGTCGCGGGCC
>NZ_JCAMOR010000541.1:0-306 GCF_059512385.1 Bradyrhizobium sp. Crot121 | reverse complement strand
ACCTTCGCAGCCAGCCCATCATGGCCACAGCGGAAGTCAATCGGCCGCGTCGCGATGTAAATCTTCAGATCAGCACCGGGCGCGATCATCGTGACGCTCGCACCGCGCGGATCAACCGAGCCAGTTGCTCACCGTTAATGGCCACGTCCGTCCGCACGACGACGTCGCCAATCGCAATCTCGAGTTTGACAGCCGGAACGTGACGCTCCTCTAACGGCTCCTCCACGACCAGCGGCGCGAACGGCGGCTGCGAAGCCTCGCACGACGGCAATACGCCTCGCCGGCGAAAGCGTCGTCGCCAATCGT
>NZ_JCAMOR010000540.1:0-307 GCF_059512385.1 Bradyrhizobium sp. Crot121 | reverse complement strand
TTCCGCTCCACGTCACGTGAGTGGTCCTCGTGCGCCTCGTTAAGGGTGATCATGCGGCCTAGCAGGATTTGCCGCGGTAGGTTCATTTTATCAAGGCCCAAGATTGTACGGCCTCTTAAGTTGCGCGCATGGCTTTCGCGCGCACGCAAGCTGCCGCATGCGCACGGCATCATGCTCCGTTATCGATGTAAGATAATGGCCCATTCTGCCCAATTACGGACCGAGATATCGCCGCGGCGAGCATCCGATTGTCGCATTTCCGCCAGTTGAACCGCGAGATCTCCTGGCACATCGCTTGCTTGACTTG
>NZ_JCAMOR010000539.1:0-310 GCF_059512385.1 Bradyrhizobium sp. Crot121 | reverse complement strand
GAGCGGCTGTGGCGGTCGCTCAAGCATGAGGACATCTATCTCAAGGGCTATGCCGACGGCCGCGAGGCCAAGGCAGGGGTCGCGAGCTGGATTGCCTTCTACAACGATCGTCGCCTTCATCAGGCCCTCGGCTATCGCACGCCGATGGCAGTCTGGCGCGAGCGGATGCACGCCGACAAGGCTGTGGACATGGTGGACAACGCTGCCGCGTTGACCACATGCCCACAGCAACTGCAGCAGACAGAATCTCTGGCTGCGTGATAGAAAAGGATCAGGAGCGATCAGTTTCCAACTAACAAGCCGGTTCAAC
>NZ_JCAMOR010000538.1:0-311 GCF_059512385.1 Bradyrhizobium sp. Crot121 | reverse complement strand
CAGGTCTCCGGCTGACACCGAATGTTTCGACATCTTCTCGCCGTTTCCTGGCGACAACGAGGTTATCAGCCAACTAGAGCGGCTGAGCTCCAACGAAACGAAAATCGCGCCAAGATCGGTGCGGATGGTGGTCGGGTGGGCGGATCGTCCGGTCGTATGCATGATCACCTTCGGGATGAGTGTTTAGGCAGCCTTATTCTGCAAGAAATACGACTGCAATCCACCCCATGGGATCTCTCAAGGAGAGCGATACGCCATGAACGAGACTAGCAACATTGTCCCGCTCCGTCAGCCCGACGAGATCGACGATC
>NZ_JCAMOR010000537.1:0-311 GCF_059512385.1 Bradyrhizobium sp. Crot121 | reverse complement strand
AAGGCGGCCGTGATGCCGCCGATCTCAGCGTCGACGAGACGCGCGGTCGCCGAGGATGAACTGGCGCAGGCGATCGACCTGCTCCCGCCCGCCCAAAGAAAAACCCGGCACTGAGGCCGGGTTATATGTTCGACATAATTTCGCCAGCGCGAGGCCGGCGGTTTCGAATTCATCCGACTCTTAGATTTTCAGCGGACGTCTTGCCCCTGTTGGTCATCTCTTCGTAGCTGACCTTGGTCCCCTCATTGAGACCGCTCAGCCCCGCTTTTTCAACGGCCGAGATGTGGACGAAGACATCCTTGCCGCCCTTG
>NZ_JCAMOR010000536.1:0-312 GCF_059512385.1 Bradyrhizobium sp. Crot121 | reverse complement strand
GCTTGCCAAATGGGGCGGCAAATACCCCAAGCTCACCGGCTGGGTGGAGGACAACATCGAGGAGACGCTCGCCTACTGCCGTCTGCCACTGATGCACCGCAAGCACATGAAGTCGACCAACATGCTGGAGCGCCTCAACGAGGAGATCCGGCGGCGCACCTACGTGGTGCGAATCTTCCCCAATGCCGAGAGCTGCCTAAGGCTGGTGCGGGCGCTGACCGTCGAGCGCCACGAAGCCTGGCTCGAGGACCATCGCTATCTGAACATGGATCTCTTGAAGGAGCACAAGAAGGAGACACTACGCCGGGCGGC
>NZ_JCAMOR010000535.1:0-312 GCF_059512385.1 Bradyrhizobium sp. Crot121 | reverse complement strand
TTGGGGCGGCGATACCGAATCGGATCGGTGTCGCCGATGGCAGGACGGATCAGCATGGGTGCGCGGCGCGAGCTCACGGCGGCGGTGGTAGAGCGCTATCGATCAGCAGGGCGGGCAGATAAGGGGCGCATACTCGACGAGCTTTGCGCGGTGACGGGCTGGCATCGCAAGCACGCGGTTCGGGCGCTTGCCAGCCATGTTGCAATTTCGCCGGAGGCCCGGCGACAGCGAAGGCCGACCTATGGCGCCCCTATCAGGGATGCGCTGGTGGCGCTGTGGGAGGCCTCGGATCGGATCTGCGGCAAGCGGCTC
>NZ_JCAMOR010000534.1:0-313 GCF_059512385.1 Bradyrhizobium sp. Crot121 | reverse complement strand
AGCACGCGCGTCGTCTCGACACCATCGAAGCGACCGTATCCCACGAGTCGCCGGACGACCGCGCCGTTCTTCTGCTCGACGAAGGCCTGATCATTCTTCTTGTAGGCGCGCGAGCGTGTCACCTCGATCCTTTGCGCGCGACACCAGGGCACGACGACGTCGTTCATGAATGCGCTGTCATTGTCGAAATCGGCGCCGCGAATGACCCAGGGAAACAGGCTCTGTGCGCGCTCCATGGCTCGCACGACGAGGCCGCCCTCGCGCGTCACCAGCGGCATGCACTCGGTCCAACCAGTCGCGACGTCGACCATCG
>NZ_JCAMOR010000533.1:0-316 GCF_059512385.1 Bradyrhizobium sp. Crot121 | reverse complement strand
CGCTCGCCGTTTCCTTGATGCGATGCGTGAACGGTTTGAGGCATTCGCGCTGACGCTCCATTCGGACAAGACCCGCCGATTGAGTTCGGTCGCTATGCGGCGGCCAATCGCAAGGCACGCGGGCTCGGCAAACCGGAGACGTTCGTGTTTCTGGGCTTCACCCACATCTGCGGTAAGTCACGTCGGGGGAGCTTCCTGCTCCAAAGGAAGACCCGTCGCGACCGTCTGCGGACGAAGCTTCAGGACATCAAGGGAGAGCTGCGGCGTCGAATGCACCAACCGATCCCCGTCCAGGGTAAATGGCTGAGACAGGTCA
>NZ_JCAMOR010000532.1:0-316 GCF_059512385.1 Bradyrhizobium sp. Crot121 | reverse complement strand
CCGTATGACGGCGGCTACTATCCAGCCTACAGCTATTATCCGGCATACGTCGACTACGGTTGGCAAGCAATCCAGGAACCTGGAGCCGCCCGTTTCTACAGACCTTATGGATACGGCGGGCGGCCCTGGGGCTATTGGTAAGCGGGCCGGCCTGCGCCGGCCTTCCAACGCGCACCGCTGAGTGCTCGCGCCGAGCGGATGGGGCTAGCCGGTTAGGCGTTATTCTTAGCGGATGTGGTGCATCTTCCGCGGTGGGAGAAGTACAATGTCCGTCTCTATCCTCAAGCAACTCGGCGCGGCGGCGGTGCTGACTGCG
>NZ_JCAMOR010000531.1:0-316 GCF_059512385.1 Bradyrhizobium sp. Crot121 | reverse complement strand
CTAGTACCCACTTTTCTTGGATCGTGAGTCGTGCTTCAAGATATGGATGATACCCGAAGCAAGAGAAGTCCACCTTTCGCGGAAAGATCGCAAGGTGCTTGAGGCGTGTTGTCGCTCGCCGACGACATTGCAGCGCGATTTGAAGCGGGCGCGGATCGTTCTGTTGGCGGCGGATGGGCGCAGCACCCGATCGATCGCCAAGGAAGTTGGGGTCCAGCCGCGGATTGTCAGCCTTTGGCGGCATCGTTATGCCGACCAAGGCCTTGAAGGGCTGCAAGACAAGGCGCGACCGGGCAAGCAGCCAATCTATACGAAG
>NZ_JCAMOR010000530.1:0-324 GCF_059512385.1 Bradyrhizobium sp. Crot121 | reverse complement strand
TCATAAATGGGAACGTGGGTGCGTTCCGACCATGATTCCAGCGCAGCTCCGCAGACCGTGCAGATCGCGTCACCCGTATGCGGCACCAAGAACTTCTCTTCCGTGCGTCGGTACTCGGCGCCGCAATTCCATCGGACGATTGTCGCCATCGCCGGAATATGCGCTTGAGACCGTGGATTTGCCACGCGACCGCCAACAAAAACATGGCCCCAGCACCTTGGCGGCATCCTTATTTGACGCCGATCCAAGTGCCGAAGCGCAGCACATTCGTGAAGGGTCAGGGCTCCTTCCGTAGTTCTCCGGCCGTGAACGAAAATCCAGTGC
>NZ_JCAMOR010000529.1:0-324 GCF_059512385.1 Bradyrhizobium sp. Crot121 | reverse complement strand
GCATCGTCAGGCCGCCCGGCGTAGTGTCTCCTTCTTGTGCTCCTTCAAGAGATCCATGTTCAGATAGCGATGGTCCTCGAGCCAGGCCTCGTGGCGCTCGACGGTCAGCGCCCGCACCAGCCTTAGGCAGCTCTCGGCATTGGGGAAGATTCGCACCGCGTAGGTGCGCCGCCGGATCTCCTCGTTGAGGCGCTCCAGCATGTTGGTCGACTTCATGTGCTTGCGGTGCACCAGCGGCAGACGGAAGTAGGCGAGCGTCTCCTCGATGTTGTCCTCCACCCAGCCGGTGAGCTTGGGGTATTTGCCGCCCCATTTGGCAAGCCA
>NZ_JCAMOR010000528.1:0-332 GCF_059512385.1 Bradyrhizobium sp. Crot121 | reverse complement strand
CCGTATGACGGCGGCTACTATCCAGCCTACAGCTATTATCCGGCATACGTCGACTACGGTTGGCAAGCAATCCAGGAGCCTGGGGCCGCCCGCTTCTACAGACCTTATGGATACGGCGGGCGGCCCTGGGGCTATTGGTAAGCGGGCCGGCCTTGCAATTTTTCTGGGCGCGCCGGCCTTCCAACGCTTACCGCGGACTGATCGCGCCGAGCGGATGGGGCCCGTCGCTTGGGCGTTGTTCTTCGCGCATGTGGCGCATCTTCCGCGGTGGGAGAAGTACAATGTCCGTCTCTATCCTCAAGCAACTCGGCGCGGCGGCGGTGCTGACTGCG
>NZ_JCAMOR010000527.1:0-333 GCF_059512385.1 Bradyrhizobium sp. Crot121 | reverse complement strand
TCCTGGATTGCTTGCCAACCGTAGTCGACGTATGCCGGATAATAGCTGTAGGCTGGATAGTAGCCGCCGTCATACGGGCCGGGGTAGTAGCTGCCGTAGTACGGGCCGCCATAATAGCCATAGGCGCTGCTCGCGATCGCGTCACCGATTAGGGCACCAGCCAGCGCGCCTGCTCCCCAACCCCAACCTCGAGGACCCCAGCCTCGGACAGCTCCGTATCCCCATCCGCCACCGCGCCAGCCGCCCCACCGGACCTGGATCGAACTGTCAGCGATCATGGATTTCATGCTTGCCACGTTGGTCGGCAAAGGAGCCGCATGGAGCGTCGCGACG
>NZ_JCAMOR010000526.1:0-335 GCF_059512385.1 Bradyrhizobium sp. Crot121 | reverse complement strand
GAGCGGCTGTGGCGGTCGCTCAAGCATGAGGACATCTATCTCAAGGGCTATGCCGACGGCCGCGAGGCCAAGGCAGGCATTGCAAACTGGATCGCCTTCTACAACGATCGTCGCCTTCATCAGGCACTCGGCTATCGTACGCCGATGGCGGTCTGGCGCGAACGGATGCAGGCCGCGAAGGCTGTGGACATGAAGGACAACGCTGACGCGTTGAACCACATGCCCATCTGTGGACGCCCCGGTGGATGCAAGAAGAATCGTTCGATTAGGTGTTGCGCGTAGTCGGGTGCTGACATCTGTCCGGCCTTTATTGCGACCGTCATATGTCGCGGGCC
>NZ_JCAMOR010000525.1:0-336 GCF_059512385.1 Bradyrhizobium sp. Crot121 | reverse complement strand
CTGTTGGCGCGGATTGCGCAGGACGAGAATCTTCCGGAGCTGGCGCGTGAGCTGTTCGTGGTGCAGGGGCGTGAATATGCAAGGCTCGGGACCGAGCTGAAGGAGATCGAGGCCAGGCTGTTGGCCTGGCACCGGGCCAATGCCCTCAGCCGGCGCCTGGCGCAAATCCCTTCGATCGGCCCGATCATTGCGACCAGGATGGTGATGAAGACGTCCGATCCAGCCGCGTTCCGCTCCGGCCGGCACTTTGCCGCCTGGCTGGGCCTCACACCAAAGGACCATTCCACCGGCGGCAAGACCAGGCTCGGCAAGATCACGCGGGCCGGCGACGAGGAC
>NZ_JCAMOR010000524.1:0-340 GCF_059512385.1 Bradyrhizobium sp. Crot121 | reverse complement strand
GCTTGAGCGGCATGGCCAAGGCCTTCGAGGAGCAGCGCCGATCACCTGATCTCGAAGCCTTGCCGTTCGAAGATCGCATCGGCCTGCTGGTCGACCGGGAAGCCGCGGAACGCGACACCAGGCGGCTCACCACGCGCCTCAAGCTGGCCGCGCTTGACCTGCCACTGAACTTTCATCCAGCAGCGGTTAGAGTCTCAGGGTTTTGTACGCCAAGTGGCGCGGGTGGAGCAACGGACGATCGGCGGAGCTGGTCGGGGTTGCGCAGCCGATCGTCCGTTGCGGTGAGGTGGGCGGCATAGGCCGCGGGGGTCAGGTATTTCAGCGACGAGTGAGGCCGCCG
>NZ_JCAMOR010000523.1:0-341 GCF_059512385.1 Bradyrhizobium sp. Crot121 | reverse complement strand
TGAAATGCCGGCGGTCTCTTTTCCACGAGAGCCGCAAGGCCTTCCTTCACTTCCGGTCCTGTAAATCCCATGAATTCGAGCGCCAACGAAGCATCGAATGTCGGCCCGGCCTGCCGAAGCCAATTGTTGAGCGCGTATTTCGTCCAGCGAATGGCACTCGGCGGTCCTGCAGCAAGACGGCCGGCGACTTCGATCGCTTTTGCGTCCAATTCGTCGTCCTCGCAGCACATCGATACAACACCGATCCGCTCCGCCTCTTCGCCCAAAAGCTGATCGCACAGCAACAGATAGTATTTTGCCTTCGCCATTCCGCACAACAGCGGCCACACAATCGCCGCATG
>NZ_JCAMOR010000522.1:0-345 GCF_059512385.1 Bradyrhizobium sp. Crot121 | reverse complement strand
TATTCACGCCCCTGCACCACGAACAGCTCACGCGCCAGCTCCGGAAGATTCTCGTCCTGCGCAATCCGCGCCAACAGCGGCTCGATCTTCTCCGCCCCCTTGGCGGCGATCAGGCCGAACTCGGCGGCGTAGCCGCGGATCGCGTTGCTCAGCTGGGTGCGCCGGGCGATCAGTCCGTCGCGGATCCCCGTCAGCATCAGCGCGGCCTGTTGCTCGGCCGTCTTGACCGGGACGAAGCGCATGCGCGGCCGCCCCATGGCTTCACACAATCCTTCCGCATCCCGCCCGTCGTTCTTGTTCCGCTGCACGTAGGGCTTCACCAGTTGCGGGGCCATCAGCTTCACC
>NZ_JCAMOR010000521.1:0-345 GCF_059512385.1 Bradyrhizobium sp. Crot121 | reverse complement strand
GAACGGGCCTGGTATTGGTGCACAAGCGCCTCGAAGGCTGCAAGTTCGTTTGGCCAACGATCGCGGACGGCGTGATGCGCATGTCGCCGGCGATGTTCGCGGCCTTGTTCGAGGGCCTGGATTGGAGGTTGGTCCGCCCGGAGGAAGCGCGGCGCCCGCAGGCGGCGGGATAACTGCGGCAGAGTGACTCGAAAGCTATTTTGAACGTGGCGCGCGCGGCGGCGATGTGCTCGAAATAGCGCATGAGCATCGCGGCGCTGCGCGACGAAAACGAACGCTTGAAGGCGCTTTTGGCGCAAACGCAGACGGCCTTGAGTGAGCATCAGGGGGCACTGGCGGCGTCGG
>NZ_JCAMOR010000520.1:0-347 GCF_059512385.1 Bradyrhizobium sp. Crot121 | reverse complement strand
ACTGGGGCCGTTACCGTGGCCTTGCGCAGGGGCTCAAAAAGCCCGCCTTGCGCGAGCATCTGCTCGGGAATGTGTTCTTCGACACATGCGTCTATCATCAGCCCGGCGTCGACCTGCTCACCAAAGTGATCCCGGTTGACAACATCCTGTTTGCCAGTGAGATGATCGGTGCGGTGCGCGGGATCGATCCGGAGATGGGCCATCATTTCGATGATACCAGGCGCTACATCGAGGCTAGTCAGATCCTGAGCGCCGAGGACCGACACAAGATCTACGAAGGCAATGCGCGGCGCGTCTATCCGCGGCTCGATGCTGCGCTGAAGGCGCGGGGACGCTGACAGGGAACG
>NZ_JCAMOR010000519.1:0-348 GCF_059512385.1 Bradyrhizobium sp. Crot121 | reverse complement strand
CGTGCGCCCGAGCGGGCTGGCGACGAAGTCGAATTTTCTGTCTTCGCCCTTCAGGACCGCCGCAAGGGCGATCCCGTTCTGTCTTGCCTGTTCGCGGCCGATCGCATTGATCGGGATATCCTTCTGCCCCTGCAGGCGGCGTTCCGCATTCCAGTCGGTCTGGCCGTGTCTGATCACATAGATGAGCACGGGGATCGGCTCCGCTTGGGGTAGGACGCCTCAGTCCTTGATGACGGAAATATCAGGCGCGTCCACAGCCTTCATGCCGATGACATGATAGCCGCTGTCGGCATGATGCACTTCGCCCGTCACCGAACGCGACAGGTCGGAGAGAAGGTAGAGGCCGAC
>NZ_JCAMOR010000518.1:0-348 GCF_059512385.1 Bradyrhizobium sp. Crot121 | reverse complement strand
CCAGAACCCTCTCCGTCAACGGCAAACCGGCACAAGTCTTCGGCCTAATCGGGGCGAACGGAAAACCGGGCATAACGCTTTCGCCCGGCGAGCGCTTTCAGGTCGATCTGGTGAATCGGGCCGGCACAGCCACCATCATCCACTGGCACGGTCAGTTGCCGCCCTGGAAGCAGGACGGCTTTCCCTGGCCGCAAACGCCGCCTATCCCCGCGGGTGACACGCGCTCCTATGACTATGCGCCGATCGCCGGCACGTTCTGGATGCACTCGCATCAGGGCATGCAGGAACAGAGCCTGATGGCCGCGCCACTAATCGTGCACAGCGCGGAGGATATGCGCGCCGACCGGC
>NZ_JCAMOR010000517.1:0-348 GCF_059512385.1 Bradyrhizobium sp. Crot121 | reverse complement strand
GCGGATCGCGCGCCGCGGCTTCTATCTCCCGAGCGGCCTTGGATTGACGGACGACCAGATCGTGCGATCCGCACAGGCGCTGAAGGAGATCCTTGCTTGAGCGCCTTCGAACGCTACGCGCCGTGGTATGACCTCCTCTATCAGGACAAGGATTATGCCGCGGAAGCATCCTTTGTGGACGTGCAACTCCGTCGTCATGGCGCTACGCCCGGTACGTTGCTCGATCTCGGTTGCGGCACCGGCGCACACGCCCATGAATTCGCGCGCATGGGATGGACAGTCACCGGGGTCGACATCAGCGCAGACATGATCCGCCGGGCCGAGGCGCGCACGGGAGGCGGTTCGGAA
>NZ_JCAMOR010000516.1:0-349 GCF_059512385.1 Bradyrhizobium sp. Crot121 | reverse complement strand
CTCGATCGAGCCGGTCTCGCAGCCGAAGACGAATTTTTCGCGCACGTCCCAATAGGCCTTTGCCAGGCGCTTCGCCTCCCGCTCGAGCACCGTGCGATCGGTGCCGGTCATGATGGCAGCGGCAGTAGCACGCGGTTCGTCGGCCCAGACGTAGCCGACCATCAGCGAGGCATCCCAGACGCCGTCGAGCGCATCGATGCCGGGCAGTTCTGCGTAAAGGCTCTTTGCCGGTTCATCAACGGTGCTGGTGCGTTCGCCCGGCAGGACGACCGGGATCGGTGCCCAGAGCAGGGTGGGCTTTATGCCCGTCTTCAGGCTCTTCACCAGCATGGAGACCGAGCGGCGCATC
>NZ_JCAMOR010000515.1:0-349 GCF_059512385.1 Bradyrhizobium sp. Crot121 | reverse complement strand
AGGGCGAGACCCAGATGCCGGAGACCTTGAACATGTCGTCGCTGCGGCCGCAGAAGGTGTAGCGGCCCTCGGCATCGCGGATGTATTTGTCGCCGGTGCGGGTCCAGTGACCCTCGAAGGTCTGCCGGCTCTTGCTGCGCTGGTTCCAGTAGCCCTCGCCGGCGGAAGGCGCATCGATCAGGAGTTCGCCGACTTCACCATCCGGCACATCGGCGCCTGACTCGTTGACGAGGCGCACCTTGTAGCCGGGGACGGGACGGCCGGATGAGCCATACTTGATGTCGCCCGGCGCATTCGACAGGAAGATGTGCAAGAGCTCGGTCGAGCCGACGCCGTCAAGGATATCGAC
>NZ_JCAMOR010000514.1:0-349 GCF_059512385.1 Bradyrhizobium sp. Crot121 | reverse complement strand
CTGATTCCGCCGGCTTATGTCAAACCCTTCGTGAAGCGCGGCAAGACGGATGCGGCGGATGCCGAGGCCATCAGCGAGGCCGTGACTCGCAAGACCATGCGCTTCGTTCCGATCAAAACGGCTGAGCAACAAGCCGCAATGATGGTCCTGAAGAGTCGCGCACTTCTGGTGAAACAGCAAACGCAGACTATCAACGCCCTACGCTCGCATCTCGCCGAGTTGGGCATCATTGCCGCCGCTGGCCGGACAAAGGTCGAGGCGTTGGTTGCAATCGTACGGGACGTAGCAGATGTCCGCTTGCCTGCGGCAGCGCGCGTCGCCCTGACGGCAGTTGCCGATCAGATCGAGG
>NZ_JCAMOR010000513.1:0-352 GCF_059512385.1 Bradyrhizobium sp. Crot121 | reverse complement strand
CCATGAAGACCTCCTGCGGGTCGAACACGGATGCCAGAGAACAAGAGATCGATGGCCGGTGACCGGCTTTTGCCGGATTCTGTGCGCTGCGTTGCCGGCAGTCGATTACCATGACGCCGTCATCCTTGCGGAAAAAACATCGGCTCCCGTGTGGTTATCGGCAACCTGGGCTGCGAACGGGTTCCAGATATGCTGATAGCTTGTGATAAAACGCATGGCCGGCGTGAGGGCGAAGTCGTAGAAGACCTCGGTTCCCTTCTCGTCCTTCATTCTTGCTTCACCGCCGGTGAGGGCCCGGACGCTGTCCTTGAGATCGGGACTGACGGCGTTGTAATAGTAGCCGACCCCGAAG
>NZ_JCAMOR010000512.1:0-352 GCF_059512385.1 Bradyrhizobium sp. Crot121 | reverse complement strand
ATCCTTCCTCTGCCACGAGTCCTACTGCAATCGCTACCGCGTAGCGGCACGAGGCTCCAACACGCCCGATAGCTCGTCGAGCAACATGGGCTTCCGTGTCGTGCGCACCGAGCCGCTGCGGGATCCGGCATAGGATGGCGTTGGCGCAAAATGCCGCGAAGCCGGCGCCTGCTCCCGGCATCAGTCTGCTGCCGCAGTTCTTGCGCAATTTCGTGCGCAGTCGCGAGACTGGTCTCGTCCTGGTCGCCATTGTCGTCGGGTTGCTGAGCGGTGTCCTCGTCGCCGCGATCTCGGGCCTCAGCCAGATTTCGCACTCGCTGCTGTTCGACATTCCCATCGACGCGCATCTCAG
>NZ_JCAMOR010000511.1:0-352 GCF_059512385.1 Bradyrhizobium sp. Crot121 | reverse complement strand
AACGGAGCAAGTGATCGGGGAACAGGAAAAAAGAACGAAGCCGTCAATCCATAGAATGGATAGGGCAGTTCAAAGCCAGTTTCCGCGACGGCATACACACTTTTCCAAATGGCAAAGCTTTCAGATTCAACAACTGATTCGAACCAGACGTCCTGGCCAGCCCGACCTTGGAATCCTGCATATCGCACATAAGCCGTGTACACCTGCAGAAAAAGAACCAACGGCACCAGACCAAACACAAACATCCGAATCGGATTTGGTGCCCTTCCCCTGGCAAGTAGCGCACAAACAAACAGTAAGAACGCCGAAACGATATTGCCGCGCCCTCCCGACAGTACCGCTACGATAGCAA
>NZ_JCAMOR010000510.1:0-352 GCF_059512385.1 Bradyrhizobium sp. Crot121 | reverse complement strand
AAAAGAATGTCTGTAACCGCACCTACGGCCGGCATATGGAAGCAGCAAAATCATCGACCTGTTGTGCATCACAGGTGCGACGTCGATCCTTATTCGCCCACTCACAGCACTCCGCCCGAGGTCACTTCCGCGAGGGATCCGAAGGAGACAGGAGGGAGCGATACGCGCCGAAGTGTTCCGCAGACAGACAGATACGCAGCTCAAATGACAGAATTTCTGGTCATCTGCACAGAAGTTCTGTGCACTTTGAACAGTTTTCGGCACAAAGCACCGTGCAGAGTGACAAGAAAAACGCTGTTACATTCTTATCTTATAGAAACGTAGCGCGCGATTTCCGCAGTAATTCGCGAAC
>NZ_JCAMOR010000509.1:0-353 GCF_059512385.1 Bradyrhizobium sp. Crot121 | reverse complement strand
TGCTTCTCTGCCATGGCTTTCCGGAGTGCTGGTATTCGTGGCGGCCAATTGGAAGCGCTCGCTGCCGCCGGATATCGCGCCATCGCGCCCGACATGCGTGGTTACGGGCAGACGGACAAACCGGATGCGATCGATCAATACACTCTATTGCATTTGACCGGAGACATGGTCGGACTACTCGACGCGATCGGCACGGATCAAGCAGTCGTTGTCGGACATGATTGGGGAGCGCCGGTCGCTTGGCGCTGCGCTCTGTTCAGACCGGATCGATTTAGGGCCGTCGTTGGCTTGAGCGTGCCGTTTCAGGTGCGTGGTCCCAACCGTCCAAGCACCGTCATGCCGCGGACCGAAAA
>NZ_JCAMOR010000508.1:0-353 GCF_059512385.1 Bradyrhizobium sp. Crot121 | reverse complement strand
CAACTACGATAGAGCGGCCATTATCAACGATGCGAAGAAGGAAGACAGCTTCAAGCTTCAGGGCGGTTGAGGATCGTCACGCTCGGCCATGTTAAAATCTGGCGTGGTCTTCAGGCCCGGTGGGGTGCAGTTGGTTTCGCTATCCCATCATGACGAACGGCAGGATCGCCGCCGCACCAGCAATCGCGTGCCAAGGCGGCTAATCGCCAGAGCGCGGGGTAGCGCGCCGATCGCATAGCCGATCTAGGCGCCGCGCAAAGACCCGCACCGTGCGACGCCGTGCCCTTCGTTGGCCAGAACCGGTGCACGATCTCCTCGCCAAGCTTTTGCAGGTTTCCGGTTATGAGAACGCG
>NZ_JCAMOR010000507.1:0-354 GCF_059512385.1 Bradyrhizobium sp. Crot121 | reverse complement strand
AGCATCACCGCAACCGTGAATACCAGCAGGAAACCGATCACGACGAATGTAGTGGGATTGATGAACATCGGATAGATCAATCCGAGTCCGGCGGCGAGCAGCGACAGCGCGATCAGCGACGGCTTGCGGTCGATCTTCTCGCCGATCCACATACCGGCCAGCGTCCCGAACGGGCTTCCGAGCGTCATCAGCATGGTGTAGCCGAGCGACGACGACAGGTTGATGCCCTGCTTGACGAAGAAGGTCGGCATCCAGGCGATGAAGCCGTAGACCGCGGTATTGAGCCCGATCAGGATCAGGCACCCGACGATGGTGCGCGCAATCAAGGCACGCGAGAACAGCCGCGTGAACCGC
>NZ_JCAMOR010000506.1:0-354 GCF_059512385.1 Bradyrhizobium sp. Crot121 | reverse complement strand
TGCTGGCGATCCATCCAGCGCCTTGCGTCGTCGCCTGGCGGATAGCCGCAATGCGCGTGCCGTCATCCCACAGCACGCCGCAGCCTGCGCACGCGTACATCGCTGTTCCGGGTTCGTGTTCCTGGCCAATATCCTTTTCTGCGTCTTCGATGTTCTTCGACTGGCGGCCATTCCAGTGCACGTTTTCCCAGCGGAAATACTGAACTTCGCCGCAGTCAGGGCACTTCACGAAGTAGCGGCGCTGGTCGCCGGCCAGCCATCCCTTGTAAATGCGGCTGGTTTCCAGGTCCACGGGCGTGCTGCTGCGAACGTCCAGCCTGTCGTCGCCGAACGTCGCCGAACGCTGCGCCAGAA
>NZ_JCAMOR010000505.1:0-354 GCF_059512385.1 Bradyrhizobium sp. Crot121 | reverse complement strand
ATCAACCCAGCCGAGCTTTCATTCCTGTTTCGCCAGGAACTTGAGCTCTGTCGGGTAAAACCCGGTTCACAGGTGGTCCTGGTCACCGATTTGACCACGCGGGCTGATTATGTGCAGGCGGCATTTGCCGCGGCTGATGAGATTGGAGCCAAGATTTTCGAGGTGAAGATTTCGGCGCCCTTCAACCCCAACATGATCGCAAGCCAAGGGGGAGGCGACACGATCTCTGGCCTACCTGGTGCGATCCAGGCGATCCATTCGGCCGATCTTGTGCTGGTCTTCCACGTCGCGCTGGGCTCCCACTGGATGCAGGAAGCGCGGAGGAAGGGCACGAGATTTCTTCTCGTCATTGAT
>NZ_JCAMOR010000504.1:0-354 GCF_059512385.1 Bradyrhizobium sp. Crot121 | reverse complement strand
GCTTTCGCAGCCGTCTGTCTTGCGCTCATGATCGTCCCCGCCCATGCCCAGGAGGGCTCCCTCATCACATCCTTGCAGGACGAAATCAGCAGCGCCGCACGGGGTTGGGAACAGACCGTCTCGAATGCGGCACGATCGCTCTTTTGGATCCTGGCTTCGATCGAGATCGGTCTGGCTGCGATCTCGCTCGCATTGCAGGCGCCATCGCTGCAAGAATGGTTCGCGGCGCTCGTGCGTCGTATCATGTTCGTCGGCTTCTTCGCGCTCGTCCTTGACCAAGGACCGAGCTTTGCAAAGGCAGTTGTCGACAGTCTCTTCCAGATTGGAGCATCGGGCGGCAACGCTTCACCGGCC
>NZ_JCAMOR010000503.1:0-356 GCF_059512385.1 Bradyrhizobium sp. Crot121 | reverse complement strand
CAAGGCTCGAATGTGGTCCGCCTGCAGATCAACGTAGCTGAACAGCTTGCCCGTTCGATTGTCGCCGCCGCACACGCACCATCTCCGAATCTCGTGGAGCCAATGAATGATGATCACCGACCGGCGGCGAGTGTCATTTTTTCAACGGCCTGCTAAGTGTCTCTTAAGAGAAGCGGGTTTAGCTGCAACTCAGCCAGCCTGCGAGATAGGACTATCGACCATGACCAGAGATAGCGATAATTCGGTTGCTTTGACCGATGATGAACTGGACAACGTTGCGGGCGCCGGCGTAGCAAGCACGTTGGCCAAGAGCACTGCCTATAAGATCGGTGGAATCTTCGCGATGATCAGTGGAA
>NZ_JCAMOR010000502.1:0-357 GCF_059512385.1 Bradyrhizobium sp. Crot121 | reverse complement strand
ATGTAAGGTTGCAAGCCGTCCCGCCGAGCATTGACCCGGATGGACTTCATCGTCCTGACGAACTCGGATATTGCCCTTTGCCCAGTCCGGCGGCCAGCTTCTGTTCCATCTCGTCAGCAGGCTCTACGAGCGCGCCTCCGTCATCGTCAGCACCAACTTGCCTTCGGCGAGTGGCGCAGCGTGTTCGGCGACGCCAAGATGACCACTGCACCGCTCGACCGGCTGACCCATTACTGCGACATCGTCGAAACCGGAACGAAGCTGGCGATTCAAAAGCCGCGACTACGATCACGCCACCCCGCACTCGTCTCGCCTCCGCAATCCCGGCCAGCTCCGACGAGACGAGCGCTACCAGCA
>NZ_JCAMOR010000501.1:0-358 GCF_059512385.1 Bradyrhizobium sp. Crot121 | reverse complement strand
TGATGACCACTGATCCAGGTGATCTGGTGTTTGACCCAACCTGCGGTTCGGGCACGACCGCTCTCGTTGCCGAGAAAGGTGGTCGTCGTTGGATCACCTGCGATACGTCCCGCGTTGCCGTAACATTGGCAAAACAGCGGTTGATGACTGCTAGCTACGATTATTTCGTGCTTCGCTATCCGCATGAGGGATTGAAAGGGGGCTTCATCTATAAAACCATGCCTCACGTCACACTCAAGTCAATTGCGACTAATCCGGATATCGACACCATTTATGATCGGATGCATCCTGCGGTTGAAGTGGCGCTAGGTGAGCTGAATAATCATCTATCTGGATTGTCCGCGTTCGTGCCTTCACA
>NZ_JCAMOR010000500.1:0-358 GCF_059512385.1 Bradyrhizobium sp. Crot121 | reverse complement strand
GTCGCAGGTCAACGTGCCCGGCCGCTGGATCGCCCTGCCGAAGTCCATGATCGGCGAGGCGCGCGGCGTCCCGATCCATGAGGCGTTGGTTCCAATGCTGACCGACATGGTCGAGAACCGGCCGGGGCGGTTGGTGCGGACATGGGAGAATGAGCCGTTCACAGTCTATGACGACAACGGCGGCCAGATGAAGAAGGGGATCGCCGCCGCCCGGCTGCGGACCCATATCTTCGACGTGGCCCCGTACACCGCCCGGCACACCGTCTCGACCCAACTCGTCATCGAGAACGTCCACCCATATAAGAAGGATCAGATTCTAGGTCACGCCGCCGATGACATGAGCCGACATTATACCCAC
>NZ_JCAMOR010000499.1:0-358 GCF_059512385.1 Bradyrhizobium sp. Crot121 | reverse complement strand
GAAGCGCGATCATCGGAACATTCGCAAGATCGCTCCAGCGCGGATGAGCAACGGCTGCTAG
This sequence comes from Bradyrhizobium sp. Crot121, assembly GCF_059512385.1. Lineage (NCBI taxonomy): Bacteria > Pseudomonadati > Pseudomonadota > Alphaproteobacteria > Hyphomicrobiales > Nitrobacteraceae > Bradyrhizobium > Bradyrhizobium sp. Crot121. The sequence continues at coordinate 297 of NZ_JCAMOR010000499.1, read as the reverse complement.
CGGATTATCCGCCGGACACATCAGCACGAACTGCGAGGAAACGAGGGGGATGCGGACGATTGCTTCCTCGTCTTGGCGGAAAGTCCCGAGCGCGAGATCGATTTCTCCGGAAAGCAGCAGCTCGTTTATTGCCGCCACTGAGCGATCTACGATGGTAACGGCGACACCTGGAGACGAGCGCTCGAACGTCCGTATGACGCCCGGTAGCAACGCCGCGGCGAGAAGAGGCGGAGCCCCGACCTTGATGTGACCGCGCTTGCGTGTGCCGACGTCCCTCGCGCGTCGTATCGCGCTCTC
>NZ_JCAMOR010000498.1:0-360 GCF_059512385.1 Bradyrhizobium sp. Crot121 | reverse complement strand
GAAGACTGCGACAAGCACCAGCGCGATTGCGACGATCGGGCCGGAGACTTCCTTCATGGCCTTGTATGTCGCCTGGCGCGGACTGAGTCCGGCCTCGATGTTGCGCTCGACGTTTTCAACGACCACGATCGCGTCGTCGACGACGATACCGATCGCCAGCACCAGGCCGAAAAGGCTGAGTGCGTTGATCGAGAAGCCGAACATGTACATGACCGCGAATGTACCGATGATCGATACCGGAACGGCGATCAGCGGGATGATCGAGGCACGCCATGTCTGGAGGAACAGGATGACGACGAGAACGACGAGCGCGATGGCTTCGAGCAGTGTATCGATGACCTTTTCGATCGAGGAGCGAAC
>NZ_JCAMOR010000497.1:0-360 GCF_059512385.1 Bradyrhizobium sp. Crot121 | reverse complement strand
CAACCAGTCCGCGCTCGCCCGGTACGAAGCCGAGGCCCGCAGCTAATGCAGCGCGAGGATTGACAATTTCTGTCGCCCTCTGATTCGAGCTAGTAATCTTCGTCGGCTCGCCAATTCCGAACAGGCCGCGGACCAGCCGTGTCGCACCGCTGCCAATTAATCCGGCAAGCCCGACGATTTCTCCCCGGCTTACTGTGACCTCCGAATGACCCAGGGTTGCGACGATAGCCCTGCCCGCCTCGGCCGGCTTTGGTCGATGGATCTCTCCGATCGAAGAGCCGCCGGTCATCAGGGATGTAACGGCGTTGTCGTTGAACCCTTGATTACAAAAAGTGCCAACCACGGCGCCGTCGCGGAGCA
>NZ_JCAMOR010000496.1:0-360 GCF_059512385.1 Bradyrhizobium sp. Crot121 | reverse complement strand
AGCGCCTTATCGGCAGCGCTGTCTGGTCAACGCTGTTGCGGAACGTGAGAGTCTCGCGGGACGCGTCCTGCATCAGGTCATGACGAATGGCGAAACGCAGTTCGTCGTGTATCATCGGCGCGGCAAAGTTCGGGATCGTGTCGCGCATCCCGCCGCGCTCAATCGCCAGCACGTTGAGTCCCGCTTTTGTTAGTTCCCTCGCCAGCACAGCCCCGGTCCAGCCAAAACCTACAATGACTGCGTCGACGGGTTTCAACTTCGTCGCCATCGGAATTCTCCTTCGATCTGAGATCAGCTCAAGTCAGCGATGCTTTGACTTGGTTCGGTGTAAGGCTTGTTGTAAGTCGTCTCGATCAGGTC
>NZ_JCAMOR010000495.1:0-361 GCF_059512385.1 Bradyrhizobium sp. Crot121 | reverse complement strand
AGATTATAGGCGATCAGATTGAGCAGGAAATCGGCGGCGACGCGACCGATGCCGCGATGTTTGGTCTTGCGCATGGTCCCGTGCTGCTTGCCCCAACCGAAGATGCACTCGATCATCGCCCGGCGCGATTGTGACATGCCGTATCCCGGATGCCGCGTGGTTCGTCCGTCGATGGCGCTGTTGCGGTTCTTGCCGGTTTTGGTGACGGCCTGGTTCTGCGTCACATGCGGTGTCACGTTGATGGCACGAAGATTGGCCACGTGATCGGCGGTATCGTACGCCTTGTCCTCGCCGGCCGTGATGCGGTGGCCGGCGGCTTTGCCTTGGGCCTTCAGCATGATCTCCGAGGCGCGGCGTTCGG
>NZ_JCAMOR010000494.1:0-362 GCF_059512385.1 Bradyrhizobium sp. Crot121 | reverse complement strand
CACGAAGATCCGATCGTGCGGGACGTCCAGCGCAATGCCGATCGCTTCCATCAGATGGCTCAACACGATCTCGGGCTCGGCGAGCTTGTGGTCGATTGAGGCCCGGCTGACGGTGTTGCCACGCGGCGCATCGCCACGATCGGTCCAGTACAGGAGGCGGTTCTTCAGATCGAGCTCGAGGTCGATCGGCTCCGGCAGGCCATCGAAGAACACCTCGACGTCGGAACGCTTCTCGGCCGTCTCGCCTTGCGGAATTTCCACGTTGGCGCGGAAGATACGGCCCCCGCCGCCGTTGTCTGGGCCCTTCTGCGTCCAGTAGATCTTGTTGTGCCTGGGGTCGATGGTGAGCCCGACGCACCACC
>NZ_JCAMOR010000493.1:0-362 GCF_059512385.1 Bradyrhizobium sp. Crot121 | reverse complement strand
CCGTGAACCGTATCGAAGCCGTGACGGAAGAAAATCTTCCAGGCAAGGACGGTTTCCCAGAAGAGCGCGACGCCGTATTCCAGAAGGTAGCCTAGCGCCCCACTTGCATCGAGCGGCAGGGGATGCCGATAAACATGGATTCCTTCAATGCATTCGTAGCGTTCGGTGAAGCCCTTTCCAGTGGGGCAGATGACGCAAACCTGCGCACCGGCGGCTGTCAAGGTCCGGGCCTCCTGCCAGACGCGACGGTCGAAGGGAACCGGCAGGTTCTCGACGACGATCAGCACTTTTCGCCCCTTCAGGGGCAAGACACTGAGATCTGTCGCATCATCCGGGGCCATATCGATTGTTTCTTGAATTGC
>NZ_JCAMOR010000492.1:0-362 GCF_059512385.1 Bradyrhizobium sp. Crot121 | reverse complement strand
CCATCGAGAGAGAGGAGAGAACCGCTTAATTGTGCTTCGTGATGGAAGAAAGGAGTGTGAGGAGACTTGATTGTACTTGGCGAATGCGAGGACGCAATGAGGCCTTATATAGAGCCAGGCCCGAGAATGATGGCCTTTGCGTGTGACTTCACGCCATTGACCTTTCTAACTTGGCTGTTCGCCCCCGGAGAGGGGCTCTTCCTTATTGGACCGCAATCACGAACAGTGACAGGCTCCAATGAATAAGCGGATGTCAACGTCAGCTAAAACGCGTGTTCTTTCTGCCGGCCGCCCGCTTGTCGTTTTGTCGCGTGTTTGGAAGCATGTTATGGGCTTACACGGCGGGCGGCGGCGGCGGCGGC
>NZ_JCAMOR010000491.1:0-363 GCF_059512385.1 Bradyrhizobium sp. Crot121 | reverse complement strand
ACGAAGCTCAACACGCCGCCGCCGATTGAGGCGAGCTTTGTAACGACCGTACCCATGACTTCTCGGATTGGTGCCTGAAACTTGATGATCGTCGAAGCAAGATCGCCGGCAAGCTGGTTCCAGGTATCGTGGATCCGCTCGCCGACGACAGGCCATTCCTTGATGGCGGCTGGTGCTTCAGGCAGCGTAAAGTTTCCCGTCCATAACTTACCGATCAGCGCCTGCACGGCATCGGCAAAATTGACCGCGACGAGGGCGAACGGCGCAATGATTAACACGAGGCATCCGACGACGATGATAGTTGCCGCAATCACCGGTCTGTTTCCGATCAGCCGTGATAGTGCCTCGAAGAGCGGAAACAGC
>NZ_JCAMOR010000490.1:0-363 GCF_059512385.1 Bradyrhizobium sp. Crot121 | reverse complement strand
CCGGAAAGTGTGACTACGAAGTCAACGAAGCGTGTCAAAGCTTCGCCGTTGCCCGGCTGAATCATTTGTGAGATGATTTATGCGAAAACCAGCGCCAACATCTTTGGAGAGTAAAGGACCTGATACCCCACTGAGGCTGTCTGTGGCGGCCGCAATCGCATTTCCGGACCGGAGCATTTCGGAAAGCAGCTTGAGACGAGAGGCCAAGCGGGGGCGACTTACGGTCGAGATTATTGCTGGTAAAGCGTTTACGACGCTCAATGAGATTGAAAGGATGCGTGGCCGATGCCGCGTAGAAGTAAAGGTGCCCGTCTCCACCTCAGACCAGCCCGCTACGAGGCCGGAAAGCTCACTCACGCGGCC
>NZ_JCAMOR010000489.1:0-364 GCF_059512385.1 Bradyrhizobium sp. Crot121 | reverse complement strand
CGCGAGGCTGCCGATCTACGCCATCGATGCGGATTTACCGGCTGCTCAACTTGCGCCCCGTCTGTTCTTCGAACATCGCGGGCTGTGGGATGCCGCCGCCAAGCTCACAGCAGCAATCGATCGGGGCTGCGAAAACGAGCGCTATTGTGAAGCGCTTGCGGTGATTGTCGCGCATGAGTTGATGCAAAGCCACGGCCATCATCCGCGCCGCGAACCATTGGCGAGGGGCGGGCTGGCTGTCTGGCAACAGCGCGCCGTCACCCGCTATATCGAGGAACACCTGGCCGAGCCTATCTCGCTCGCCGCGCTGGCGGGGCTCGCTCGTCTGAGCTCGTACTATTTCTGCCGCGCATTCAAGCAATCA
>NZ_JCAMOR010000488.1:0-364 GCF_059512385.1 Bradyrhizobium sp. Crot121 | reverse complement strand
GGTTTGGTTACACGGTCGCGGCCTTCGTAAGGAATTTAAGGAGGCTCGCGATCGCTGTGGCAGAGACCTCGAACGGTGAGCGCCCCAGGACCCGATCCACTCCTCAATCGCGGCGCAACTCGCGCAAGGTGTTGCGGCCGGCTACGTTGGCCCGCTCCGCCCCCCGTTGCTGCGACAAACAATTTCTTTGCGTCGCTGTAACAAAACCATGATGGCCCACGAAAGTAGTCATGTCAGATCTTTGATGGGTTTCGGGACGTCATCAGTCGTGAGGAGAACCGTTGATGACTAAGGTTCATTACCGGAACGCTGATGTGAACGGACTCAAGGTGTTCTACCGGGAGGCGGGACCGGCTGATGCGAC
>NZ_JCAMOR010000487.1:0-364 GCF_059512385.1 Bradyrhizobium sp. Crot121 | reverse complement strand
ATCGGTCGCCTGATGACGGGAGCGATTGTTCTGCAGCGACCACAGCACCGCTCCGCCGATGACAAGCAGGGCAACTGCGCTCCCGCCAGCCAGGACCTTCCGCGACAATCGTGTCACGCGCGGATGCTCTGCTCTCAAGCGGAAGCTCCTGGACTGTTCCTCTTGTGTCTCAGGCGGAACTGCTTGCTCGTGATCGTTTCCATTCCTGGCGTTCATGACGACGGCCTCCCGTCGGTCCTGACAATCCTGACCTTCTGCTGGTGCTCACCGCCGAGCCGGAGTTCGGCGGCTGCAAACAGCCGATCGACGATCAGCACGTTGCCGTAGGCGCGATAGTTGACGAGTTCGGTCTTGCCGTCCGGGC
>NZ_JCAMOR010000486.1:0-364 GCF_059512385.1 Bradyrhizobium sp. Crot121 | reverse complement strand
CAATGCGCAAATGCATTCGAGCGCTTTGGAGGGCCTGAATTTTCCTCGACCCCGTGGAGCGCAATTTGCCTGCTTAAGGCATTTGTCGATTCACCTAGTCGGAAAACACTGGCAAACTGCGCTCGGGCATTCTCCGGATCGACGATCGTACCCGCTATGCAGCGAATATTCCCCTGGCCGATCGCAACAATTCTCGCCGAATCAACGACACCCGCACAGCTACTTACCATTGCAGATCAGATCGAAGGAGGTGCTCGAGGAGATATCGACCAATGGCTTGCTGCCGAAAGACGCTGGAGTTCTCGGGGGATAGTTGAAGATGACTTTTACGCAAACGATGAAAGTCATTGGTTCGACGCAAATA
>NZ_JCAMOR010000485.1:0-365 GCF_059512385.1 Bradyrhizobium sp. Crot121 | reverse complement strand
AAGCCTGGCCGATGAATTTCGGCTTCCTCGGCCGCGGCAACTCCCATCGCGCGCCGCCGATGGTCGAGCAGCTCGAGACCGGCGTGATGGGATTGAAGCTGCACGAGGACTGGGGCTCGATGCCGGCCGCGATCGACACCTGCCTTCGCGTCGCCGACGACTACGATTTCCAGGTCCAGATCCATACCGATACGCTGAACGAATCCGGCTTTGTCGAGAACACGCTGGAGGCGATCGGCGGCCGCACCATTCACATGTACCACACCGAAGGCGCAGGCGGCGGCCACGCGCCCGATATCATCCGCGTCGCCGGCGAGATGCACTGCCTGCCGTCGTCGACCAACCCCACCAATCCGTTCACGGTC
>NZ_JCAMOR010000484.1:0-365 GCF_059512385.1 Bradyrhizobium sp. Crot121 | reverse complement strand
ATGACGGGTGGAAGGAAAGAGTTCTTCCAGGGCCTTCCAGAAGCCGAGCGCACCGTCGCCGACAGCGATCCGCGGCGCGATGGACAGCCCGCGCGCTTTCAGATCGACGAGCAGTTCGCGCCAGCTCTGCGCGCTCTCCCGTACGCCGACCTGAAAGCCGACCAGTTCCTTCCTGCCTTCCGGCGTCGCACCGATGACGACCAGCATGCAGGCGGCATCCTCCTCCATGCGCGCCTGAAGATAGACACCGTCGGCCCAGATGTAGACGTAGCGCCGGGCCGACAGGTCGCGCCGTTGCCAGCGATCATAGTCGACCTGCCACTCCTCCTTCAGCCGTCCGACCACCGACGGCGACAGGTTCGGGG
>NZ_JCAMOR010000483.1:0-365 GCF_059512385.1 Bradyrhizobium sp. Crot121 | reverse complement strand
GGCATCGTTATGCCGACCAAGGCCTTGAAGGGCTGCAAGACAAGGCGCGACCGGGCAAGCAGCCAATCTATACGAAGACGACCGACAAGCGGATTCTGAAGCTGCTGGATAAGCCGCCCCCGCAAGGGTTCGCGCGCTGGACCGGCCGAGGCGCTAGGCGATGTTGACGTCCAATATGTTTGGCGGTTCCTGCGCAGTCACACGATTGACCTCGCGGCTCGCAAGTCCTGGTGTGAGAGCAACGACCCGAACTTTACGGCCAAAGCCGCCGATGTTGTCGGCCTTTACGTCGCCCCGCCGGCGAAGGCCATTGTGCTATGCGTGGACGAGAAGCCCTCGATCCAGGCCTTGGAGCGAGCGCAGGG
>NZ_JCAMOR010000482.1:0-366 GCF_059512385.1 Bradyrhizobium sp. Crot121 | reverse complement strand
GCGGCACGCATTCAGGCGAGGTTCTGGCGGCGAGCGAATGGGACGGGCAGGCCGAGGAGAAGAGGATCAATCCGGCACTTGCGGAAAGTTACGAGCATCTGTGTCATCAAGCCGGAAAGGAACGGTTTCTCCTCGATTTCGACCGCAATCAGGATCTCCATGCCGGGCTCGTCGATCAACGGCTTCAACGTTTCATCGGTGTCATCTACAGACCGGAAACCGAACGCCTGAGCCATTACATGCTGACCTCCCTGCCCCAGCAATATGACGCTTTCCTGTGGTTCGACGAAACCCATGCGTTGACGCCGCTCTACCGGCAGCAAACTGCTGGCGGCAGTCCGGAAACTTTTCCTTTCGGTCTTTGAC
>NZ_JCAMOR010000481.1:0-366 GCF_059512385.1 Bradyrhizobium sp. Crot121 | reverse complement strand
AGGCAAGGTCGCCGGCGATTTCCTGGTTAAGACCGTTGGCGACAAGAAGTGCAATGTCGTCGAGCTGCAGGGCACGACCGGTTCGTCGCCGGCCATCGCTCGCAAGAAGGGCTTCGAAGAGGCTCTTGCCGGCCATGACAACCTGAAGATCGTTCGCAGCCAGACCGGTGACTTCACCCGCACAAAGGGCAAGGAAGTCATGGAAAGCTTCCTGAAGGCAGAGAATGGCGGCAAGGATATCTGCGCTCTCTATGCCCATAACGACGGCATGGCCGTCGGCGCCATTCAGGCGATCAAGGAAGCCGGCCTGAAGCCCGGTAAGGATATCCTCGTCGTCTCCATCGACGCCGTGCCCGATATCTTCAA
>NZ_JCAMOR010000480.1:0-367 GCF_059512385.1 Bradyrhizobium sp. Crot121 | reverse complement strand
AATCTTGCCGGATCACCCCCAAGCCAGCCTTTCAACGCGAAATCGAACAGAGTGCGCCGCGACCAGGTGCGATGATCATTTCCATCACCGGTATCGAAGCTACCGGCTGCATCATAGGGGTTCTGATCGCCGGTCTTGGGCTTGAAGACGGCACCTTGTGCATATCGCTCCGTTTCGCCTTCCATACGCTGCGCGACTGCAAGAGTGCGGCCGACCGGCGTATAAAACACGCCAGCCATCAGCGCACCCGACAATGCAAGAAGGAGCGCCGCGTGGGCAATCCCCTTCATGCGAAAAAGCAGAGCCGTAAAAACCATCGGGAGGAGGATGAAAATTGTTCGCGAGCCGAGCTCGGCCAGTAGCAGCG
>NZ_JCAMOR010000479.1:0-367 GCF_059512385.1 Bradyrhizobium sp. Crot121 | reverse complement strand
AACTTGGTCAGATCAGGATCGATTTGCGCTGAGGCTGCGGACCGTGGTCCACGACTGTGCTCTTCTCTCGTCCTCGCGCGCGTCATCCTAGCAAGGTGCTGCGCACTGCTGAGAGAAAGCAGGGCGCTTAAGCGCCGATCGTGGAATTGGATATGATGGGGAATAAAACGGACAGACTCTCAGAAGATGATTTCTGGTGCGAAAGACCTATACTGCCTGCGATCACGTCAAGAACGTGCTGCGCCATCAGATGCTCGAACCTGCAACCAGACCGTTATGAGCGGGAGGATAAAGGACGCGTTCGTTGAATTTGCTACATCTTCGTCCGGGATCAAGCGCATCCGCTGCGATTTGATGCGGTCGTTCT
>NZ_JCAMOR010000478.1:0-369 GCF_059512385.1 Bradyrhizobium sp. Crot121 | reverse complement strand
AACCGGCTTCAAGCCGTAACCGCTCTTGTCGAAATCATCGCCCATGTGGCGGGCGAAGGCGAGCTTGCCGTCGAGGTCGTAGGTCCATTGGTGATAGGGGCAGACGAGACGCACCGACGAGCCGTGCTCCTTGGTGCAGACGCGCGAGCCGCGATGGCGACAGCTATTGTGAAAGGCGCGAATGACATTGTCGCGTCCGCGCACGATGACGACGGGATAGTCGCCGATCTGGACCGTGAAGTAGGCGCCCGGCTTCGGCAATTCGCAATCATGGCCGATGAACAGCCAGTCGCGATAGTAGATCATCTCCATATCCAAACGGAAATAATCCTCATCCGTGTAGAACGGCTGTTCGAGGCTGAAACCCTC
>NZ_JCAMOR010000477.1:0-370 GCF_059512385.1 Bradyrhizobium sp. Crot121 | reverse complement strand
GCCTCGTTGAGCAGCCGCTGCGCCTCAGCCTCCACCGCGGCGCGCACCCGCTCGGCCTCGGCCGCGATCCGCGTCTCCTCGGCCTGCTTCTCGGCGAGCAGCACTTCCACCGTCTTGCGGCGCCGTGCGATCTCGCTCTCGCGCGCGGTGACGACGCGCTCGGCAGCTTCCGTCGCGCGCACCCGCGCGTCTTCTGCCGCCACCTTGGCTGCGGATTCTTCCAGCGACTTCTGGTAGAGGGCGATCGCCTTGTCCATTAAGGCGGTCTCGACGTCCTTCTCGCGGTTGACCTCGAGCCGGCGCAGATCGCGCTCGCGGCCGACCCGGGCCTCGTCGAGGCCGCGGTCGGAGGCGATGCGGGCGCGCTCGA
>NZ_JCAMOR010000476.1:0-370 GCF_059512385.1 Bradyrhizobium sp. Crot121 | reverse complement strand
CAGCGTGCCCTCCGCCTCCGGCAATGTCGATTCATAGGGGCGCGCGGCCTCGATGCCGCTGCGGCGAAGCGAGCGCACCGCGTCAGAGGCACGCGCGATCCGGCGACCGCGATCGAGCTCGGTGATACGGGCCTGCGCGTTGGCGACGTGGCGCTTCAACCTGATGATCTCGGTCGCGAACAGCGCGCGCGCCGTCATGGCCGCATCGCGATCGGCCTCCAGGGCCGCAATGGCGTCGGCGGCCTCCTTGGCGAGGTCCTCGCGGCCGCCATCCAGCGCCGCAACGGCACGGGTCTCGAGATCGGCGATGCGCGCATTGGTGGCCTCGAGCTTGCGGCCTTCCTGCTGGTCCTGCGCGATCGCCAGCGCC
>NZ_JCAMOR010000475.1:0-370 GCF_059512385.1 Bradyrhizobium sp. Crot121 | reverse complement strand
GCGTTCGGCCCAAAGATCGAATGTGTAGTGCAGGTAAACGTTGGCGAGCAGCGGCGAAATCACCGATCCTTGCCCCGTGCCCCTGTCGTCCACGGTTACGACCTCGTCTTCGAGGATGCCCGCCTTCAGCCATTTACGGATCAGGCGGATGATGCGCTTGTCGCCGATGCGGTGCTCCAAAAACTGGACCAGCCAGTCTTGGCTCACACTTCCGAAGAAATTTTGCACGTCGGCGTCAACTATCCAGTTCACCTTCCGCGTGGTGATCGCTACCGCCAGGGCGTCCAGCGCATCGCTCCTCGGTGGACCCGAGCGTTCAGATCCTCAAGCCGAGGCTCCAGGTCTGTCTCGAAGTCCTGCCATGTCACAC
>NZ_JCAMOR010000474.1:0-371 GCF_059512385.1 Bradyrhizobium sp. Crot121 | reverse complement strand
GACATCGTATATTCTTGGGGCGTGCTGCACCACACCGGCGCGATGTGGCAGGCCCTGGAGAACATCAAACTTAACACGCGGGTTGGCGGAAAGCTTTTCATCGCCATCTACAACGATTGCGGCGAAATCAGCCAATACTGGTTGAAGAAGAAGATCATCTACAACAAACTGCCCAGGCCGTTGAAATTTCCATATGCCGTCGCGGTGTGGACGCCCGTCGAGGCGCGCTATCTTTGGCACTACTACAAAAACAAGAACATCCGCGGCTATTTCGCCCTCTGGTCGGAATACAAGAAGAGCCGCGGCATGAGCCGCTGGCACGACATGGTCGACTGGATTGGCGGATATCCTTATGAGTACGCCACAGCCGA
>NZ_JCAMOR010000473.1:0-372 GCF_059512385.1 Bradyrhizobium sp. Crot121 | reverse complement strand
CGTTCGATTAGGTGTTGCGCGTAGTCGGGTGCTGACATCTGTCCGGCCTTTATTGCGACCGTCATATGTCGCGGGCCCGTATGGGAGTTCGCGGATCAGGTCCAAATCACAGCGGCGTACTTGGAAGCACCTGGGCATGTACTGGTTTTCCCGACCCCGTCCCATCGACTGTTGCGCCGTACCTTCCGTTTGACCTTCCTACCTCCTCGACGACCTCTGGTCGGGCGGACTAAGCGATTAAGCTAAGCGATTAAGCCGCTGCGACCGGAGCTTTGTAGACCCCACCGTTGACCATCAAAGCCCAAACGGTGCGAGCCATCTTGTTGGCGAGAGCGACGGCGACAAGCATGGGCGGCTTACGAGCGAGCATGC
>NZ_JCAMOR010000472.1:0-373 GCF_059512385.1 Bradyrhizobium sp. Crot121 | reverse complement strand
CAATTCGAGCGGATCGACTCCGAGTAGCTCAGCCGCCTCGTCCATCGCCGACTCCAGTGCAAACGTGCCGGGGGCCGTTCCCGGCGCGCGCATCGGAACCGGTTGCGGCTCGTTGGTGCGCACGAGGCTGTGACGCGTGGTGACGTTGGGGCAGGCGTAAAGGAAGCGCGTGTAGACCGCGGTCGAGTCGGAAAACTCCGCATGTGTCGAGGTTTGCGCGATGACATCGTGCTCGATGGCCGTCAGCCGGCCATCGACGAAGCCGAGCGCGAGATCTTGCGCCGTCTCCTGCCGCCGCCCGACCAGGGTGAACATCTGTGCGCGGGTCAGCTCGAGCCGCACCGGACGGTTCGTCTTTCGCGACGCCAGCATC
>NZ_JCAMOR010000471.1:0-373 GCF_059512385.1 Bradyrhizobium sp. Crot121 | reverse complement strand
TATCGCCGGCCGCCCCACGGTCGCGAATCTTCGCCCGCGCGACCTCGACCGGACCGATGCCCGTCGCAATCGTTCGCGCCGGGCCGTAGCCATGCCGCACGACACGGGCGCGTCCGTCGGCAAGCTTCAAGTCCTTCACCGTGGCAAGAAAGGTCTCGACTTCGGCCTCGACCGCTTGCGCCAAAAGTTGCCGCGCACCAGCGCGCAAAAGATTGGTCAGTGGATCGTCGATCTCGTCGGGCTGACGAAGCGGGACAATGTTGCTAGTCTCGTTCATGGCGTATTGCTCTCCTTGAGAGAGGTTCTGGCAGGCTTCGACACCCGCCTCGATACGCCGCCTATCTCAGTCCGTCATCACCCAGTTTCCCGCATA
>NZ_JCAMOR010000470.1:0-375 GCF_059512385.1 Bradyrhizobium sp. Crot121 | reverse complement strand
GATGGCGTGGCAGAATAGATGGTAGCGAGGGGAAAAGTGGTTGTCCTGCTCCAGCAACCTCGCGGCTTCCACGTAAGACAAGGCGTCGAAAGCAAATCGGATTGCCAGCTCCTCGTTGCTAAAATTCTGCGGAATCGGCCGTTTCATAGGTCTGTCGAGTCGCGGCCTCACTTTAGTCCGTAGTATTTCAGCGCCGCCTCTTTGAGCAAATCGGTCGCTACTGCGGAGCCGATCTTCCAAGCCCCGGACGCCGCCTTCGGTGCGTTCTTTTTGATCCACGCGAGCGCCCTAGGGCCAAGGGGCTTCTCCGCATTCTCCGGTTCCTCCGACGAAACGATATCGGTGATTTCCTTGGCTGCGTCGTCCGGCAATCCC
>NZ_JCAMOR010000469.1:0-375 GCF_059512385.1 Bradyrhizobium sp. Crot121 | reverse complement strand
ATCCGAGGACGACTTCCTGAACCGCTGGGCCAACGCTCAGGCCCGGACCATGAATGCGGTCCATCGCGCACAAGTGCCGCTGCAACTGCTGGGACTGATCCCGCGTGCGCTCGGCGCACTCACCATGGCGGCGATCCTCGGCGTCGGTGGTCTGCGCGCCGTGGACGGGCTGATCACCGTCGGCACCCTCGCCGCGTTCCAGACGGTGCTGTCGAGCTTCCTCTCTCAGGTGAACGGCCTCGTCGGCGTTGCTTCCGGAATGCGCGAGCTGCGCGTCGCCATGGAGCGCGTCGATGACGTGCTGCGCTACCCGCTCGAGCGTTCCGATGCGGCTGAGGTGACGCTGGTGGACGACAACGCGTCGCTCCGCCTGTC
>NZ_JCAMOR010000468.1:0-376 GCF_059512385.1 Bradyrhizobium sp. Crot121 | reverse complement strand
CCTGTCCGTTGGCCGCATCGAACAAATGCATCTTGCCCGGTTGCGGACGCAGGCCGAGACGATCGCCGACCTTCGGGCGCAGCGACGGATCGACCCGCGCGATGGCGGAGACGCCGGCGAGGTCGAAATGGATCAGCGTATCCGAGCCCAGTGGTTCGACCAGTTTGACGTTGATGACGACGCCATCGGCCGTGTCGGTCGCCGCGACGAAATGCTCGGGACGGACGCCGAGGATCGCACTGCCGGCCCGCTGCAGGCGGCTTGCGGTCTCGCCGTCCAGCGGCACCGCCGTTGCGCCTTGCAAAAGGATTGCCCGCTCCTCACGCCATTCGACAGGGAAGAAGTTCATGGCGGGCGAGCCGATGAAGCCGGCGAC
>NZ_JCAMOR010000467.1:0-377 GCF_059512385.1 Bradyrhizobium sp. Crot121 | reverse complement strand
TCTTCTGGCACGAGCCGGCGACGATGCTGCCGCGGCCGACGCCTACCTGACGGCGATCGGCCTCAGCGACAGTCCCGCCGTGCGCGACTTCCTCGCCAGCCGACTGGAGCAGGTGCGCCAAGCCTCGCCAGGTTGATCATTTCTCCGTCAGCTTCAGCTCGATGCGGCGGTTGCGCTTGTAGGCCTCTTCCGTGTTGCCGGTATCGAGCGGCTGGAACTCGCCGAAGCCGGCGGCGACGAGGCGCTGGGCGGGCACGCCGAGCGAGACCAGATATTTCACCACCGAGATCGAGCGCGCCGCGGACAGGTCCCAGTTCGACTTGAAGTTCGGACCGTTGACGGGGCGCACGTCGGTATGGCCGTCGACGCGTAGCACC
>NZ_JCAMOR010000466.1:0-377 GCF_059512385.1 Bradyrhizobium sp. Crot121 | reverse complement strand
CGAAATGATAGAGTGGGAGTAGTGTGGCTGGCTACTTTCGCGGGGTTTTTCGTAGGTTTTGGTGGGGCAGTTCTCCAGCTCCTTTCATATAGGCCAGTACTTAAGCTATCGCGCTCTGACCTTCATCCTGCTTTCGCGAACTGTGTATTGTGGGGCATTCTAGCGTGCAAAAGGACGGAGCTGGGAGGGCCTAAGCCTGAGTTGAAGGAGGCAGCACTCTTGGCGCAAACCGGACGTTCGGCCCGCATGTCCCAGAAGCGTATACAAGGTGAACCATGTATTTTGAGCTTCTCTCATAGCCGCCCTTCGGTGCGGCCTCGCTGAAGCGGTTTATCGTTCTCGCAACACTCCCGTTTACCGGACACGAACAGCAGGTC
>NZ_JCAMOR010000465.1:0-378 GCF_059512385.1 Bradyrhizobium sp. Crot121 | reverse complement strand
GGGCTGAGGACTTGGACCGTGCTATGTGCCATTTTTCCCCGAAGCGTACGGCTGCTTTTTGTTGGCACCGTCGAGGCGCGCCCGACCGCACAGGCGATGTCGCGCGGGCTGTGGCGGCACAATGAAACTAGTGTCGTTCGCATTACGACGGCCGATCTCGCTTCTGACGATGGTTATCGCCGTCGCATGGGTGGGCTTTCTGGCGCTCGATCGCATGCCCCGCGACATCTTCCCAGATCTCGGGGTGCCCGTTCTGTACGTGGCCCAACCGTACGGCGGCATGGACCCAGCCCAGATGGAAGGATTCATCGTCAACTATTATGAGTACCACTTCCTCTACATTACGGGCATCGAACATGTCGAAAGCAAATCGATCCA
>NZ_JCAMOR010000464.1:0-379 GCF_059512385.1 Bradyrhizobium sp. Crot121 | reverse complement strand
CAGCAGAAGGGCGAGAACAAGAACGTCGACAGCTACTCTGCCTTCCGCGACAATGATCAATATGCCGTGACCGGCCTTGCCGATTTTCTGGAAGATCAGGGGGTCACCGAGCTCGACGTCTGCGGACTTGCGACCGACTATTGCGTAAAGTTTTCCGCGCTCGATGCGCTGGACATGATCCCAGGCGTCAAGGTCCGATTTGTCGAGGATGCAAGCCGCGGCATCACGCCTGAAGGCGTTGCCGACGCCATCGATGAGATGCGTGGACGCGGCATCGATATCGTCACGAGCGCCGATATCCTCGCAGAATAATTACCGGTCCTTCTTCTCGCCTTCCCGCTCCAGCAGATAGATCTCCTCGCCGAAATCCTCCATCTTC
>NZ_JCAMOR010000463.1:0-379 GCF_059512385.1 Bradyrhizobium sp. Crot121 | reverse complement strand
ATATTTTCCCACCAGCGCGTCGTGTTCTTCCAACGACATGCCAGGCGTCCAGAAGTCGGCATCACCTGGCAGACGTTCGCTACCGTCAGCGCGATAAAAGCAGTAGAACGAACTGCGCCGATGCTGGTAGTGATATCCGCCGCAGAAACACGACATGCCGCGTGTGTCGCGCTTCTGCATCCAGATATCAACGCGGTAAATCGGTAGATTCATCCTGGAGCGCTTCGGCTTGAATGTGCGCTTTCCGCACACACTGCAGGGCGGAAGAACTTCATACGTGTCTGGATGATGCGGCAGCACGCAACGCGTTTCGCAGTGTCGGCAGCGGCAATGAAAGCGGGCCATGATTAGAGCGCGTATGACGCCATGGCGCCAATCG
>NZ_JCAMOR010000462.1:0-379 GCF_059512385.1 Bradyrhizobium sp. Crot121 | reverse complement strand
CGGGCCTTTGACGCGGGTGTCGGGCGGGAGAGCGAGGACGCGCGCGAACGCGAGATCGAGAAGCTGCACGCCAAGATCGGACAACTGACAGTCGAGCGCGATTTTTTAGCACGGAGGTCCGGAAGATGAGCACGCCGGACCGTCGAGGAATGCTCGATCGCGCCGACCAGGCGCTGTCGATCCGCCGGCAATGCATGTTGCTTGGCATCGCGCGCTCCGGGGTCTACCGGCCGCCACGGCCGGCCAACGACAACGACCTTGCCCTGATGCAGCGGATCGACGAGCTGTTCACCGCCTGGCCATTCCTGGGCTCGCGGCGAATGACCGCGATGCTGAAGGCTGAGGGGCTTCAGGTCAATCGCAAGCGCGTGCAGCGGTT
>NZ_JCAMOR010000461.1:0-382 GCF_059512385.1 Bradyrhizobium sp. Crot121 | reverse complement strand
GACCTTGTCGCGCGTCCACTCGCCATCGAGAACTTTCGGCTTCTCGTCGGCTGCCAGCAGGCGGTCATTGAAGCCTCTGAAGATAAGCGGGATTGGTAGCGGCGGTAATATTCCTCCTGGGTGAACTTTACCAGCGCGATGACATAGACGGTCATTCTCGGTCCTCATTTCTGAGAGGGCGTGCCGAGCTTGGCGCCGGAACGACGGGCCTCGAGGTTTTCAATGACGGCAAGCATAAGTTCTCTCTCAATTTGAAAATCAGACAGTTCGGTCGACGTTCTCCGTACTCTTGAGTTCACTGAAGCAAAGGAGAATCTGCTTCTCGTGGCTGAGAAGGTCGAACTGGCCGCTTTTTTGAATTGCAGCAACGCAATCTCCACCT
>NZ_JCAMOR010000460.1:0-382 GCF_059512385.1 Bradyrhizobium sp. Crot121 | reverse complement strand
AAACGCGGACTTCTCTTGCTTCGGGAATCATCCCGATCTTGAATCACGACTCACGTTCTATGAAAAGTGGGTACTAGTCTGGTGTCAGGCCTATGCCCACCGCTTAGGGAAGTGAGTGGCACGATTCCAAGATGCACGCGGCGGATGACGCTCACGTCGTTATGATTGTGCCTTGCGAGCACGGCGGGACATGTCCGGAAGCCTACGAAGAACGTCGGAAGCAGACGAGGAATAGCGTCGCAAAACCATTTCGCCTTGCGCAAGGCTTGCTTGCGTTTCCTGAAGGCAGGTCACGATGTCGTTCGCTAGAGCGGGATGGGATTAGATTGAATCGATTGAGGATTCCCAAATCAGATCGGTTCTGATTCAACATGCTGGCTGG
>NZ_JCAMOR010000459.1:0-384 GCF_059512385.1 Bradyrhizobium sp. Crot121 | reverse complement strand
ACCCTTGATCGGAAAGCGGGCATTGTCGAAATCGAGCATTGGAAGCATGCGACGCACCGCGGCCGCATCGAGCAGCTCGGCATCGGCGCCGGCGAGGATCATGGCGTTGCCGCGCCGCGCGAAAGCATCGCGCTGGGCGTCCGAGTGATAGAGGTTGAGCACCCCGCGCTGGCTGACCATCGCATTGTAGTTGAGGTCCTGCTCAAGCCCTTCCCAGAGCTTCATCGACCATTCGTAGAAGGGCTCGTTACCGGGCAGGAGATAGTTCGAGCGGACTATCGTGGTGTTCCGTCCGGCATTGCCGGAGCCGATGTAGCCTTTCTCGAGCACTGCGACGTTTTGGATGCCGTGCTCTTTGGCGAGGTAATAGGCGGTGGCAAGGCC
>NZ_JCAMOR010000458.1:0-384 GCF_059512385.1 Bradyrhizobium sp. Crot121 | reverse complement strand
CCAGCAATCGGATTGCTCTTGCCATTTGTCCTTAGCGTTGCAAATGAATCATAGGCACTAGAGCGGCTTAGCTGATTGCGGCGCACCTGATCGGCTATAGTAACCCACGGGTCAATAGGGCGTGCGAAAAGGAGGTCGCGGTGATTTCCACGCATTCCTCCCCAAGCGAAGATGCCTATGCACAGTTCCACGGTGCCCACGCCGCTAGCTGCCGCCATGGCCAAGAGTGAGGTGCGATTTACAGCGATTGGGAGCGCCCCAATCGTCAACCCGGCCTTCGTCCGGTCTACACTTTTGAACCAAGCAGCGGGACTGTTCCCTTCTTGTCTGGTGCCAGACGCGAAAGCGAGCGGCGACGGAAAGCATGCTTCAAATCGTGCAAGA
>NZ_JCAMOR010000457.1:0-384 GCF_059512385.1 Bradyrhizobium sp. Crot121 | reverse complement strand
AGCGCTATCTGCAGCGGCTTCAGCTTGCCGACCGGAAACAGCCCGTTGCCCAGCACGAGATGCGCCTGTGCATGCGCCGCCGCGGCCCGGAACAGCGCCCGCGCAGCATCGCCCTGTACGCCGCGAAAGGTTTCGGGCAGGCGGATCAGCGGCCCGGCAATCGAGGTGCGCCGCTGCGGCGCCTGGCTGTTGTCGGCGGCAAAGCTGCGCAGCAGAGGCGGCTTGCCCCAGAGCGCAGTTATGAACGCCTTCAGCTCGATCTCGGCTTCGAGGAACGTCACGCTGCCGAGATCGCGCGCGATCATGCGACGCGCGAGATCGTCCTCGAGGCGGAAAAACGCCAGCCGTCGTACCCTGTTGCCGGAAGCGAATTTCAATCCGGCC
>NZ_JCAMOR010000456.1:0-385 GCF_059512385.1 Bradyrhizobium sp. Crot121 | reverse complement strand
AGCCGGCCGAGGTCGCCATGGATTCGATCCAGCCCATGATGAGATCCTTGGGACGCTTGATCGATGCGGCCGGTGGCGCGATGGATTCGACGGCCAGGATATCGCCGTTCGGCAGCACATAGACCGAGCGTGGATGTTTCAGTCCTGTCGCCAGTGCCTTGATCTGCAATCCGTCAGCGACTTTAGGCGTCTCACCCTCCTTCCATCCGATGACGGAGGCCGTGTGCATCGGCGGGATGAGATATTGCGACTGTGCCGGCAGCTTGGGATTCGGGCCGATTTCACCTGCGGGATCCGGTTCATTTTCACTGCAGGCGGCAAGAAGAGCACCGCTGATGAGGATCACGGCCAACGCGCCGGAGCGTGAAAAGGCAAGGGAGCGGAT
>NZ_JCAMOR010000455.1:0-385 GCF_059512385.1 Bradyrhizobium sp. Crot121 | reverse complement strand
AACTGATCGATCACCACTTTCAGCTCGATGCCGGCTGCGGTGACGGCCGAAGCGTTCGATTTGGAGCAGATAGTATTCGATTCCCGGTTAAATTCTTGTGCAAGGAAATCGAGCTTTCGGCCAACCGGGCCACCTTTTGTCACGAGATCGCGGGCGGCGGCGACATGCGCCTTCAGCCGATCGATCTCTTCGCGCAGATCCGCCTTCGTAGCAAGCAGCGCTGCTTCGGCATGCAGCCGGTCACGATCGAGTGCGCCTGTTCCTTCCATGAGCAGTGCCACCTGCGCGGAGAGCCTTGCCGCGATCTCCTGCGGCGAGCGCGAAGGATCGGCCTCGATCGTGCCTGTCAGCGCTTCGATTGTCGCGACATGGCCGAGAAGCACCT
>NZ_JCAMOR010000454.1:0-387 GCF_059512385.1 Bradyrhizobium sp. Crot121 | reverse complement strand
AGCCTGCCGTCCGAGCTTCAGGAAATGGATCATCGGAGCAAGCGTTGCCCCTTGGATGACGAGAGTTGCGAGCACCACCGCAAAGGCCGTCAGCACGACGAGGTCGCGCTCCGGAAAATCGGCAGGCAGGGCAAAGGCGGTGGCGAGTGTCACGAGGCCGCGCATGCCGGACCAGCCGACCAGAAAGGTCTCCCCATGCCTGAAAGGCGCCAAAAGCTTGCCGCGCCGGTGGCGCGAAATGACGTATGCGTGCAGCAGGAAGGCCATCGCCAGACGCGTAAGGATGACACCGACCACGATGATGGCGGCAAAACCGAGTGCTCGCTCGAGCTCGCCCGCGGACATGGATTCCAGGATGCTGCGGGCCTGCAGGCCCATGAGCAGGAA
>NZ_JCAMOR010000453.1:0-387 GCF_059512385.1 Bradyrhizobium sp. Crot121 | reverse complement strand
CTGTTCGATCATGATCACCGTGACGCCGGTGCGGTTCACCGCGGCGACAGCGTCGAGCATCGTGGTGACATAGCGCGGCGAGAGACCGGCGGAGGGCTCATCCAGCAGCAGGGTCGAGGGTCCGGCAATCAGCGCGCACCCCATCGCCAGCATCTGCCGCTGCCCGCCACTGAGCGTGCCGGCCTGCGCTTTGGTGCGCGGGACCAGGTCCGGAAAGAGGTCGAGCACACGCTGCCGAGCTGCAGCAAACGCGCCGCGCGCGGCTTTCCGGTGAATGAACTCGAAACCGATACTGAGGTTTTCCTCAACGGTAAGGTTCTTGAAGACATTCCGCTCCTGTGGAACATAACCAAGCCCGGCTGCGGCGCGCGCGGGCGGCGACAATGC
>NZ_JCAMOR010000452.1:0-387 GCF_059512385.1 Bradyrhizobium sp. Crot121 | reverse complement strand
AGAGGAGCTTGGACCCGCCATGACCGTGACGAAGATTAGGACGGACGTCTCTGCAGTCAAAGAGTTGTTGAGGTCGGACAAGGAGTTCCTGAAGCCGCTGATCCAGGGTGCGGTGCAGGAAATTCTCGAAGCCGAGATGACGGAGACGCTGGGTGCGGAGAAAGGCGAGCGCAGCGAGGGACGGCTTGGCTATCGCTCCGGCTACTATCCCCGCTCGCTGATCACCCGGGTCGGCAAGATCGAGCTGAAGGTGCCGCAGGACCGTCAGGGGCGGTTCTCGACCGAGCTGTTCGAGCGCTACCAGCGCTCGGAGAAGGCGCTGGTAGCGGCCTTGGCCGAGATGTACGTGCAAGGCGTCTCGACGCGGAAGGTCAAGCAAGTCACCGA
>NZ_JCAMOR010000451.1:0-389 GCF_059512385.1 Bradyrhizobium sp. Crot121 | reverse complement strand
GATGTCATAAACCGGGAAAGACAACGTCGAACTCCATGCACTCGTTTGTACTCCGAACGCCAGTTGGACCCGAAAGGTCGAAACCGAAACGAATGGTCACAAGAGGCTCTGCAATCTTCTTTCCGCACCAGCTTGCGGGCATAACCTCCGCGAAACTGCGGCGGGAGGACTGCGCTCACGCATGCGGTCGCCTAGTGACCCAGGACGGGATATCCATTCACATAGATCCAGTCCGTGGCCTGGGCCGGCACGTGGCACCCCTGGCAATCGGAATGGTAGTCCGTCGAGGTGGTCTTGAGCGGCTTGTCCGCATCGAACCACGACCATCCCCACCCGTCACCCCACAACGGGTTGCCGGGATGCGTTCCCTTGCCGTCTCTCACCATGAC
>NZ_JCAMOR010000450.1:0-389 GCF_059512385.1 Bradyrhizobium sp. Crot121 | reverse complement strand
AAGGCGCGGCCATTGGGCAACTTCAGATAACCCTGCGTTCGCTCCAAGGCCTGGATCGAGGGCTTCTCGTCCACGCACAGCACAATGGGCTTCGCCGGCGGGGCGACATAGAGGCCGACAACATCGGCGGCTTTGGCCGTAAAGTTCGGGTCGTTGCTCTCACACCAGGACTTGCGAGCCGCGAGGTCGATCTTGTGGCTGCGCAGGAACCGCCAGACATATTGGACGTCAACATCGCCCAGCGCCTCGGCCAGCAGGGGCCCGGTCCAGCGTGCGAACCCTTCCGGCGACGGCTTGTCCAGCAGCTTCAAAATCCGCTTGTCGGTGGCCTTCGTATAGATTGGCTGCTTGCCCGGTCGCGCCTTGTCTTGCAGCCCTTCAAGGCCTTG
>NZ_JCAMOR010000449.1:0-390 GCF_059512385.1 Bradyrhizobium sp. Crot121 | reverse complement strand
GATCTCAATCTGCTTGCATCATTGGTACCCAGCAACGACCTCGGACAGCCCCATGAATTCCTGTTGGCCGATGACGGCGAGGTGTTGTTCCCGATCGAGCGGGGACACTCGCCTGTTGCTACCAGCGGCCCCGCGCTCGCCGCTCTGCCGGCTGGCCGCATTCAGGCCCTATCAGTTGTCCCGGCTCCCGAGCTGAAGGGATATCTTGCGCTACGCTCGCCGGTTCCGGGCACACGGCTTTCCGTCCTGCGTCTGGCGAGCGAGGAAGAACTTTACGGCACTACGCTTTCGCCGACCTCTGTGTTTTGTCTGGGTCTCCTCGCTATCGCGCTGTTCGTGTTGGCTATCGGCTTCGAACGAATGCGTCAGAATTCAGTGCGGCTGCAAATC
>NZ_JCAMOR010000448.1:0-390 GCF_059512385.1 Bradyrhizobium sp. Crot121 | reverse complement strand
CAAATGGAGAACAGCCCGCAGACGAATTTCCAGATCCTAGCTCGGACCAACGCCACTAGACCGGGCGTCTTTCGATGCCCGGTTTGTAGCCACAAACGGAAGCACCACCAGTCGCAGAAATGTCTATCGGTAAAGCGAGCGGACGACAGTCATGGGATCATCTTCAACTGTCACCACTGTGGATTTCACGGGTTCGCATCGGACGCTGGCACCCAGCGCCGTCGAATGGGCCAAGGCCGTGCGCAAGATAAGCCAAGAGACTTTGGCGAAGCTGCCCGTCGCATCCGGAACGGCATTCTTCCCTGACCTACAATCCAAATCGGAGGCGCTGTTCTTCCGCTATCCCGACGGCTGGAAGGCGCGTTCCTATCCAGCCAAGGCGTTCACGCA
>NZ_JCAMOR010000447.1:0-393 GCF_059512385.1 Bradyrhizobium sp. Crot121 | reverse complement strand
TTAACACGCCAAGTGCGGAAACCAGACCAGGCCAATAACGCGGCGATGGCGATCAACGTCGCCAGCCCGACGATGTTTTGCATTGCTACTCCTACACAAATGATGCGCATGGGGAGGTGAACCGAGCAGAATGGAATCTGCCGGTCGTTCACGCTGACGACAAATCTCGTGACGCAGCCGTCGGCAGCGTGCCATCAAAGCTAGGCCACTGAACGGCCGCCGTCGTGGGCCCAACGCGCCCTTTCGTGCCTTGCGTCACGCACTGGATTGAGCGTCGTCGCCCCGCAGATGAACGCCGGGTGCGTGACCGAAGCGTTGGCGGAATGCACGGGCGAAATTAGTGTAATCGCGGTACCCGCACGCGTAGGCTATCGTGCTCAGAGGCTGGCCCGA
>NZ_JCAMOR010000446.1:0-394 GCF_059512385.1 Bradyrhizobium sp. Crot121 | reverse complement strand
AACTTCCCCTCGATGATCAGTTTTCCGTAGGTCTTGTAGACAGGAGCGCTGAAGAGGGTTGAGGTCAAAATCTCAAGATATTGCTCCGGGTCAATGCCCTCCTTCCCCACGAGCGCAATGGCTTCGCCGAGAGCCTCGATGACCGAGGCGATGAGAAAATTGCCGCTGAGCTTGAGGAGGCTGGCTGCCTTCGGCTGATCGGAGATCACGAAGGTCCGTCGGCCGATTGCTTCCAGCACCGGACTCACCTCGGCGATGGTATCCGGACTACCGCCGGCAACAACGGTCAGTTCTCCGGCCGCGGCGACATCGGGACGCCCGAACACCGGCGCCGCAACGAAGCGCTGGCCGGCAGCGAGATGGTCGGCGCTAAGTCGTTCGCAAAGAGCCACGC
>NZ_JCAMOR010000445.1:0-395 GCF_059512385.1 Bradyrhizobium sp. Crot121 | reverse complement strand
GTGGCCACGCGAAGCGCTCGGGGAGCCGCTGGCGAGCTATGTCGAACTATTGCTGGCGACACCGGTCGTCCTCTGGGCAGCCCTTCCCTTCTTTCGTAGGGCCTGGGCATCCTTCGTCAACCGCAGTCCCAACATGTGGACATTGATCGGCCTCGGTGTCGGCACGGCCTATATCTACAGCGTCGTGGCGACTTTGGCGCCTAATCTCTTCCCGCATAGTTTCCGCGGCCACGGCGGCTCTGTTCCTGTCTATTTCGAGGCCGCCGCCGTCATCGTTGCGTTGGTCTTCGTCGGGCAGGTGCTGGAATTGAAGGCGCGCGAACGCACCGGCTCTGCAATCCGCGCACTGCTCGACCTTGCGCCGAAAACCGCGCGCCGCATCCATGCCGACGGCA
>NZ_JCAMOR010000444.1:0-397 GCF_059512385.1 Bradyrhizobium sp. Crot121 | reverse complement strand
CCAGCGCCAGGATCGCGTCTGACAGACCTGGCTGGGTGTTTTCAGTGGATTAGATGATTTTCGCTCGCCTTATTCCGCATGAAATTTGGAAAAAATTGCATTCACACCCATATGTCGGTATAGTGAGCGCAGGAGTTATTCCATGACGAAGTTACAGGAACTTAAAAAGCATCTGCGGTCCGGCAAGGTCTACCGTCGGGAGGATCTCGCCCAATGGTCGTCGTCTGTCGACCGGCACCTGCAGCAGCTGCTCGCGGAAGGATACCTGACCAAACTATCGACTGGCGTCTATCACCGGCCGAAGCAGACCGCGTTCGGCAAAGCCCCTGCCGAAGATGACGCGCTTGTCGAGGCCTTTCTGAAGGACGACCGGTATCTTGTCACCTCGCCCAATGCC
>NZ_JCAMOR010000443.1:0-398 GCF_059512385.1 Bradyrhizobium sp. Crot121 | reverse complement strand
GCGAGCGCTCAGGCGACGTTGGCTGCCGCCGCGCGCGACCCGGCCCTGATCCGGCTGCTGACCGATCCCTTCGCCTTGACGCCGGGGTTCACCGGGCCGTCTCAGCCGTCAGGCCTCATTCCCGAATACGACGCGAGCATGAACGTGTGGCTCGTGCCGTTCCCCATGGCGCCGATCAACACCAAGAACGTGCACCGCACGAATTTCCTGTTGGGTCATCCCTACGGCACGGACTTCGTTTACGACGAGATGATGGTCGCGCCGGGACTTGGGGAAATCGCTGGCGTGACAACGGAGACGTTCGCCACGATGGTTTCCTTGTTCAGGACCGGCGGTCTCAAACCCGGCGGAGGCCCCACTCGGGATGAGCGCGAGAAGGGCTTCTACGACATCCTCTT
>NZ_JCAMOR010000442.1:0-399 GCF_059512385.1 Bradyrhizobium sp. Crot121 | reverse complement strand
GCTCTCGTGGTGACCGACATGAACCGTCATTTCCGAACGCAGCAGCTCTACGTCGAAAGGCTTGCCGGGCTGAGACGACAGGAACCGTTCCGAATGCAGGTTCTGCTGCGGCCAGCCGGCCTCCAATCCCGCTCTCAATACGCCGTCGATCATGCCGGAGGGGCCGCAGACATAAAGGTGCGTGCCCAGCGGCTGGCTGTCGAGCAGGCGGGTGACAGGAATGAAGTTGCTCTCAGCATCGCAATAGATCTTCACCCGATGCGAACCGTAGCGGTCGACCAGTTCCCGGCAATAAGCGCCGCGATCGTGGGAGCGCACCGCATAATGCAGCTCGAAATTGGCACCCTCTCGGGAGAACTGCTCCATCATCGCGATGAAGGGCGTGATACCGATCCCGCC
>NZ_JCAMOR010000441.1:0-399 GCF_059512385.1 Bradyrhizobium sp. Crot121 | reverse complement strand
TGCTCGTAGAGCCCACTCCAATAGAAGACGGGACACGCATAGGTGAGAGCGTTATTAAGCGATAGGTGATGGTGCGCGGGGCGCGCGCGCTCGTACGCGACTATCGCCGTTCGCGCGGCAGCATCCGGGGAACCAGTTAACCACTGCACCTGCGACAGGGCGCATTCCAGAAGAACGACGATATCCGCCAAGTACCGCACACTATAGGAGCCGTTAAAATATCGCACATCGCGCTGCTGAAGGGCTTGGAGTCGTCGCAGAGCGTCCGGCAGACGGCCGAGAAATAGCTCGGCTATGCCCAAATGCACTTCCCCCTCCGGAAGAATGGAGGGATCATCTGCACTGGCAACCGAGGCGAAGGTCTCGATCGTGCGCATCCCAGCGCCGTATTGGGCCGTG
>NZ_JCAMOR010000440.1:0-399 GCF_059512385.1 Bradyrhizobium sp. Crot121 | reverse complement strand
GTCAGAGACAGCAACGGCGATCCCGACCAGGCCGTTCTTGAGATCAGGTATCGCAAGATTCGCGTCCTGCCGCCGATCGGAAAGCAGAATCGCTATCCCGCTCTGACCCTGACGGTGATCCATGCTGAAGAGCGCGGGACGCCGAAAAACAGAAAGAAGATCGATTGGAAGCTGATCACCGACCTGCCCATTGGTTCCCGCACCGACGCCATTGAGAAGCTCGAATGGTATGGCTTGAGATGGAAGATCGAGGTGTTCCACAAGATCCTCAAATCGGGCTGCAAAGCTGAGGAGTCGAAGCTCAGGACCGCCCAGCGTTTGACCAACCTGATCTCGCTCTTTTGCATCCTGAGTTGGCGGGTCTTCTGGATGACGATGCTCAACCGTTCCGCCCCAGAC
>NZ_JCAMOR010000439.1:0-400 GCF_059512385.1 Bradyrhizobium sp. Crot121 | reverse complement strand
GACGTGCCCATATCGGGAAACACCGTCTTGAAGCCGGACATCATCACACCGGCGACGCCGGCGAGACCAGACCCGAAAGCAAAGGTCAGAGCGTTGACGCGGGTGACGTCGATGCCGCAGGCCGCGGCCATCCTCGGATTGCGGATGATGGCGCGCACCTGTGTGCCCATCGACGTCCGATAGATAATGAACCAGGTCACGAGCGCGAGGATCGCGGTCACCAGGATGATGAAGGTGCGGTAGCGGTTGATGTCGGCGCCGAGGATGGAGAACGTGCCCTGCAGGAACGGCGGCACTGCGACGTTCTGTAGGCCCGGCCCGAGGCCCTGGATGTGGATGCCGAGAAACGACAGGCCGAATTCCAGCCGCACCGCCTGCTGGATCAGGATGGCGATGCCCC
>NZ_JCAMOR010000438.1:0-400 GCF_059512385.1 Bradyrhizobium sp. Crot121 | reverse complement strand
ACCGTCCACTCGAGCCGATCGCGGACCAGGGTTCGGGCGACGTTGACGAGATGAAGGCCGCGCGCTCCGGCGAAGCGAAGTGCCTGGCGATAGAAGGGACTGCCGGCATAATCCAGTGTCGTTTCCTTTGCATTCCTTCGCGAGAGGATGGGTACCAGCCCGCCGGCCTTGGCGAAGGATCGGCGACCGTAATAGACGGCAAGATCCCCACGGTGACGGGTCATCGCGCCCTTCGCATCCGCTCCTTCGGAACGGCCGGGATGATGCGCAAAGGCGTTGGCTGCGCCAACTC
This sequence comes from Bradyrhizobium sp. Crot121, assembly GCF_059512385.1. Classification (NCBI taxonomy): domain Bacteria; kingdom Pseudomonadati; phylum Pseudomonadota; class Alphaproteobacteria; order Hyphomicrobiales; family Nitrobacteraceae; genus Bradyrhizobium; species Bradyrhizobium sp. Crot121. Next base: position 108 of record NZ_JCAMOR010000438.1, on the reverse strand, counting down.
GCATTTCTGCTAGTAGGTCGGCACGCCGAACTCATGGGACTGTCATGTGGTTCGACGTCGAAAACCAGGTGAAAGGACCATCCGGATATGAAGAAACCATCCGCCAAG
>NZ_JCAMOR010000437.1:0-400 GCF_059512385.1 Bradyrhizobium sp. Crot121 | reverse complement strand
CCGCCTGATGGCACGACAGGCCACCCTTGCAAACGGCGTCAACCACGCGCTCACGCAGGTCAGTCGAATACGCTCGCCCCATCCATGCTGGCCTCCTTCCCAGCCAGCATGTTGAATCAGAACCGAGCTGATTTGGGAATGCTCAATCGATTCAAGCTAATCCCACCCCGCTCTAGTCATCTGGAACGCAAGTTCGTCACATTATATGATGGCTCGAATCTCTGTAGAGGAGAGCGCTTGTGGCGAATGCAGGTGTTAGAGGCCGGCCAATCGAGCCGTTGGTGCTGAGTCCGCAAGAGCGAGCATATTTGGAGAGGCAGGTTCGTCGTTATCGTGTGGCCCGGTCGCTATCTGAGCGGTGCCGCGCGATCCTACGGTGCGCAGATGGCTTGCCAAGCAA
>NZ_JCAMOR010000436.1:0-401 GCF_059512385.1 Bradyrhizobium sp. Crot121 | reverse complement strand
ATCGGCCTCAATCGGGCGCTCGGCGACCTCTACGGCCAGGAAGAGGGTGCGGCCGGCAGCGCGCTGATCATGATCGACATCGATGATTTCAAGGAGCTGAACACCCGTTACGGCACGCAGATCGGGAACAAGCTCCTGAAGAAGCTCGCCAGCCTCTTCCGCAAGACCGTGAAGAAGAACGATTTCATTGCGCGCACGGAAGCCGATGAATTCGCCTTTCTCTTTGCCAATGTCGGCATGCAGGATGCGCTGGCGATCGCCGAGCGCCAGCGCAGTTCGGTCGAAGACAATCTCGTCTTCGCGGCATCCGACACGTCGGAGGCGAGCAGCCTGACGATTTCAGTCGGTGTGGCGCTCAGCGGCGATGCCGCAACGCCAAGCCAGCTCCAGGCCAATGCGCG
>NZ_JCAMOR010000435.1:0-401 GCF_059512385.1 Bradyrhizobium sp. Crot121 | reverse complement strand
TGACGAGATCGATCGCCTGGATGCCGTTCGTGCCTTCATAGATTGGGGCGATGCGGGCGTCGCGCAGGTAGCGAGCGGCACCCGTCTCCTCGATGAAACCCATGCCGCCATGGACCTGAATCCCGAGAGAAGCGACATCGACGCCGGCATCCGTCGCAAAGGACTTGGCGATCGGCGTCAGCAGCGCTGCCCGCTCCTGCCAATGCTCCCGGCGTTCTCCGGCGCGATGCGTCATGTCGATCGCATGAGCGCAGGCATAGGCAATGGCACGCGAGCCTTGCGTCAGCGCCTTCATCGTCAGCAGCATCCTGATGACATCGGGATGGTCGATGATCGGACTCATGCCGGACCCGCTCCAGCCAGGAGCCCTGCCCTGCGTGCGCTCTTTCGCGTAGGCGACA
>NZ_JCAMOR010000434.1:0-401 GCF_059512385.1 Bradyrhizobium sp. Crot121 | reverse complement strand
ATCGGAAATCCAGGCGCGCATGCTCTACGGGAACGAGATCGTCGAGGCCGACAACGTTACCTTCAAGAAGGACGCCAACAACCCTGACCCCGCGCTGCGTTCGCGCTCGCTTAAAAATGTCGTCGTCGTGACGGGTCTCCGCTGGGCCGACGGCGAGTGGAGCGGCGGTTCGATCTACGATGCCTCCTCCGGACGCACCTACAACTGCAAGGCGGCGCTCAAGGACGGCAAGATGCACCTAAGGGGGTTTCTGGGCATTTCGGCCATGGGACAGACCAGGGTCTTCCATCGCGTTCGCGGATGACGCGCTCGACGCAACAAGCCAGAAACCGGTGTTCGGGGCCGCACGGCGGCTCCAGCATCCGAGACCGTTAGAGGCGTCCCGCCGTGTTCTGGATCTC
>NZ_JCAMOR010000433.1:0-401 GCF_059512385.1 Bradyrhizobium sp. Crot121 | reverse complement strand
TAGGCGAGCGTCTCCTCGATGTTGTCCTCCACCCAGCCGGTGAGCTTGGGGTATTTGCCGCCCCATTTGGCAAGCCATGCCGCCAGATCGCGCCGCACCTCGCCAAGATCGCGCCGGTCGTACATCCAGCGGAGCTCGAGCAGGCAATCGTCGTCGACCTCTCGCAATGATGCCGTCCTCGCGCACCCGCTCATAGCGCGCATCCAGGATCAGATAGGGGAATGGCTCCTTGAGCTTGCGCTCGCAAAACGCCTTCAGCGACGCATCCAGCCGTTTGTTGATGGCGCTGATCGCCGAGGCCGAGAACGCATGCCCACAAGTTCTTCGGTGACTTGCTTGACCTTCCGCGTCGAGACGCCTTGCACGTACATCTCGGCCAAGGCCGCTACCAGCGCCTTCTC
>NZ_JCAMOR010000432.1:0-401 GCF_059512385.1 Bradyrhizobium sp. Crot121 | reverse complement strand
GTGACCTCATAGCCGGGCTTGCCGGCGATGACGTGCGAGAGCGTCGATTTGCCGGAGCCGTTCGGCCCCATGATCGCGTGGACCTCGCCGGGATTAACAGTCAGCGACAGCCCGTGGAGGATTTCGCGATCCTCGACACGGACTTGCAGGTCTTTCACTTCAAGCAGTGCAGTCATTTTCTTTCCTTCTGGCCTAGGCCGACCGCAAGGCGATCAAAAAAAGGAGCCAGCCAAAAAATCCCATAGCTCCGAACCCAGCAGCGGCCTTGCCGAATTCCATTACGTCAAGCGAGCTAGCAAAAGCGCCAATCAAGGCAATGAACGCTCCGGCGATCGCCACGAACCCAGTGATCGCGAATGGCCAAACCTGAACGCCAACGAGGATGTTCCGAATGGTTTGGA
>NZ_JCAMOR010000431.1:0-402 GCF_059512385.1 Bradyrhizobium sp. Crot121 | reverse complement strand
CTTGGCGATACCGAGTCCCGTCTGAAACTCGCTGAAACGCCGCACGCCCTCGAACGCATCCCGGATAATCAGCAGCGACCACCAGTCGCCGATCACATCGAGCGACCGCGCCACCGGGCAATCGGCTCCCGACAGGCTGACACGTTTTACCATGGCCACCGCTCTCCCTTGCGCCCGCACGCATCCGAATCTGGTTCTAAAATAGAACTAGATTTGTGTATCGCAAGTAGTCTTAAGATAAGACCAATTATCTGCCAAGAGGAGCCGAGACATGGGGCGCAATGAAACTTCGGACCAACCACATGACGGGCTGTCGAGAACCACGACGCTGCTCTTCGCCATCGCGGCAGGTCTCAGCGTCGCGAACATCTACTATGCCCAGCCGCTGCTTGATGCGTTGGC
>NZ_JCAMOR010000430.1:0-402 GCF_059512385.1 Bradyrhizobium sp. Crot121 | reverse complement strand
ATCAGCACCTACCAGCGCGTCGCCACGCTCCTCTGCTTCGGTGCCGTCGGCCAGCGTGAAGCGTGCCGTGACGCCGTCGTTATCTTGACTGAAATCCTGCAGGCGATGGCCGTTGCGCAAACTGCCGTTTGGCAAGCGGGCCTGCGCCGTTCCCCACAGAATGCGGTGCAACCTGCCACGATGGATAGAGAGCTGGGGCATATCGTGCCCGGCCCAGAGGCCACACGCGCTAGTCCATATCTGTTGTCCGAGATGATTCACATACCGCAGTTCGCGGGTGCGGATGGCGATATCGTCGAGGTCTCCTAACAAGCCGAGCGACATGAGCACGCGGGTGCTGTGCGGGAGGATGTTGATACCCACGCCGAGCTCCCCGACTTCCGTAGCCGCCTCGAAGACAGC
>NZ_JCAMOR010000429.1:0-402 GCF_059512385.1 Bradyrhizobium sp. Crot121 | reverse complement strand
GCCGACGCCTGGCGTGGTGACGGTTTATGTTCTGTCGAATAATGGCGACGGCACGGCCAGCCAGGCTGAAATCGATGCCGTTACTGCCGCGCTGAATGCGGACACCGTGCGGCCGATGACGGACCAGGTGAACGTTCAATCGGCCAGCATCGTTACATACACCATAGACGCCGAACTGGTCCTGTTCGATGGGCCGGATACCACTGTTGTGCGGCAGGCCGCAGTGGCTGCTGCACAGGCATATGCGGATTCGGTGCACAAGATCGGTTACGACGTTGCGCTGTCAGGCATCTATCAGGCTCTGCACCAGCCAGGCGTGGACCGCGTGAACCTGACGAACCCGCCAGCGAACATCCCCGGCGCGACTGGGCAGGCGATGTTCTGCACGCAAATCAATGTGAC
>NZ_JCAMOR010000428.1:0-404 GCF_059512385.1 Bradyrhizobium sp. Crot121 | reverse complement strand
CATGTACTACGCCAAGCAACATCCCGAACTGGTGTCAAAGGTGATCACGCTGGACAATTTGCGCGTCCCCTTCGTGCTTGACCACAGACTTAAGATCCTGTCGTTCCGCTCGAAAGATCCCAACTTCAAGACCGATCCCGGCGTGTTGCCGGCTCCCGAACAGGCCAAGAAGCAAGTTATCGATATCATCAATACGCAATTCCGGCACACTGACATGTGCGACCGTGGACCTTATTCCGTCAAGCACAGGATCCAGGCCACGCTCGACGAGTTTCTCACCAAGGGCAGCAGCAGCGAACTGGCGCCTGCGCCGACCGACAGTCCGCTTGTTGTCAACGCCGCTGCAGCGCTTCCCTAGAGCATGATCCGGAAAGGACCGTGGGCGGATACGCGAAGCGTAATCC
>NZ_JCAMOR010000427.1:0-404 GCF_059512385.1 Bradyrhizobium sp. Crot121 | reverse complement strand
GCCTTGCCGAAACCCTATTGCAGGGTTCCATTCGCCGCCGGCAACGTGAAGGAGAATCGGGCGCCACCGTGGATGCTGCCATTGTCGGCTTCGATTCGCCCGCCATGGGCCTCAATGATCGAGCGGCAGATGGACAATCCCATTCCCATGCCTCCCTCCTTGGTCGTGAAGAAGCTCTCGAACAAGCGGGGCAGGTGATCCGGTTCGATTCCCGGACCGCTGTCCTCGACGCTGCAGCACAGCGACGCGCCGTCGAGCGAGCGGGTCCGCACCGTGATCCTGCGCTCTGCTGCGCCGACCTGCGCCATGGCCTGCATGGCGTTGACGGCAAGATTGACAATGACCTGATGCAGCAAGGTCCGATCCGCCAGCACATGCGGCGCCGCGGGCGAGAAGCCGTGTGA
>NZ_JCAMOR010000426.1:0-405 GCF_059512385.1 Bradyrhizobium sp. Crot121 | reverse complement strand
GATGCCAGGCGGACCACGCTGTGCCCGGGGGTGTGGCCGCCGGTGCGTGTGACGAGCACCCCCGGCGCCACCTCGTGCTTCTCCTCGAACGTCCGCAACTGGCGCTGGTACTCGTGCAAGAACCGCTTGGCCGTCCGCCGAAGCGCGTCCGGGAACCCCGGCGGCATGGAGACGCGGGAGAAATCGGGCGACTCCCAGAACTTGGTTTCGGCGGCCGCCACGTGGACCCGCAGGTCCGGACGCAGCCGGTCCCTCACTCCATCGATGAGCAGCCCGCCAATGTGGTCCATGTGCATGTGGGTCAGCACCACGTCGGTCACGGACGCGAGATCGATGCCGGCGGCCTCTAGTCGCTGGACCGTCCGCCCGGCCCGTGGCAAGTCCGGAAACTCCGCCCCCATCCCA
>NZ_JCAMOR010000425.1:0-406 GCF_059512385.1 Bradyrhizobium sp. Crot121 | reverse complement strand
ACCAGCTTCCGGCTCGGGACTTGAAGCCGCCTATCACCTGCTCCATCCCAAGATCCGTCGCTGGATCCGCGACCAGGGCTGGGACGAATTGCGCGAGATACAGGCGCGCACGATCCTCGCCGTCCTCGACGGCGATCGCGATATCCTGATCTCCGCGACGACCGCGGCCGGCAAGACGGAAGCGGCGTTCCTCCCGATCCTGACGTCGATCGCGGAGCGCAACGCGTCCGGCTTCTCGGTCCTCTACGTCAGCCCGCTCAAGGCGCTCATCAACGACCAGTTCCGGCGCCTCGAAGGATTGTGCGAGAGCATGGAGATCCCGGTGGTCAAATGGCACGGGGATGCGCCGCAGGCAGAGAAGAAGAAGGCGATGAACAAACCCGACGGGATCGCCCTCATCACTCCG
>NZ_JCAMOR010000424.1:0-406 GCF_059512385.1 Bradyrhizobium sp. Crot121 | reverse complement strand
ATGCCTTTCACCCCGAATTGCGTATAAGGCGACGGCGTCTCCATGTGGTCGAGTCGCGCGGCCGGGACTTCGGTCGCGCCGGGCAGCAGGTAATCGGCGAGCGTCGTTGCCAGCGGCTGGCCGGAGGCATCGAACGGCATTCCCTCGTAGAGCGCAGTGCCGATGCCTTGCGCGAGGCCGCCAAAGATCTGGCCGTCGACGACGAGCGGATTGACCAGCACGCCGCCGTCCTCGACGATCACGTAATCGAGGATCTCGACCTCGCCGAGATCGGAATCGACCGCGACGACGGCTGCATGCGCGGCATAGCTGAAGGTGCCGCTGTCGCGCACCGGCTTGTAGCCTTGCGTCACCTCCAGCCCGCCCGGATCGACGTCGGCCGGCAGGTCCTGTGGGCGGCGGTACC
>NZ_JCAMOR010000423.1:0-406 GCF_059512385.1 Bradyrhizobium sp. Crot121 | reverse complement strand
CCACTGACAAACTTGGAGCTTACCTTCGTGAAACACGAGACCGTGCGCGCATCGTCGTTCGCGATGCCGCTAAGCAGTCCGGCCTTTCCTCCCGGTCCTTACCGCTTCGTCGACCGCGAGTATTTCATCATCCAGTACCGCACCGATCCCGACGCGCTGCGCCGCGTGGTGCCGGAACCGCTGGAGGTCACCGAACCGGTGGTGAACTACGAGTTCATCCGCATGCCGGATTCCACCGGTTTCGGCGACTACACCGAGAGCGGCCAGGTCATTCCCGTATCCTACAAGGGCCAATTGGGTGGCTTCACCCATCAGATGTTCCTGAACGACCATCCGCCGATTGCGGGTGGGCGCGAACTATGGGGGTTTCCCAAGAAATTGGCGCAACCGAAGCTGGAGGTCGAAA
>NZ_JCAMOR010000422.1:0-408 GCF_059512385.1 Bradyrhizobium sp. Crot121 | reverse complement strand
GAGCCTGTCATCGCAGTCGAGGATCGAGGCGAGGCCCCGCTGCGTCCACCGCAGCGAGGCCAAACATTGGGTGAAGCGGTTGGGGGTCATCCGATCAACTTCATGAACGCCACACCGGCACCGAACAGCGCGGCACCGGCGGTCATCCCGCCCACGGCGATCTGCCAAGGAGCGAGGGCCGCATCGCGCGATAGCTTGCCCTGCTCAGCCATCAACTTGTGCTGCTCAGCGACGAACTTGCGGGTCTCTTCCTGCATGCGCTCGATGCGCGCGACCTGCTCTTGTTGATCCATCGTGGTAGCTTCCGTCATCGGGGTTTCCCTCACAATCGGCCGGGGACAATCCGCTCAGCCATGTCCGCAATATGCGGACATTAGACGCCGGTGTCAACAGCAATGAGACCCGCTC
>NZ_JCAMOR010000421.1:0-409 GCF_059512385.1 Bradyrhizobium sp. Crot121 | reverse complement strand
GGCGGCGACGAAGAACCTGGGCTTCGGCGTCACCGTCAATGTCAACTCCGACGCGCCCTATCTCTTCGCCAGGCGCATGTCGACGCTCGACCACCTGACGGACGGCAGAATAGGCTGGAACATCGTCACCGGCTATCTCGACAGTGCGGCGCGAGCGCTCGGGCAGGACGCCCAGGCCGAGCACGACAGTCGCTACGACCGAGCCGACGAATATCTTGAGGTGCTCTACAAGCTCTGGGAGGGAAGCTGGGACGACGATGCGATCCTGCTTGACAAGGCCAATCGCATCTTTGCGGACCCCGGCAAGATCCGGCCCATAGCACATGATGGCGCGTTTTATCGATCGAATGGCTATCATCTGAGCGAGCCGTCTCGGCAGAGGACTCCGGTTCTCTACCAGGCGGGAACC
>NZ_JCAMOR010000420.1:0-410 GCF_059512385.1 Bradyrhizobium sp. Crot121 | reverse complement strand
TGGCAAGAATACATGGAAGAACTGTACAAAAAAAGATCTTCATGACCCAGCTAATCACGATGGTGTGATCACTCTCCTAGAGCCAGACATCCTGGAATGTGAAGTCAAGTGGGCCTTAGAAAGCATCACTATGAACAAAGCTAGTGGAGGTGATGGAATTCCAGTTGAGCTATTTCAAATCCTGAAAGATGATGCTGTGAAAGTGCTGCACTCAATATGCCAGCAAATCTGGAAAACTCAGCAGTGGCCACAGGACTGGAAAAGGTCAGTTTTCATTCCAATCCCAAAGAAAGGCAATGCCAAAGAATGCTCAAACTACCACACAATTGCCTTCATCTCACATGCTAGTAAAGTAATGCTCAAAATTCTCCAAGTTCACATGAACTGTGAACTTCCAAATGTTCAAGAGG
>NZ_JCAMOR010000419.1:0-410 GCF_059512385.1 Bradyrhizobium sp. Crot121 | reverse complement strand
GCGGCCAAGGCGCGCAAGGACGCAGATCGGCTCGCATGCCAAGCCTGGAACATGCGCATGCTGGCCTTTCACGGACCGGCGCAGCCCTCGCCTGCGCTCGGCGACGCGCTCAATGCCGGCTACAGCTATCTCGAGGTGAAGTGCCTGGGCTGCAGTACCCGTCAGACGGTCGCCCTCGACATCATCCGCCGGCGCAAGTCGACACCCATTCACGAGCTCGAGCGCTACATGCGCTGCAAGCTGTGCTCAGACGAACGCGGCTATCCCTACAAGCGCAGCCACCTGGTCGCGTTGCGGCCGAACAAGATCAGCGCGCAGGATCCGCCATCGACATGGTGGCCGGGCGAACGCTAAGGACATCTGATGTGCAATCTCTATTCGATAACCACCAACCAGGAAGCAATCCGCGC
>NZ_JCAMOR010000418.1:0-412 GCF_059512385.1 Bradyrhizobium sp. Crot121 | reverse complement strand
AAGCGAAAGGGGTGTTGATGATTAGAGATTTTCGATTGTGCATGTTCGCCCTCACGTATCGAGCAAAATGATCTTGAGCGATTCTATGCCTCTATCATCGACGATCTTTACAGCCGCGGTGCGGTTCTCCCCTGCCGTAAATGGAAGCGATATAGTGCCGTGAAATCGTTCCAACATGTCTTCGTCGAGTTCGGTCTTTATGCTGCTTTTCAATCTGCGCCAGCCATCCTTCTTGCCAGCCATCGGAAAGAAAACTTGATGAGGAAAAAGAGAACGTTGGTCATAGTCCGTATCAAGCAACCACAGCGCTATCTTGTTCTGCCCGCCGGAAACTAGCTCGCCCTGTTTAGTGTCGAAATAGTCGAACCCGTGAACTTCAACTTGCCACCTCCCGTCTGGCAAGGCATGCAAC
>NZ_JCAMOR010000417.1:0-412 GCF_059512385.1 Bradyrhizobium sp. Crot121 | reverse complement strand
CAATGGTGCGGAAGTAATCATTAAAGAAGGTCGACGGCTTGCCGCTGATATAGCCGCGAGCATCAGCCTTGATCTCAGGGAATAGCCTGTCGCTGAACGCCTTCATGCGGGCATGAAATTTCAGGAAGCCCAGTTCGATCAGCCTTGAGTGTACAGGCACCACGCGCATTGAGCCTTCCGTCTTGGTGGACTTCTGCCCGGCGCCTTCCTCCGTTATGTGGAAAATCCATACCCCATGCAGTTGGCGAACGTCGGCAATCATCAACTGGCAAATCTCGCCGAGCCGCGCGCCGGAATAGATCGCGATCAGGGGAATCCAAAAGCGCCAATCCCGGACCTCAATAGTGCCCTTTTGGTGCTCCAGCTTGTCACCTCCGCAACGATGAAAGAGCGGAGAGCGGAAGATCGTCTG
>NZ_JCAMOR010000416.1:0-412 GCF_059512385.1 Bradyrhizobium sp. Crot121 | reverse complement strand
CACTCGGTCCAACCAGTCGCGACGTCGACCATCGTCAACGTCTGAATGAACGAGCCAGCTACAGATGTGCCGCCATGAGCCACCATGTCGACCTCGCAGAACCCCGGAGGTGGATCGTGCCAGTCGTTGAACGTCCGGATCGGAACTTCCCGCCGTACCGCCGAATAAAAGCCGACCCGCCGGCGCTTACCGCCGGCCGCGGCAATTTTGGTCTCGACCAGCAGGCGATCAATCGTGGCTGCGCTGACGCCGAGCACCAGCGCTCGATCCGCCTGGTCGAGCTTGAGCCGGCAATGCCGCTCCAGCGAAGGCAGCAACGTCGGAATCATTACCTTGAGCCGCTTGCCGCAGATCCGATCCGAGGCCTCCCACAGCGCCACCAGCGCATCCCTGATAGGGGCGCCATAGGTCG
>NZ_JCAMOR010000415.1:0-414 GCF_059512385.1 Bradyrhizobium sp. Crot121 | reverse complement strand
GACGCTGACGGCGATCGTGTTCGGTGCCGTGCTCGCCTTCAACCGCCTGCGCGGCGCAGTTGCCTGGTGACCTCATGACCGACGCAGCCACTACCGACCGCTGGATCCGTTGGCTCAACACCCTGCAGCTCGTGCTGGCCGGCGTGCTCATCATGGCGCCGACGGTCTGGATGGTGCTGTCCTCGTTCAAGCCGTCCTTTGAGGTCACGGCCTATCCGCCGACGCTGATATTCACGCCGACGCTCGACAACTACGTCGAGCTGACGAAGACCACGCCGTTCCTCAGCTATGCGCTGAACAGCCTCATTGTCACCGTCGGCTCGACCGCGCTCGGGCTGCTGTTCGGAATTCCTGCCGCTTTCGCCGTCTCCTGGACGCGGATTTCGTGGCCGGCGATCCTGACGCTCGCGGCGC
>NZ_JCAMOR010000414.1:0-415 GCF_059512385.1 Bradyrhizobium sp. Crot121 | reverse complement strand
CTGCACCATGGTGGGATGATTTTCTATCGCGACGGCAAGAAGCCGGAATAGAAAGGTCGGTCGGCGTACTGCCTTAACCGGCCACGCCGACCGCGACACCGCGTCCGAGCGCGTTGAAGACGGTCGAGACGATACCGGCGCGGTCAAGACCTGCGTGGGCGATCATCGCTTCCGGCTTTGCCTGCTCCATCCAGATATCGGGCATGACGAGCGAGCGGACCTTCAGGCCGCGATCGAGCAACCCGTCCATCGCCATGAACTGCATGACCTGGCTGCCGAAGCCGCCGACAGAGCCTTCTTCCACCGTGATCAGGATTTCGTGGTGGCTCGCAAGCTGACGGATCAGCGCATGGTCGAGCGGCTTTGCGAAGCGTGCATCGGCAACCGTTGTCGAAAGCCCCGCGGCATCAAGGTC
>NZ_JCAMOR010000413.1:0-416 GCF_059512385.1 Bradyrhizobium sp. Crot121 | reverse complement strand
CGAGCTGCGTGCGTTCCTGGCTGGTAAGGCCTGCGACAGCTGTACGCGCGGCATCCGCAGTCAACTGCTGGACGGAATGGGCCGCGCTGAGGTAGATGCCATAGGCGATCATCGTCAGCACGATCAGCATGAAAAGCGGTGCGACGATCGCAAATTCAATGGCGGCGGCGCCCGCAATATTGGCGCGGAATCGACGATACAGCTTCATGTTTTCACCTCGCTTGCTGCCGAGCTGTGGTCTCGATCAGCCGTTGAGAGTGTAAATCAGCATTTCTTAATTTTGGTTTATCTAATAAACGTAATGGCTGTATTGGTGAAGGCTAAGGCCCGCGCTGACCTCATTCGGGTCGCAACATACGTCGACCGCCAAACCATACAAAGGCGCGCCACAAGGGCGCGCCCGCAAGTCTTCGAGA
>NZ_JCAMOR010000412.1:0-418 GCF_059512385.1 Bradyrhizobium sp. Crot121 | reverse complement strand
AGGCTGATTGCCTCCGCCATTGCGGCATGGCCACGCTGACTATCGACAGCGATCTGATGGGCAGAACACCATTCGCGAACCACAGCGGTCACGAGATCAATATCTTCATCCGGTAGTGAAAGCAGGTTGGGTAGGGACACATCCGGCTCCTCCCTTGCGGCAAGAGCACTTATGATCTCCCAAGCGGGCCTCCGCCGTTTCAGTTCGGGACCGATGAGACTTTAGATAGAACCGGACCGACAAGATGACAGAGCCTACGGCCGGTCGCATGGCAAAATTGCAAGACCTAGCTCCGGCGTTGGATCGTCTGCAGATGTGGTTCATGCGGTTCCCGATCGATGCCCGCGACCGCGCTTGATTCTCAGAAGTTCCAGGAAGAGATTTACCGCTTCCGGCTCGTTGCAAACACATGCACTAT
>NZ_JCAMOR010000411.1:0-418 GCF_059512385.1 Bradyrhizobium sp. Crot121 | reverse complement strand
CCCCATGCCGGTGGCGATCATGGAGCATCGGGGCGACCCGGCGACGCTCGGCGCCACCATCCAGCGGTTCATCGCGTGGCGCAAGGCCGCTGGCCTGCACCCCAAGACAAGTGCGACCTTCAATGTCTGGCATTCCGAGCGGCGTCCTGCGTCGCCTGCCGATTATAGCGTGGACCTTTGTGTCGGGACCGACCAACCGATCGAGGCGAGCGGTGAGCAGATCAAAGCCGGCGAGATCCCTGGCGGACGCTGTGCGGTGCTGCGCGTCGTTGGCAACACCGACAATCTCGAGCCCGCCGCGCTCTACCTTTATCGCGACTGGCTTCCGGCCAGCGGCGAGGAAGCACGCGACTTCCCGATCTATTGCCAGCGGCTGAGCTTCTTCCCGGAGGTGCCGGAGCATGAGGCGGTCGCGGAA
>NZ_JCAMOR010000410.1:0-421 GCF_059512385.1 Bradyrhizobium sp. Crot121 | reverse complement strand
GCTGGCTCAGCAACCAGATCGGAGTGCCGGCTTAAGGTCGGCACTCCGTCTAAAGCGAGTCAGATAGACCATGGCTCTGGCAGAGCAACGCTCTCTACGCCAAACTCCCCGTGGAAACAACATCTTAGAGGCAGGTTAGCGCTCAAAATGTCTGAGCGGCACGGCCATGGCACGATGAGGTTTACGCCGGGGGGCTCTCTGAAGTTTTCGAGACACTACGTTCTCTTCAGCGCCGTCGGCTTCCTTACGGCCTGAGAACAGGTTCGCCTCGGCACCGCCCACGCCACGCTCTCTCTTTGGCCTCATGCACTTCCCGTCGGATGGGTTCACCAGGAGCCGTCTGCCGGCCTCGTGAAGCGCAGTGAGGTCGACGGCATATGCCACAGCAGCAGGTTCGGCTTTGCCCGAGCCGTGCTCATAC
>NZ_JCAMOR010000409.1:0-421 GCF_059512385.1 Bradyrhizobium sp. Crot121 | reverse complement strand
CTTCGGCTGAAGATTAACGCTTCAGTGGGAGGTGCAGCTATAGCAAGGACATCCCTTTTTACGGCTCCCCATCGACGCCCGACACGATGATCAGGCTCACCAATAGGACATAACGGCTTCTGAGAAAGAACTGGGACAGAGTTTCCCTTCGGATTACCCAAGGCAGCCCGCGTCTCCGAAAACAACCGCGAACAAGATCGTCGTTCAACCAACGGTGGCCTCATTCGCCAATAGCGTTCGCCAAACGACGCACTGCGCAATCACAATTTATGGAAAGGCAGGTGCTTGGGCATTTCAGAGGGGGCCATACTTGGCGGGCTTCATCATCACTACGTTCGCGTTTAGCTGGCTTTCGGTGAACACTGGAATATCGTGGTTGATGTTGGTTTTGGCTCAAGGATGGTAGGAGGATGCGTGAACC
>NZ_JCAMOR010000408.1:0-423 GCF_059512385.1 Bradyrhizobium sp. Crot121 | reverse complement strand
ATCTTGGCTGGCAACGCGACCTCGCAAAGCCGCATAATGACAATCTTAGGAAGAACATCCTCCGGGATATTGAAGCTCGAAAGAAGAGGCTCCTCGACGCAAGGAACATGGCAGCCTCGATCGGGCTAAATATGAAACCCGTGCTCCCCGTTCCAACGAGCCACAAAGCACCGCAGATCCAGCGCAAGCCCGTGCCAGCCTCCCTGTCAAACGGCAGGCGGAAAGCGTTCGTTTCCGAGCCGGAGCTGATTGAGGATGATTATCAGCATATCCTTCAGATCATTGAGTCCATGGCCAAGGTCATGGAGCGCAGCCCTGATGCTTTCGTGAACCTGGACGAAGAAAGCCTTCGCCAGCACTTCCTGGTGCCGCTTAACGGCCACTACCGCGGCGACGGGACAGCAGAGGCTTTCAACAGTGAGG
>NZ_JCAMOR010000407.1:0-424 GCF_059512385.1 Bradyrhizobium sp. Crot121 | reverse complement strand
GCAATGGAGGGGAATATAGACGGCGCAGCGACGACCATGCAGGCGGTGGCCGGGCTGCTCGACGACGCCGAAGATCTCATGACCGGCGGTGAACTCGGCGCCGTTGTGCCAGAGCTTAAAGTCTGAGCCGCACAGCGCGGTGCGCGAGACGCGCACCAGCACCTCACCAGTGCCGACATCGGGCATTGCCACGCGCTCGATGGTGATGCGGTCGCCACCATGGAAGACCGCAGCGTGCATGATTGAATTCGGTCGGGGTGATACGTTCATCAGATACCTAGCCTTTCACCGCCCCGAGCGTCAGCCCGGACACCAGCCAACGCTGAACCAGGGCCGCCAGCACCAGCGGCGGCAATGCGATCAGCGTCGCCGCGGCCATGAGAGCGCCCCATTGCGTTGAGCCTTCGCCGATGAAGTTGAAGGC
>NZ_JCAMOR010000406.1:0-425 GCF_059512385.1 Bradyrhizobium sp. Crot121 | reverse complement strand
CCGCGTCGGAATCCATCCCTTATAAAGCTCCACGAACGACGTGGGACCGAGCGGTGCCAGAGCGCTCCAAACATCGTTGAAATGAGAGGTTAAGTCGCCCTCCTTCCAGTAGGACTGGTCAATGGATTCAGGTTGAGAAAGTCCCTGAAAAGAATCGAAGAGAAGCAGCTTCTTGTTTAGGGCTGCCTGTTGGATGTGGCGTGCAAGAAAGTAGGCCGAGGCTCCCTTATAGGTACCACACTCAGCAACGTCTCCAGCAATCGAGTAGACAAGCCGAAACAGCTCATTGAGATTGAATTTGCGTTCGGCGGTTACGTCATTCTCCGGCGAAAGACGGGCGAATTCCCGCGAGAACTCATCATTGTGGTCAATCATTCGACCATGATCAGGCAACAACATGTTTCCCCAGATCCGACGAAAAGCGC
>NZ_JCAMOR010000405.1:0-426 GCF_059512385.1 Bradyrhizobium sp. Crot121 | reverse complement strand
AGCAACCTTTCGGCGCGCACCAAGCGCTCGCGCATCCAGCAGATTTGGGATTGGTCAGGGGTAGCGTGGCCGGAAAGTAGCCCGCTGGTTTCTGACGAAGTTTTGTCGGGGATTGGCAGTGCCGGCCCCGGGTTCAATAATCATCGGCCGCGCGAACTGACCTTCTGCATCAATTTTCTTTTGCAGTTTCGATCGCTTTCATCGGACGAGCAGACACAACTGCTGCAAGACCCTTGGAAGTTCGTATCGTGGCTACAGAACGTCGCTGACGCGCAGGCGCGGCAGTTTCGTCATATGCTTGTCTTTTTGTTGTTTCCTGACGACTTTGAGAGGATCTTTTCGGCTGGTGATCGCACAACAATTGCCGACCGGTTTGGAAACATTCCACGCGCGCAAGTGGCGAAAATGCCGGCCAATGAACTCGAT
>NZ_JCAMOR010000404.1:0-426 GCF_059512385.1 Bradyrhizobium sp. Crot121 | reverse complement strand
TGCAACTGCGTTTAACAAGTTGGAGGCAAATGACACCGACGTGGTGCCAGCCTTCGCGGCACTGGTCGGTCTCAACGCCGACGATCCGCTGGCGAATTTTCATCTGAAGCGGCTCCTCAACGGTGCCAAGGGTGTTCGAATGCATGTGGGGTGATTGATCACACCACGAGGGCGTGGACTCATTGAGGCGTAGCTTCACCTGAGTCTAAGGCCTTCGTCGATTGCAACCGACCGCTATTGCTGAGTCTAAACTATGTTAAACGAAGATCACATGATGCCGCTTGTTCTGACCAACATCCTCGGAATTGCCGGTATCGTCGTTTGGCATGTTCAGGGGAGCAACCGTCCGGCAGGCCGACTGATCGCCCAGATTCTGTTCTTTGTCGGCATGAGCCTCGTGCTCTATCTGGGCGGCATCTCTCCGCA
>NZ_JCAMOR010000403.1:0-427 GCF_059512385.1 Bradyrhizobium sp. Crot121 | reverse complement strand
GCCGTCGGCGATGAGCTGCGTAAGAGCTGGCCTAAACAGGGCGGACGATGCAAGCGTGACGCGCTGATACAGAACCAGGTTTTCTGGTCGATAGAAGGTCTCGAACAGCCGCCACTGGACCGGCGCGGGCTCGATCTTGTGGTTCCATGATCTGTCAACGAAGGCCACCAGGCGCGCCAGGGGATCGAGACTGGCATCCTGCAGCACACCGCGCACCGCTTCATAGGCACCTTGGGCGAAGCGGCCTGCGAGCGCTTCGAGGAGCTGCTCCTTCGAGGAATAGTAATGATAGAACGCGCCCTTGGAGAGGCCGGCCTCGGCGATCACCTCGTTGAGGCTCGCATGATCGTAGCCGCGCGACAGAAAAACACGCTGCGCCCAATCCAGGATTTCCGACCTGCGTACATCCGGGTGCTTGATCACTCGC
>NZ_JCAMOR010000402.1:0-428 GCF_059512385.1 Bradyrhizobium sp. Crot121 | reverse complement strand
GCGGCTACTTCACCATTGCCTGCGACGTCTGCGGCTTCACCACCATGGTGACGACGGCAGGCCGGCCGGAGGACCCGAAAAGCATCAAGCTCCCTTGCCAGATCGAGCCGGTGAAATGGCGCTGACCGCATTCAAGGTGATGTCCGGCGCCGCCGCGATCTGGTCGCTGCTGATGATTGCAGCGAGCCAGCGCGACGCGGCGCCACCGGCTGCAGCGACGACCAGCGTTGCGGACGATGAGCCGCAGCGGTCGACGGCAAAGGCCGACCGGCTGCCGCTGTTCGTGCCGGCGGTCGCGCCATTGGTCGACATGGCCGAGCCGGCAATACCGAGGACCGAGCGGCGCCGCGAGCACAGGCGGCGCGACGTCTGCGAACACGGCCGTCGGTATTACCGGATCGGTCATCGTCGATACTGGCGCTGCAGGA
>NZ_JCAMOR010000401.1:0-429 GCF_059512385.1 Bradyrhizobium sp. Crot121 | reverse complement strand
AAAATCTTTGCGATCAGCCGCAGTTTACCGGCTATACCCGCGACGGAGGCTTTGCGACCCATGTCGTTGCGGATGCCGATTATGCCTTCGTGCTCGACAGCCAGGCCGATCCCGTCGCCCTTGCCCCGCTTCTTTGTGCTGGCCTGATCGGCTGGCGTTCGCTGAAGAAGGCCGGCGACGGCAAGAGGATCGGGCTTTACGGGTTCGGTGCGGCGGCACATATCATTGCGCAGATCTGTCGTTGGCAGGGCCGTGACATCTATGCGTTCTCGCGCCCCGGCGATCAGGCCGCGCAACGCTTCGCACTCGGTCTCGGCGCCGTCTGGGCGGGAGGCTCGGACGAGCACCCGCCCGTCATGCTCGATGCCTCGATCATCTTCGCACCGGTCGGGGGACTCGTGCCTACGGCGTTGAAGGTGGTGCGAAAGG
>NZ_JCAMOR010000400.1:0-429 GCF_059512385.1 Bradyrhizobium sp. Crot121 | reverse complement strand
GCGATCGTCTGCACCGCCCACAACCTCGTCAAGCTCGGCAACCTCGCCAGGCCCACATGAGCGGCCTATCGTAATGATAGTCCGACCGGCCAGAACGCTAACTGGACGGGCTCCTAGGTACGGTAGGTCGCCGCGCACTACACAGCTCCAGCACTGAACGGAGCGTGCACTCCGAGGCGGGGCAAACCAGCACGATCGAGCGCGCTGCGTTCCGCATCCTGACACGGCAATACAAATCCTTCACCTACCGGCTTGCGTAGGGAGCGGTGGCGCTGTTTAACGCTTCGCCACTACTCGGGCCGCCTCCATGCGCGCGGAAGCCATCCTGCGCGGGCTGATCCACAGCTGGTAGGTAAGCGCTTAGCCGCAACCCTATTGACACTGGCTTGACGTTTTGCGGAACCGCCACGGCATGAGGTCTTCGATTCT
>NZ_JCAMOR010000399.1:0-430 GCF_059512385.1 Bradyrhizobium sp. Crot121 | reverse complement strand
GAACTGAGCTAGTCGGTCTCTTATCTTGGCTTCGTCTGAGAGACTGTTCGAGGCGGCGACGGATGTTGTGTAAGCCCTGATAGCTTCGCGCAGTTTCTTCAGCCCTACTTTGTCAAGTATCCGGAAATCGGCGCTTGGTGATGAGTACTGATCAAATTTGGTCTCTGGATGGACCATGATCGGCGTGGCCGTGCAGCTATTGTCGTAAGCCTGACTGAACCACTCCATTGAACCGAGCAACTGATTGCAATCGGACTTCGCGATGATGCCCGACGTGGCTCCGTTCTTGTCCTCGATCACAAAGAAGTGCAGCCCTCCCACTGCCCAAAGATTGTCCGGGCCCTTTCCGATATCCAATTCCGGTCTTTGCGATCCAAACCCTAGGAAATATCCGAGTTCGCGCATTGCAGCTTCAAATCGCTTGGAGTCA
>NZ_JCAMOR010000398.1:0-432 GCF_059512385.1 Bradyrhizobium sp. Crot121 | reverse complement strand
CACCTCGTCGAGGGCGGTCAGCAAGAGAACCGGAATCCGATCGCCCTTGGCGCGCAACGAAGCTAGCAGATCCAGCCCCGATCCATCAGGAAGCATGACGTCCAGTACGACCGCATCGAACGTGTCAACCGCGAGCGCGGCCTGTCCGTCCGCGCAGCTCGCGACGACGTCCAGTGTGGCTCCATAGAGCCCGAGACCAACTTTCAGACCGTCCGCGAGAACGACATCGTCCTCGACGACCAGAATGCGCATTGAAGCGGCTCCTTATCGTGAACTTGCTGTCGGAGGCGAACCTTAAGGCTGCCTTAAGGTAGCAACGTCACTTCGGCCCCCTGTCGCAACAGAAGGGGTTCCATGCCATACGTCCGCACTCTCGGATTTGTTACGCTGTTCTTGGCCTTTATCGCTGGGGGGATGCCCGCTGGGGCCGCC
>NZ_JCAMOR010000397.1:0-432 GCF_059512385.1 Bradyrhizobium sp. Crot121 | reverse complement strand
GCACGGATCGGCGAGGTCGTGCGCGCTTACGATCCGGTCCGCGGTCGCGACACCGAAGTCGAAATCGTCTCTCCTATCTTTTTCGATCCCGAAGGGACGCGTCTGCATGGCTGATCTTGCTCTATCATGACGTCCTGCTTTATTGGACATTGGCCAATCGCAACCCGGTGCCGGCGTCACCGTCCGCGAGTTGCGCGGACTTGGCTTGGCAACGATGCAGACTCGCAAAGGACAGCACGCGCTGCTGCGCGACCGTATCAGGCAGCATTTCCTTCTTGAGCTGCCCACGACGCCTTCCATTGTGCGTGCGGGCGAGATCGCCTTCGTGGCCATAGGCCCGAATTACTGGCTCGCCATGAGCGGCGGCGCAGGCCCGCTGTTTGGCATGTCACTCAAACAGATCGTCGGGCTGCTCGCGTCGGTGTCGGACCA
>NZ_JCAMOR010000396.1:0-433 GCF_059512385.1 Bradyrhizobium sp. Crot121 | reverse complement strand
AGCACCGGCGCGACAGCGGCCATGTCGGCCGCCTTGGCGCCGGAGATGCCGGAGACGAGGTACATCGCGCCGACCAGCACGTAATGCAGGCCGCCCCTGATATGGCCGAGCAGGCTCGCCAGGAACGCCACCATGGCCCGCGCCATGCCGGTCATCTCGATCAGCAGGCCCAGGAACACGAACAGCGGCACGGAAAGCAGGATGAGGTGGCTCATGCCCTCGTCCATGCGCCCGACCAGCACCATCACGGGCGTGCGCGTCGTCAGCGCGAGATAGCCGAAGATGGCGAGACCAAAGCCGAACGCAATGGGAACGCCGGCAAAGACACAGAAGCCGGCAACGCCGACGAAGAAGATGACGAGGTTGAGATTGCCGAGCGGCCGCAGGAGCGGCCCCGCTAGCCAGAACAGGCCTATCACGATCGCAACCGACA
>NZ_JCAMOR010000395.1:0-434 GCF_059512385.1 Bradyrhizobium sp. Crot121 | reverse complement strand
ATCCAACACGCGAGACAACGCGGTCGTATCAACGCCGGCGTCCACGATCACGCGACAGGCCTTGCCGACGACAATCTCCATGCGTCCGCTCGCTGGCCCCGCTAAAGATACCGGCGACGCCGGCGGTTGGTCCGGCATCACCATCGCCGGCACAAAGCCGGGCCGGGGATCTTCTTCACCGCCCGTCCGCGTCCCAAACGATCGTCGCCAAGTCAACAGGAGCGAGCGCGAGATGCCGTATCGTCGTGCTGTCGATGAGACCGCGCGCGGTGTCTGCAAACTCTCCAGAACGATCTTGAGTTTCTCGTCATCGCTCCAGCGACGCCGACGGCCAGTCTCGACAACCTCGAACCGTTCAATCTGAGCACTGAACTTATTGCTGTCCATAAGGGCTGTTACACAGCACTCGTCTTAACCCGACAAGGCGGCCCTCA
>NZ_JCAMOR010000394.1:0-434 GCF_059512385.1 Bradyrhizobium sp. Crot121 | reverse complement strand
CGAGAATGTCGTTGGTCCAGTAATTGACCGAGATGTCGTATTCGCCGGCAACAGTCATGTCCCATTCCTGGCTGGGATCGACCTTCTGCAGGTTGGCGGTGATGCCTGCTTTGGCGAGCTGCTGCTGCACCAGAACGGCCGTCTGCTCATCCACCTCGTCGCCGGCGCGGATCAGATAGTTCAGCGTCAGGTTGGAGACACCGGCATCGGCGAGCAATTTCTTGGCCTTTTCGGGATCGTAGGGGCGCTGCAAGTTGTCGGCGTAGTGGTAGAGGGCGCCCTTCGGAATGTAGGAATTGGCGACTGTGCCCTGACCGAAGGTGATGGCCTCGACGATCGCCTTCTTGTCGATTGCGAGATCGAGGGCCTGGCGCACGTCCTTCTTGCCGAGATCGCCATGCGCATGGTTGATCAGCAGGTGGTCTTCACGCGTC
>NZ_JCAMOR010000393.1:0-434 GCF_059512385.1 Bradyrhizobium sp. Crot121 | reverse complement strand
AAGCGGCACCTCAAACACTTGGCCGGGCTGTTCGTGCAGGTGTTGAGGCTCGCCGAGAAGGCCGGGTTGGTGCGGCTCGGGCATGTCGCGCTCGATGGCACCAAGATCAAGGCGAATGCCTCCAAACACAAGGCGATGAGCTACGAGCGGATGAAGAAGCGCCAATCCGAGTTGCAGGCCGAGGTCGATCGCTGGCTGGCCGCCGCCGAGGCCGCGGATGCTGAAGACGACAAGCTGCACGGCAACAAGCGTGGCGACGAGTTGCCCGACTGGGTCGCCGACAAGCAGAAGCGGATCGAAAGGATCGCCGAGGCCAAAGCTGAGCTGGAGGCTGAGGCGAAGGCCGCGGCCGACGAGGAGCGTCGCATCGAGGCCGAGAAGCAGAAGAACCGCGAGGCCGAGGGCCGCAAGAAGACCGGCAAGCCCGCGGCACC
>NZ_JCAMOR010000392.1:0-435 GCF_059512385.1 Bradyrhizobium sp. Crot121 | reverse complement strand
CAGTGGACTGGAAAGATAGGAATATTGGAGTGCGACGCTGGCGACATCGCCATCGTGCAAGTATTCGACGCTGTCGATTGCTGCCGGATCGATCCACCCGGTACCGGTCGGAGTTATGACGATAAGGATGGAGCGATCGAAGCCATGCGCGCGTTTCAGTTCCTCCAATGCGAGTTTTGCCCGTTGCTCTGTGGTTTCGGCGGTCCGCAAACCGACATATACGCGAATAGGCTCAATTGCGCTCCGTCCGGTAATGATGCTTATGTCGGCCGCCGACGGTCCCGAACCGACGAATTCCCGGCCTGCGCGTCCGAGTTCGTTCCATTTGAGTAGAGAATCTTTGCTGCCGGTCTTGAATGGTTCGGTGGGTTGAAGGCGTTCCGGCTCGATGAAGGCATCGTATTCTTCGAAGGACACATCGAGCATGTGGAAAGC
>NZ_JCAMOR010000391.1:0-437 GCF_059512385.1 Bradyrhizobium sp. Crot121 | reverse complement strand
CCTCAGCAGTCATGCCTTCGTCTTCGCGGCCCCAGCCGTAATGCTTTAGCCTTGCGCCGCTCATGGCATCCTCCCTGTTTTTCTGTCTGTGATGAGATAGCCGCGATATTCAGCACGCCGCTGCAGTCCTGAGCATTACCTCAACGCGTGCTGAAGGTGAGGCCGGCGCGCTCCTTCAGACGCTTGCGCAACGCCGGCCCCATCAGCGCGCCCGGCGTCCAGGTACCGCCCTCGCCCTGCACTTCGCGCACGAGGCAGAGAGCGCTCTCCGCGATCATCTTGCTGGTTGAGCCGTAGCCAGGATCGCGGTCGCCCGTAACCACCGCCTCGACCCGCCCGCCATCCGGCCGCTCGCCCAGGAAGAGGATGTCGTAGAAGCCCTTCTCGCGCTCATCCCGAGTGGGGCCTCCGCCGGGTTTGAGACCGCCGGTCCTGAA
>NZ_JCAMOR010000390.1:0-439 GCF_059512385.1 Bradyrhizobium sp. Crot121 | reverse complement strand
ACCTGATCCCGGCCTGCGCCGTAAACGCGATAAACGAGGCGATGCTCGCCGGAAATGCGGCGCGACCAATAGCCTTGCAACTCCCCGCGCAAAGGCTCCGGCTTTCCGATGCCGGAAAAAGGCGTTCGCATTGAATCCTTGATGAGGGCGTTGATCTTTTCGACCGTGCTCCAGTCCGTTTGCTGCCAATGGATATAGTCAAGCCAGGCGCGTTGCGACCAGGCCAGCTTCAAGGCTTGTTCTCCACGAGGTCATGCCCGACACCGCCGCCCGCCTCAAGCTCGGCGATCGACTGACGAAGAAGCTCGGCATTGACGGGGTTGCTCAATAGATGGAGCGTCTCCTGCATCGCCTCATATTCTTCTTCCGACATGACAACGACAGCCTTTCCGCCACGGCGGGTCACAACCAGTGGCGCATGACTATTGACGACCTCGTC
>NZ_JCAMOR010000389.1:0-439 GCF_059512385.1 Bradyrhizobium sp. Crot121 | reverse complement strand
CCTCAGCAGTCATGCCTTCGTCTTCGCGGCCCCAGCCGTAATGCTTTAGCCTTGCGCCGCTCATGGCATCCTCCCTGCTTTTTTCTGTCTGTGATTAGATAGCCGCGATATTCAGCACGCCGCTGCAGTTCTGAGCGTTACCTCAACGCGTGGTGAACGTGAGGCCGGCGCGCTCCTTCAGACGCTTGCGCAACGCCGGTCCCATCAGCGCGCCCGGCGTCCAGGTACCGCCCTCGCCCTGCACGTCGCGTACGAGGCAGAGAGCGCTCTCCGCGATCATCTTGCTGGTTGAGCCGTAGCCAGGATCGCGGTGGCCCGTAACCACCGCCTCGACCCGCCCGCCATCCGGCCGCTCGCCCAGAAAGAGGATGTCGTAGAAGCCCTTCTCGCGCTCATCCCGAGTGGGGCCTCCGCCGGGTTTGAGACCGCCGGTCCTGAA
>NZ_JCAMOR010000388.1:0-440 GCF_059512385.1 Bradyrhizobium sp. Crot121 | reverse complement strand
CGGCACCTCTACCGTTTCCTGCTGAACGAGCGCATCCGCGGTGACGACCCCGCGGCGATCCTGTCAGGCCCGAAGCGCGGCCGCGGCCTGCCAAAAGTGCTGTCGATCGCCGACGTCGACCGCATGCTCCGCCGCGCCAAGGAATTGAGCGAGGCGGAAGATGCCTCGCCCTCCAGGCGGCTGCGGGCGCTGCGGCTCTACTGCCTGCTCGAGGTGCTCTACGCCACGGGCCTGCGCGTCTCCGAGCTGGTGGCACTGCCGCGCTCGGCGGCCAAGCGCGACGCCCGCATGATCGTAGTGCGCGGCAAGGGCAACAAGGAACGGCTGGTGCCGCTCAACGACGCCTCGCGGCAGGCGATGGCGGATTATCTCGCCGCGACGGAAGCAGCAAAGGCCGACAGGAAGAACAGCGTGGCCGCCTCGAAATGGCTGTTCCCCTC
>NZ_JCAMOR010000387.1:0-441 GCF_059512385.1 Bradyrhizobium sp. Crot121 | reverse complement strand
TCGGGTGCCGCGCCGACTTACCAGCGCCGCTCGGCGGAAACGTCGGTCGAACTTCCCTCAGGTGGTTCGATCGCTCTTGCAGGCCTCATCCGCGACAACATCTCCCAGACGATGAACGGCACGCCCGGCGTCTCGAAGATCCCGCTTCTCGGCACGCTCTTCCGCCAGAAGGGAGTCGAACGCCAGGAAACGGAACTCGTCATTATCGCGACTCCCTACCTGGTGCGTCCGGTGGCGCGCAATCAGCTCAATCGGCCGGATGACAATTTCAGCCCGACGGATGATGCGTCCGCCTTCTTCATGAACCGCGTCAACAAGGTTTACGGCAACAACCAGGCGCCGGTCGCCGACGCGCAGTTCCACGGTTCCATCGGATTTATCTACAAATGAGCGGGGCGCGGTCTGAACCGATGAAAGAGAACAGAGATCAGGCGATGGTCC
>NZ_JCAMOR010000386.1:0-441 GCF_059512385.1 Bradyrhizobium sp. Crot121 | reverse complement strand
CCCGCCCGTGCATGGGCATCGAGCAGGAAACGCGAGACAATCGTCGATACGGCGCGTTCAAGCAGCCGGGAGGCGGCCTCGATCACCGTGACCTTCTTGCCAAGCTTTGCCGCCGAGGCAGCAACCTCAAGTCCAATGAACCCGCCCCCGATGATGACGATCTCGTTCGCCTGCTCCAGTCGCCCCTTGAGATCGCAGGCATCAGTGAGGGATCGAAGATAGCAAATCCCATCGAGTTCGGCGCCGGGGACCAATATGCGCCGAGCCCGCGATCCGGTGGCGATCACGAGACTGTCGAAGTCCAGCCGGGCGCCGCCCGCAAGCGCGACCTGTTTCGCTTGCCGGTCAATCTCCACGGCCCGTTGTCCCAGAACGAGGTCGATCCGGCTGCTCTTGAAGAACGCATCATCGCGCAGAATTAGCTGCGGCTCGCGGACTTCG
>NZ_JCAMOR010000385.1:0-441 GCF_059512385.1 Bradyrhizobium sp. Crot121 | reverse complement strand
GTTCTGGCAGGCTTCGACACCCGCCTCGATACGCCGCCTATCTCAGTCCGTCATCACCCAGTTTCCCGCATAGCTCCTGTCGGAAAGGCGCTTCACCAGGCTGGTCAGCTCCATCAGGTCGACAGTACGCAAGAGTGCCCGTCCACGGCCGATAACGATCTCTGGATCCGGGCCTACAAGATCAGTCCATTGCGGAGGAACCGACGATACCGTGGCGCCGTCATGCTGTAGCAAGAGGCGTTCGCCATACCGGTTATATCGTTTGCCGACACAGGGAAGGGGATGTCCCGATCGCTGTTGAACTACGTCGGGCCGACGTTGCCAGAATGAATGTTACGCGGCCCTTGTGACATGGGCAACGGGCTTGATCGTCATGGGATTGTGGTGAGCTTGAAGGGCCGCACGCAGAATCGCCAATTGCTGATGTGCCTTCAATCGTCG
>NZ_JCAMOR010000384.1:0-442 GCF_059512385.1 Bradyrhizobium sp. Crot121 | reverse complement strand
AAGGGACGAGCGGTACGGCGCACGACATGCTGGCCGCTCTGGAGAATGGCACGCTGACGATCTCCGATCCAACGCAGGGCGTTTCCATCACTGCCTGGGACGTCGACAATCCAAATGAAGCCGATACTGACAGCAAACCCGGTACCGATATCGAAGCCAGCGGCTGGAACGACTTCCTCAAGGCGCATCTAAAGCGCGGCGATGATGCATCCTTCGTCAAGCAAGGCGACCACTACATAGATAAGGTCGATAACAATAATGCCTATTTCGGCCAGATCGGCTCCGATTTCTATTATCTGACCTGGCCGTAGGCGAAGGCCAAGTGAGACTATTCCCAGCGAGGGTCGCTTCAGCGGCCCTTTCTCATTTCACGGAGACCTCAGCCGTCGTCTTCCGCGTCGGCACGCGGTAATCGTCGACGCGGCCCGCAGGTGCCGCTGCC
>NZ_JCAMOR010000383.1:0-443 GCF_059512385.1 Bradyrhizobium sp. Crot121 | reverse complement strand
CGGCTCGCCCAGTCGATGATGGCGACGAGATAGAGAAAGCCGCGGCCGATGGGCAGATACGTGATGTCGGCCGCCCACACCTGGTTCGGCCGGTCGATCGTCATGTTGCGCAACAGGTAGGGATAGATCTTATGGCCCGGCGCCGGCCTCGTCGTGTTCGGCTTCGGTCCCAGCGCCGCGATGCCCATCTTGCGCATCAACCGCTGCACGCGCTTGCGATTGACCTGAAGCCCCTCCGCCTTCAACATCGCGGTCATTCGCCGCGAGCCCAGGAACGGCCAGGCGGTGAACAGCTCGTCGATCCGCCGCATCAGGGCAAGGTCGTTGTCGTTGGCCGGCCGTGGCGGCCGGTAGACCCCAGAACGGGCGATGCCAAGCAACATGCATTGCCGGCGGATCGACAGCGCCTGGTCGGCGCGATCGAGCATTCCTCGACGGTCCGG
>NZ_JCAMOR010000382.1:0-445 GCF_059512385.1 Bradyrhizobium sp. Crot121 | reverse complement strand
GATGTCTCGTCATTCTCTCCGACGCACCTCGAAATGAGCTAACGCACCATGACTACTGTCGCGATACTTAGACGACGTCCCCGCACCAAGCCCGCTGAAGTCTGGCGTGAGGAACTCATGGATGCGGCGCAAGCATTGTTTCTTGCGAAGGGTTTCGATGCCGCAAGCGTGGACGAAATCGTCAAAGCGGCTGACGTCGCCAAGGGTACCTTCTATTTCTACTTCAAAACAAAGGAAGACGTGCTGCAGGCGCTTCGTGCGCGCTTCGTCGAGGACATCCATACCCGGCTAATGGAAGCGGTCGATTCCAAGGCGCCGGATGATTGGGTGGGGAGGCTGGATGCATGGGTCGGCGCCGGCGTGAACGGTTATCTCGACGAGTTTGAGCTGCACGATCTTGTTTTTCACGAATTCCGCCCGTCAAATCGACAGAGGAAGCACGACA
>NZ_JCAMOR010000381.1:0-447 GCF_059512385.1 Bradyrhizobium sp. Crot121 | reverse complement strand
CAGGGCCGGACCTTCACCATCAACCAGCCGCTGCGCCGGTCCGCTCAATGGACCTACAGCGAGGTTCGGCGGATTATGATGGCTGCAAAATGCTCGGAGCGATCTGAAGATTGCATTCGACATCTCGAGTTAACCTAGAGTAGTCAATATCCCGAGAGGATTCTCCTAAGCGCATTGGTCGGCTTCGAGCCGGGGGGAGGAATGACAGTTCAAGCGGTTACATCGGAAGAGTTGGCTAGTCTCTATGAGGCCTTTCCAGGTTTGAAGGAAGCTCTCGAAGGAGGTGGCCTTGATCCAGAGCAGCCCGAAACCGCGGCTGCTACTGTTATGACAGCAAGGTTCCTGGTCAGTTATTTTACCCGTCGGACAGAAGAGGTGACGGAACGGGTAGAGCGCCTAAGCCCTCGACTTGATGCGCTCGCCGAGAAGATCAAAGAACGAGAAGCC
>NZ_JCAMOR010000380.1:0-448 GCF_059512385.1 Bradyrhizobium sp. Crot121 | reverse complement strand
TTTTCATAGAACGTGAGTCGTGATTCAAGATCGGGATGATTCCCGAAGCAAGAGAAGTCCGCGTTTCGCGGAAGGAGCGTCTGGAGCTAGAAGCCCGGTGCCGCTTGCCGCGAACGTTACAGCGTGATCTGAAGCGTGCCCGGATTGTTCTATTGGCCGCGGAAGGCTGCAGCACGCGTGCGATAGCCAAGACAGTCGGCGTGCAGCCGCGGATCGTCAGCCATTGGCGGCATCGCTTTGCGGATGAAGGGCTTGCGGGCTTGGAGGACAAGCCGCGGCCCGGCAAGAAGCCGATCTACACGAAGGCGACCGGTAAGCGGATTCTGGCGCTGCTGGACAAGCCGCCTCCTGCCGGGTTTGCGCGCTGGAACGGCCCCCTGCTGGCGGAGGCGCTGGGCGACGTCGACGTTCAATATGTCTGGCGCTTCCTGCGCGAGCACAAGATTGA
>NZ_JCAMOR010000379.1:0-449 GCF_059512385.1 Bradyrhizobium sp. Crot121 | reverse complement strand
CAATCAGTTTACGTCGATCGCGAAGGAGATCTACCGAGGCGGTTACAAGGGCAAGGTCTTTTCGCTCACCATTGCAGCCGCAGCTGGCGTCGACGGCAGCAGCGCTTTCGTCAAGAACGTCGGCAAGGAAGTTGCGGAAGGCATCGAGCATGTGCAGCCGATCAGCCCACTCGATAGGCCCGAATACAAGGCCTTTGTAAAGGCATTGGGTGCACCCGATGGCACTGTATTTCCGTTCGCCGCGCTTCAGTACGATGCCATCAATGTTCTCGCGGTCGCCATAGAGAAGGCGAAATCCGCCAATCCTGTTGAGTTCGCCAAGCAGATCATCCCGGTTACGAACGGGCCTGGCACCAAGGTGGCGACGGGTGCCGAAGCTCTGGCGCTCATCCGAAGAAACGAGTCCATCGATTTCACTGGTGCCGGCCAGGACCTCAAGTTCGACGAAC
>NZ_JCAMOR010000378.1:0-450 GCF_059512385.1 Bradyrhizobium sp. Crot121 | reverse complement strand
GCCTGATGCGGGTGCAGTGGCGCCCTTTGTCGTGAACGCCGCCTTCGCTCTTGAGCTCTACCTTAAGACCCTTGCTCTCCAGCAGGGCAAAACCTTGCGTGGGCATGAACTGGCGAAGCTCTTCAAAAGGCTGCCCGCGAACGCAAAGCAGATACTGGAGCAGGAGTTACACCTCCTGACCAAGAAGAGCGAGTGGGCAGACGGTCAGAGTACTTTGGACGACCTTAGACGAACGGCTGCCGACCTGAATTCAGCGTTCGTCGACTGGCGTTACTTACATGAGAAGCCGCAGATTGGCCTCAAGATCAATTTCAGACCCACCATCTTCCTTGGTGAGGTCCTCCATGCCGCTTGCCAGCCCGGAACTAGCGCGCAACCATGAAAAGGCCGAACGGAGAAAAGGATCTCAAGTATCGGAGCCCATCGTGAACCGTACAGACCGATTTGTTA
>NZ_JCAMOR010000377.1:0-450 GCF_059512385.1 Bradyrhizobium sp. Crot121 | reverse complement strand
GATCTTGCAGGTCCTCACGATCATCCGGCCCGAGACGGTCGTGCGTTGGCACCGGGCCGGCTTTCGCGGCTATTGGCTTGGAAGTCGCGCCCGATCGGAGGGCGGCCGCCGATCGACACGAGGCTGCGCGCGTTGATCCGGCGGATCAGCATCGAAAATCCGCTGTGGGGCGCGCCACGCATCCACGGCGAACTGCTCAAGCTCGGGTTCGAGGTCGCGCAGTCCAGCATCGCCAAGTACATGGTGAATCGACGCGGGCCACCCAGCCAGGGATGGCGGATCTTCTCGCGTAATCACGCGCCGGACATTGCCGCCATGGATTTGTTCGCTGTTCCGACCATCGGTTTCGACCTGCTCTATGCATTTGTCATCATCCGGCTCGACCGCAGAGACCTCGTCTGGATCAACGTCACAGCAAATCCGACGGCGGAATGGGTTGCACGTCAAATC
>NZ_JCAMOR010000376.1:0-451 GCF_059512385.1 Bradyrhizobium sp. Crot121 | reverse complement strand
CAACGGGTGGTGCACGGTCCATAGCGTTCTGGCAGGTCGCGCCATGGTGCTTCGATCCCGGGCAGGTCTCTGCCCGGGAGCGGTTCCGCTTTTTTGATGGTGCTATTTCATAAATGAGGGTCGGTTAACTGGTGCAGGCTCTTGCTCCGGCGCCCATACACGGAAACTCAGGGTGCCAGCCACCGTAAAGCCGTTCGGGATCGAAGAGAGATCGACTCGTCCTCCAGAGGTGTTGCCAGAAGCTGATGTATAAACATTCTGCGCCCCCCACAGCGTGACTGATGCGGGCCCGAAATCGTAGCCGAGCAGCGCTCCGACCGCGATACGGCTGTAGCGGTTGGCGTTCAATATTTTGTCTCCGTAGAATGCGCTCGACTTGTCGTCCGACACCTGCGCCGCATAGTATCCGACCGGTCCGAAAGTCCACTTGCCGATGCGCTTCGTCGCAGTG
>NZ_JCAMOR010000375.1:0-452 GCF_059512385.1 Bradyrhizobium sp. Crot121 | reverse complement strand
CCTCCTGAAAGACGCCGGTTTCGCAAGGCTTTATGAGATCGATCGCAACGCACCATCGTCACCGGATGCCGTTCCGCAGTCATGCCCGGATAGCTTCCACTGGTAGGCTATTGGGTTTCCTGCAGTTTGTTTTCCTGCAGCAGCCATTTCTGGATGATCGGCACGTCGGCGTCGCCGAGGTCGTGGCCGCCGGAGATGACATCGGAATCGACAGTCGCGCCTGACGATTTCAGCCGCTCTTCCAGCTCGCTCGCATATTTGCCATAAGCATCCATCTTGCCGCTGATGACGAGCAGGTCCGTTCCCTTGAGATCGGCATGCGGGTAAGCAGTAAGTACCGGCATGGAGCGCAGCAGCACGGCCTTGTGCACCAGGTTCGGGTGCAGGTAGAGCAGCGAATTCAGAAGGTTCGCACCGTTGGAATAGCCGACATAGACGATCTTTTTCGGATC
>NZ_JCAMOR010000374.1:0-453 GCF_059512385.1 Bradyrhizobium sp. Crot121 | reverse complement strand
ATTTGAAGACGCGGTTTGAGAGCCAGTTTTCGCGCATGAACTGCCAGAGGTTTTCCACCGGATTGAGTTCAGGCGACTTTGGCGGCAGCGGCAAGGCGGTGATGTTTTCGGGCACGATGAGATTGTTGGACATGTGCCAGCCCGCCCGATCCATGATGAGAATAGCGTGGGCGTCCCAGACAACCTGGCGGGAGATTTCCATCAGATGCTGGTTTATGGCGTAGGTGTAGCACCACGGAATTACCAGTGCGGCGGCCTTGCCGAGCTTCGGGCAAATCGCACCGAAGATATAAGCCGACCTCGTGCGCTGGTCATGCGGCGCTGGGGACGTGTTCCGCGCTTGGCCCAGCGACGGGTGACCTTGTTCTTCTGGCCGATACGGGCCTCGTCCTGGAACCAGATTTCTATTCGTTTTCCTTTAGCGGCTCCGGCAGCGATTTCCGCCACTGTGGC
>NZ_JCAMOR010000373.1:0-453 GCF_059512385.1 Bradyrhizobium sp. Crot121 | reverse complement strand
GCATTTCCCATCGCGTGGATCCGAACACAATGCAGCTTAGCCAATTGTTGATCATTGGAAAACGTCATGAAATAATGTTTCAATGATTATGAAATCGAATGATAGTTCATGAAGACGCTAGACATAGAAGCTGTGCAGGCGTTCGTCCTCACTGCTGATCTGAAAAGCTTTACCCGCGCGGCAGAAGCGATGGATAGCACCCAGTCTGCTGTAAGCCTGAAGATCAAACGGCTGGAGGATGTGCTCGGACGCAGGCTCCTCGAGCGTACGCCGCGCCTGGTTCGGCTTTCGGCGGATGGAAGCGCGTTCCTGCAAGCCGCGCGGGTGCTGATCGATGCGCATCATGGTGCGATCGGCTGCTTCGGCATCGAGCCGCGTCGGCTCGTGGTCGGCATCAGTCATCACATCGTCGGCGCGGAACTGCCGCTCCTGTTGCGGCGGATGCGCAACGCC
>NZ_JCAMOR010000372.1:0-454 GCF_059512385.1 Bradyrhizobium sp. Crot121 | reverse complement strand
GAGCGTGAACCCTGAACGCTTCCTGGCTGACGAAACGGGTAACGTGCGCTGGTGGACCATCCCCGTTATCGATGTGAACTATAAGCACAGCATCGACGTGCAACAGCTATGGGCTGAAGTCGCCACGCTCTTCAGGAACGGCGAACGCTGGTGGCTGGAGCGCGACGAAGAAGCGGCACTGGAAGCTGTCAACCGCGAACACGAATCCATCGACCCACTGGAAGAACTGCTGTTGCAGAAGTTCGACTGGTCGCGAGTTGGGTTCGGCGAGGAAATGACGGCCACGGATGTACTAATTGCAGTCGGGTTTGATCGGCCGTCGAAGTCGCAGGCAACGGACGGCAGCCGCCTGCTGCAGAAGCTGACGGGCGCCAAGCCGCGCAAGTCGGGCAGCCGTCGACTGTTCAAGATGCCGCCGCGTTCTGATGCGATGCGCAGGCGCAATGATGACGAC
>NZ_JCAMOR010000371.1:0-455 GCF_059512385.1 Bradyrhizobium sp. Crot121 | reverse complement strand
AAGCAAGCCGGATATTTGTGGATCACGTCACGCTCGCGGTCGGCATTCACGTGGCCAAGACGTATGGCGGCATGGTTGCGCAGATCCGGCCACCGCGCGGCGGATTGGCTCCTTGGCAGCTGAAACGGGCCGAAGAGACGCTCGCCGCCAGTCTTCAGGGTGACGTCTCGTTGGCGGATTTGGCGAATGATTGCGGCATATCGGCAAGTCATTTTGCCCGCGCATTTCGGCAATCGACCGGTCTATCACCCCACCAATGGCTTCAGCTGAAACGCGTGGACGAGGCCAAGGTCCTGCTGCGCGAGAGACGGCTATCACTGTCGGAAGTCGCCCTTGCTTCCGGCTTCGCTGATCAAAGCCACTTTACCCGGGTCTTCTCCCGCTTGACCGGTGTCAGCCCCGGCGTGTGGCGCCGAAATCTAGACTAATGTCTTAGACTTCTCGTGGTCGAAACG
>NZ_JCAMOR010000370.1:0-455 GCF_059512385.1 Bradyrhizobium sp. Crot121 | reverse complement strand
ATCGAATCCGAAAAGGCCCCCAAGGGGCTCTCGGAAGATATCGTCCGCTTCATCTCAGAGAAAAAGAACGAGCCGGCCTGGATGCTGGAATGGCGCCTGGAGGCGTACCGCCGCTGGCTGACCATGACCGAGCCGACCTGGGCGCGCGTCAACTATCCCAAGATCGACTACCAGGACCTCTACTATTACGCGGCGCCGAAGCCGAAGAAGACGCTGTCATCGATCGACGAGATCGATCCCGAGATTCTCAAGACCTATGAGAAGCTCGGCATTCCCTTGCGGGAAGTCGCGATCCTCGAGGGCGTCGAGCCGCCTCCGGGCGGAGAGCCTTCGGAACAGCGGAAGATCGCGGTCGACGCCATCTTCGATTCGGTGTCGGTTGCGACCACCTTCCAGAAGGAATTGAAGAAGGCCGGCGTGATCTTCATGCCGATCTCGGAAGCGATCCGCGAGCA
>NZ_JCAMOR010000369.1:0-456 GCF_059512385.1 Bradyrhizobium sp. Crot121 | reverse complement strand
GTTGCCGGTATTGGTGCTCTGTGCCGATGACGACATCCTCACGCCGCGCTATTTCTCGGAAGAATACGCCCGGCTGATCCCGGGTGCGAGAGCCCACTGGGAGCCTAGGGGAGGGCACGCGCTGTCGCAAACCGAGCCGTCGAGGTTCTCGTCCGCGGTGCTAACATTCCTGAGGGATGTCGACCGACCGGCATGATCAGGGGAGCTTGCCGATCTGTCGGGATTCGTTCGCGGTCTCGATCCGATCGATGAAGTTCCGGACGACGCGATTGAATTCATCCGGTCGTGTCATGGACAAGGCGTGTCCTCCGTGCGGAATGATGATGCATTCCGAGTTCGGAATCCTGTCGGCCAGCGCGCGGGAGAAATACGCCGGCGTCAGGACATCGTCCGCGACGCCGAGCACGAAGGTCGGAATTGAAATTCTTGAAAGCTCCGCCTGCCTATCAAAAGCGA
>NZ_JCAMOR010000368.1:0-456 GCF_059512385.1 Bradyrhizobium sp. Crot121 | reverse complement strand
TTTTCTTGGTCCAGACGAAGGGCTCGGCTTTGTCGTTGTAAGCGTTGACGTAGGCATCGATGTGGTCCTGAAGCTGCTTGAGGCTTGTGAAGGAAGTGCCGCTGAGCGACTGCCCCTGCAAGATCGAAAACCATACCTCGACCTGATTGAGCCAGGACGCACTTGTCGGCGTGAAATGAAATTCCACGTTGGGGTGGGCATTGAGCCAACGCTCGTTCTTCTTGTGGGTGTTGAGGTTGTCGAGGATGACGTGAAGCTTCCGGTTTGGAAAAGCCGCGGTGACGCTGTTCATGAAATCGAGAAACTCGACGCGGCGACGTCGTTTTGAGTGCGTTGCGATGATCTTTCCGGTGGCGACTTCGAGCGCCGCAAACAGCGTTGTGGTGCCATGCCGCTTGTAATCGTGGCTCTGACCAGTCAAGGCGCGGCCATTGGGCAACTTCAGATAACCCTGCG
>NZ_JCAMOR010000367.1:0-457 GCF_059512385.1 Bradyrhizobium sp. Crot121 | reverse complement strand
AAGGCGTTCCTGCTGCGCGAGAGTGGGCATTTCGGTGCCGCGGCCAGCAGCTATTCGTCGCTTTATCTCTGGCGACAGGACGAAGCCTTCCGCGATTTCCTGGTGAGCGGCCGCTACAAAATCGTTACGGACAGCTTCGGGCGCGCAGAGATCGAGCCCGGTTTTGCTCTTGACGCTCGCCGAGGCAACGGACGGTTTGCGCGTTTCGCCTACAGGGAGGAGCGCAGCATTGCGATCGACGCCGATCTCACAGCGGCCTTCGCCGCCGAGATCGAGCACAATCGCGCGACTGCCGAACAGCCCGGTTCGGTCGCTGCCGTCGTCAGCGTCGATGCGCAGAACTGGACCGTCACGCGGATCTTGCTATCAGAAAATGAGCTGGACAGAGAGAGCGCCGGTGCCGCTTACCAGATCCTGCATCTGGCCCGACCCTTGCTCGATACCCTGCCGCGGGCGG
>NZ_JCAMOR010000366.1:0-457 GCF_059512385.1 Bradyrhizobium sp. Crot121 | reverse complement strand
GCCCACTTCCGTTCCGAGGCCGGCGGTGCCGACCAGGACCGGCATGAGCACCGCAGAAATCAGCACGTAGCTGCCCGACTCGTCGCAAATGAACCGTTCGAGCAAATGATGCCTTGAGCTCGAAGGTGCACCGAACGAACGGCTGAAAGTTCTCCGGAGGTCCATGCGTTCCTGCCCGATTGCCACTTTATCCCGAGGCAATGTGGTGCGGGGCGGCTTAAATGCGCCCCAATGGAAGCCGGACAATTTTAAACATCGGCGAACATTCAGCCGGCATTCATGGCCGAAATCTTATCGATGAAGCCGCGTCCAGGAGAGCCAGATGAAATTGCGGTCTGCAATTCTTAACCCCAGCCTCATAGGCCTGCCGGTTTTGCCCGC
The DNA here is from genome assembly GCF_059512385.1 of Bradyrhizobium sp. Crot121. Lineage (NCBI taxonomy): Bacteria > Pseudomonadati > Pseudomonadota > Alphaproteobacteria > Hyphomicrobiales > Nitrobacteraceae > Bradyrhizobium > Bradyrhizobium sp. Crot121. The sequence goes on along the minus strand of NZ_JCAMOR010000366.1, from coordinate 76 downwards.
CACGGAGCAGTGACAGTGCGATGCCGTGCGGTGGGCAAGGCGAAGTCTCGTAGGGTGGGCAAAGGCGCACCGCGCC
>NZ_JCAMOR010000365.1:0-457 GCF_059512385.1 Bradyrhizobium sp. Crot121 | reverse complement strand
ATGTACACCAACGACTTTATCGACGAGATCAACAAATACGACAGAGCGGCCGTTGTACGGCAAGCAAAAGAATTCGATCTGAAATCGGTCCAACAATAAACCGCCGCGAAGGAGCAGGGCGCCTGCCGACAGGAACAGTCGGCCGGCGTATTTACTTCCAGCCTGTGGGCGAATGCCGGTTACTCGCATCCAGCAACCAGAGCGTTGACTTCTTGGAATTGTGTAAGCCGGTATATCGCTTCGTGTGAGTATTCGGCCCATTACGGTCAAGCGGCGTGAGCACCGCGGTGAGCTGCTTTCCATTGCGCTCAATTTTGGGCGCTAAGCTACAGATCGTTCCGTACGCGCGTCTTTCTGTTGACTGAATAGTCAACTTAAGATAACAATTGATTAGCCAACGAGGATCGTCAGATGACCCGTCATGGGCGGCGGTGTCCACGTTAGGCTCGCGGCGCCG
>NZ_JCAMOR010000364.1:0-458 GCF_059512385.1 Bradyrhizobium sp. Crot121 | reverse complement strand
GCTCGCGCTTCTGCGCGCGCACACCGCGCTCAGCGCTGGCGACTCGATGATCGCTCGCCGCCATCTCGCAACGCTCGATGACGTTGCGATCCGTGACGAGATCGACGCGGTGATCCGCGCCGGTCAGTACGACGACGCAATGCACCGGCTGCATCTCTTCATCAACCCGAAATATCCGTCCGCCGACGAGTGCAAGGCGCACGTCGGCAACCCGCATCATTTTCATACGGCCAAGCAAGGGAGCCTTCTGTGAAGTTCAAGATCAATCGCGACATCCTCGCCGACATTGTAGCGCGCGGCGTTTCCAGCGCACCGAAGAACTCGCCCGCCGTGATCGCGAACAACGCGCGAATCGTCGTGGATGGCGGCGCGATCTCCATCGCCACCACCGATTTCGAGATGATGGTCGAGGCAACCGGCCAGTGCGAAGTCGATACCGATGGCGCAACCACCGTCGA
>NZ_JCAMOR010000363.1:0-458 GCF_059512385.1 Bradyrhizobium sp. Crot121 | reverse complement strand
TTGATCGTCATGGGATTGTGGTGAGCTTGAAGGGCCGCACGCAGAATCGCCAATTGCTGATGTGCCTTCAATCGTCGGAAGCCCTTGTTGGCCTCGATCATGCCGGCCGCGACCCATCGCAAGGCCATACCGGCATCCCGCCAGCGCTTGACGTTGCGCGTGACGCGGCGAATGGTGCCCATCATGTTCTCGGCGATGTTGGTACAGGCGAGCGATCGACGAAGCTCCTTCGGCAGCTTCAACCGGACGACGGTCAGGATTTCGTCGAGGCCTTCGAGAATGCTCGCCGCTACGCCAGGCCATTGCTGGTCGAGTCGACGCGCGAGATTGCGGATCAATTTTTCAGCCTTGTCGGCGTCATCGAGCTCCCAGGCCTGGCGCAGCACCCGACGGGTGGCCGCATGATGCTGTTTCGGCAAGCGTTCCATAATGTTGCGGGCCTTGTGGATCTGGCAGCG
>NZ_JCAMOR010000362.1:0-461 GCF_059512385.1 Bradyrhizobium sp. Crot121 | reverse complement strand
GTGCATTGGGAGCATATCCCAGCCTTTACCGAGACGTTTCCGTTCTTGCACCTCAGCCGCTCATTGTTCGAGATCGACCGTGATCGCTTCACTTGTGCCGGTGGTATCGCTGCGTTGGACATGATGCACGCCATCATCCGCATCGATCACGGCGCGGCGCTAGCCTCGGCTGTCAGCGACTGGTTTCTTCAGACGGAAGTGCGCCGTGGCGAAGTCGCTCAGCGACTATCGCCCACGGAACGATTCGGAGTCCATCATCCCAAACTGATTCAAACGCTATTGCGGATGGAAGGGGAGATCGAAACGCCCCTGTCGCCGCGCGAACTGGCCAAGTTCGCAGGTGTGTCCTTGCGACAGCTTGAACGTCTGTTCGCGCGCCATCTCGGCACTACGATCCACCGACAGTACCAACGGACACGGCTTGAACACGCCAGAGTCCTATTGCGGCAGACAACGAAGTC
>NZ_JCAMOR010000361.1:0-467 GCF_059512385.1 Bradyrhizobium sp. Crot121 | reverse complement strand
CTCCTGATCGACGTCAAGCGGCGCGGGTTGCAGATCGCCCCGGAAATTGCCGTCGGCGACGGCGCGCTCGGCTTCTGGAAGGCGCTCGAGGAGGTCTGTCCCGGCACGCGCCACCAGCGATGCTGGGTGCACAAGACCGTGAATGTCCTGGACAAGGTCCCGCTCTCGGTGCAGGCCGCCATGAAGAAGGATCTCCGCGAGGTCTATTGGGCGCCGAACCGGACGTCCGCCGAAGCGGCGATCGACGTCTTTGCCGAAAAATACCGCGCCAAATACGGCCGGGCGGTCGAATGCCTGGTCAAGGATCGCGACGCGCTGCTGGCCTTCTACGACTTCCCGGCCGAGCATTGGGATCACTTGCGCACGAGCAATCCCATCGAAAGCGTGTTTGCGACCGTGCGGCACCGGACGGTGCGCACCAAGGGCTCGTTGTCGCCAACTCCCGCCAGGCTGATGGTGTTCAAACT
>NZ_JCAMOR010000360.1:0-467 GCF_059512385.1 Bradyrhizobium sp. Crot121 | reverse complement strand
GGTCGCTTCGATGGTGTCGAGACGACGCGCGTGCTTGAACGTTTGTATGCTGCATCTCGGCTGCACACCAACTTCTTTCAGCCGTCCTTCAAGCTGAAGGGCAAGCGACGCGAGGGCGCGAAGGTGATCAAGCGCTATCACGTTCCAGCCACGCCCTATGACCGCGCACTGACGCATCCGAGGTTGAGCAAGGTCGTCAAACGGCGTCTTCGAGAGCTTTATCGCACGCTCGATCCCGTGGCGCTGCTGGCCGAGATGAGAGACGCCCAGGCGGAGCTCGGCACGCGCGTCGACGCCCGATCGGGTAGGCTCGCGGCAGCAACCAGCCCACTGGCGCCGACAAAGAACGCAGCAGCGTTCGCGAAGGGGCTCGGCAGTGACGTGCATCTGGGGGAGCAGCGCATCATCCATCGGCGCATGCGCAAGCCATACAAAAAGCGCATGAGAATGCCATCAATGCTCGATCC
>NZ_JCAMOR010000359.1:0-471 GCF_059512385.1 Bradyrhizobium sp. Crot121 | reverse complement strand
AAACCGCCGCTCGGAGCTTACGCTACCCAACTCCTTCTCTCGCCGCCCTCAATACGCAAGTCTGTCTGATGGCAGCCTTCGTCGTGCGTCAGGCGTGGCATCTCATCGTCTGTAGCCGTAGCAATCTAGATCGCATGGCCTGATCAATGGATTGATTGACGTCAGAAGCGACCGATAAATGTCTTCGGCCGATTTCGTTCAGATCGCTGGTGTCGCTGGTCGAGGTCACGAAGACCTTGGGGAAGGCGTTGCCCACTTCGTCGAAAAAGCGGGCGCCGCGCTTTACCGGGAAGTGGGCTCACCCGCGACTCAGACGCTACGACTCAGCCTTACCATATATGTGAGCGGAGCGTGAAAGTCATGGCGGCTCGCTCGAACAGGATACCGGCTCTGTCGATGCTCACGACTGGACCTGCCTGCACAACCCGATTAACGTGCCGCCAAACAGGCGCGAGATGAGGACTTCGGTGC
>NZ_JCAMOR010000358.1:0-472 GCF_059512385.1 Bradyrhizobium sp. Crot121 | reverse complement strand
AGCGAGGTGACGCCGATGTTCAACGTGCCGGAGAGAGCACTCCGCTGGCCGGCGAAGCTGGTTCGCGCATCGGAGACGGAGGCGAGAATCTTGGTCGCGTGCCGGAGGAACTGATGTCCGTTGTGGGTGATCGTCAGGCCGCGCGGATGGCGCTCGAACAATTCGACGCCAAGATCGGTTTCCAGCTCCTTCAGCGCTTCCGTCACCGAGGACTGCGAGATCGACAGGTTCTGCGCGGCGCGCGTGACCGAGCCCTGTTCGGCGACAGCGACAAAATATTGGATCTGGCGAAGCGTGAAGGCCATGGCATTTTAGAGCACGCGCTTGAGCGATCTGGCAAGCGTGAGAGCTGTTGGACCTTTTTTGGTATTTTGCCAATTCGAGACAAAGTCGGGCGGCCCACTTAAAGATTCGGAAACGTCATTTCCCTAATTTCTCAGTCACTTGTATTGCGTTGGAGTTTTCAGATGGC
>NZ_JCAMOR010000357.1:0-474 GCF_059512385.1 Bradyrhizobium sp. Crot121 | reverse complement strand
ACCGATTCTCCGACTTCTGGCGCGAAAGCGGCAATATAGGCAAGCTTGCGAACCTTAGGATCGCTTCCGGCTTCGGTGATGACGGCGCCACCATAGGAGTGGCCCACCAGAATGACCGGCTTTCTCGCCTTGCGTATGACCTCCCGCGTTGCCTCGACATCACCGTCGAGCGTTGCAGTCGAGTTCTGGACGACCAGAACTTCATAACCGTCCCTGGTAAGAATGTCGTAGACAGCCTTCCAGCCCGAGCCGTCGACGAAGGCGCCGTGTACGAGAACGATCGAGACGGGCTTGCTCTCTTGCGTCTGCGCGGAGGACGGAAAGCTGGCGGCCATGGAGAGAAGTGCTCCCAAGATCAGGTGTTTCATTGCGATATCCTTGGAAGGATGAAACGCTGCGAAGCTTTCGATCGACCCGTCCCGCGACTGTAGTCCGGCGGGCGGCGCAGGCTAGTTAAATCAGGTAAAAATCCGC
>NZ_JCAMOR010000356.1:0-478 GCF_059512385.1 Bradyrhizobium sp. Crot121 | reverse complement strand
ATTACCGGTCCTCTGCCGATCAATACGGCAATAAAGACTGGCGATGTGACGCGGCTCTGCTGCTAATACTTCGTGACCTTGGCGCACCCATAGCACGCCTTTTTTGTAATCCCCGACCGTTTTCAAAAACCGCAAAGGCATTGTGGAGACATCGTGGGGCGACACGAGCAACACGTCCACCGCGTCGGCTGTGCCAGTCTCATAGCGGCGAAGTTTGAGGTTTGGCTTATCTGATAAAAGCTGGTTTAGCGCTTGCTGAAGTCGGTCCGTATTGGGAGCGACTTTGTTGTGGCCGGCTGTCCGCTCAGTGTCGTGAACGCCGAATACGATGATTCCCCCATCAGAATTGGCAAATGCACATACCAGTCTAGCGATTCCGCAAAAGAAGTCGTCCGAATATGAAAACGGCCACTCCCTCTTGAAGTCCCAAACTGGTCCCTCTTGTGAGATAAATTTTCCTGACTCTTCCAATAAGTAG
>NZ_JCAMOR010000355.1:0-479 GCF_059512385.1 Bradyrhizobium sp. Crot121 | reverse complement strand
CATCCTGAAACGGGAACTTTCCGTTGATGTGAAAGAAGAAACGGGGCATTGACGGCAAATCACGACTTTCCGTTCGCAAAACGAGACCCTCCGCCGACCGTTCCTAACAGCTCCGTCGATCGGCGCAGAGATTGAAGGCCTGCCTTGTTGGGGGTCCAATCTTATTACAGCGGCTGCCAACCTCAGGTTCGTTTGCTAAGTGACCAACCAATAAACACCGGCGGCCAGCAGCAGCGCAACGAGCGTGCTGACCGCCACGACCAGCACCCAATCCCATTTTGTGAGTAGTTCATATTCAAACATGAAGTTGTCTTCGTATTTCATGCTGTTTACCGGACGACGCCGGCGACATCGTCACTCGGTACGACACAGTCGACGGCGAGAGTTTCTTCCCTTTAACACTTTGGCGCTCCCATCGGATCACAAAGCTGGAGACTGGCGTCGAGGGCATCCAATCCGCGGTGAAGACCTTTGTAGAG
>NZ_JCAMOR010000354.1:0-479 GCF_059512385.1 Bradyrhizobium sp. Crot121 | reverse complement strand
CTTCGCGCGCATCGAAATCGCGTTGCAAGCACCGGCAGCGATTGCGGCGGCGAGGTCGCCACGTGCGACGGATGCGGTGTAGAAGACAAGCCGGGTAGGAAGGTTTTCGGCATTGGCAACGGCGAGCATTTCAGATGCCGTGACATCAGAAAATCCGTCCTCTACAAGCACAACATCGGGTGCTAGATTCCGAACTGCTTCGAGGCAGCTGGCTCCATCGAGACAGGACGCAACGAGCTCGAAGTCGGGCTCCGCCGCAAACAGCGACGCAAAACCCTGCAGAACGACAGGGCGTCGATCTGCTATGACCAGTCGGATCCGACGCATTAGCGCTTCCCTCGCCGGCATCTCGCTGTAACCGCGCCCAAGGAAATGCATCCTAGGGAATGGACGTGCACTTCAAAAGCAGCGCGGCAACGCACGATACCGCGCATGGTTCCCGGATCATTGCTACGCCGTTCCTACTCGCCATTGAAGGC
>NZ_JCAMOR010000353.1:0-479 GCF_059512385.1 Bradyrhizobium sp. Crot121 | reverse complement strand
ACCGACCGCGCGCTGGTCGCGCTCGAGGGCGTCGACGACCTCGTGGTGGTGGCGACACAGGACGCCATCCTGGTGTCGCGGCAGAAGGACGCCAACGGCCTGAAGCGCCTGGTGGCGAAACTGAAGACGGTGGCGCCCGAGGTCACCGAGAACCACATCAAGGTGCATCGGCCCTGGGGCTCGTACCAGTCGGTCGACAATGGCGAACGCCACCAGGTCAAGCGCATCATCGTCAAGCCGGGCGAGCGGCTGTCGCTGCAGAAGCACCATCACCGTTCCGAACACTGGATCGTGGTCCGTGGTGCTGCGCGCGTCACCGTCAACGAAACGGTGAAGACCGTGCACGAGAACGAGTCGATCTACATCCCGATCGGCGCGGTGCACCGGCTGGAGAACCCCGGCAAGATCCTGCTGGAATTGATCGAGGTGCAGACCGGCAGCTATCTCGGCGAGGACGACATCATCCGTATCGAGGACGA
>NZ_JCAMOR010000352.1:0-480 GCF_059512385.1 Bradyrhizobium sp. Crot121 | reverse complement strand
GCCGGCACGCGAAGCAGAGTTAAGTCTGCCTAACCGCATGCGAATATCCCTCGTTTACACCGGCTTATCGAAGCGCTGCATAAAAGTGACACGATCTATGGATTCGCTCGACTTCTGGATGCCGCCCTCGACCGGGGCAAGAATCTCAACTTTTATGTCGTCGGGATCGCGATAAACGACCGCCACACTTGAGCCCCGGTCGATGAAATCGACCGGCTCATAGCCAATCGACGCCATTCGGTTCATCGCCTTTACGAGCGCCTGCGGTGAACGGAACTTAATCCCACCACCGACAAGATCGATGCGCTCACCAACTCGCGGGACCTGCGCATCGGGCAGATTCTCCGCGGCGGAGCCAGCCAGACCAAGGGATAGGGGGCCAAAAAAGAACCTGTGATGCTCGTGATCCCAAGAGCTGGCGATACACGTTGGCTGCGGGCGCGATTGAAGCTGAGCGCCGGTCAGTGCCTGGTAGAAGGC
>NZ_JCAMOR010000351.1:0-481 GCF_059512385.1 Bradyrhizobium sp. Crot121 | reverse complement strand
TTGAAACAGGGCAAGGCCTCGTGCGGGGTCGCACGCCAGTACACTGGCTCGGCGGGCAAGATCACCAATTGCCAGATCGGAGTGTTCGCCGCCTATGTGTCACGGCATGGCCATGCCTTCATCGACCGGGCGCTCTACCTGCCAAAAGAATGGACGGACGACTCCGCTCGCCTGAAGGCAGCGCATGTACCGAGCGATGTGAGCTTTGCGACGAAACCCAAGATCGCGCGTCAGATGATCACTCGCGCGACCACGGCCAACGTGCCGTTCTCGTTCGTGGCGGCGGACAGCGTGTATGGCACTGGAGAGATCGAAACCCTGCTGCGCAAGGCGGGCAAAGGCTATGTCCTGGGTGTTGCGTCCAATCATGTGTTCCGCTCCTGGGGCAAGCAGCGGCCTGTCGCCGGCACCGCCGCCGCGATCGCGCGGAGCCTTCCCAAAAAGGCCTGGCGCCGCCTGTCGTCCGGCGGAGGGACCAAAG
>NZ_JCAMOR010000350.1:0-483 GCF_059512385.1 Bradyrhizobium sp. Crot121 | reverse complement strand
GCGTTGCCCGCCTTCGGCTGCGCGATCCATTCCGCGGACTTACGAATTTGATCGGTGCTTAGACCGGTTATCCTAGCCGTGTCCTCCAAGCTGATCCTGTTGGCGGCCTTCATCTGGTCGAAGTTGGTCGTCGAGGCCTCGATGAAGGCTTTGTCAACCCAGCCCTTGTCCGCGATATAGGTCATCCACGCATTGAACAGCGCGAGATCCGTGCCGGAATTGATCGCCAGGTGCATGACGTTGTCCTTGCCGGCTTCGACCTCGCAGGCATTGACCGTCACCGTTCGACGCGGATCGACAATGATGACCTTGGCCCGCTCCATTGGCTCGGAGCCGAACTCGGCCTTCTTCTTGTCGAGCGACGTTCCGCGCAGATTCGAAATCCAGTGATTCAAGAAATAATTGGTCTGGGTTTCGAGCGCGTTGGTCCCGACCGCCACGATCGTGTCCGCGAGCTCGGCATCCTCGTAGCAGTTGTTGAGC
>NZ_JCAMOR010000349.1:0-485 GCF_059512385.1 Bradyrhizobium sp. Crot121 | reverse complement strand
CTTCGCGGCTTATCACGAATGAGGGCACGCTCACATGACTACCGCTGCATGTACCCGTCACTGAGCGTCTGCATGAAGCTAACGAGTGCATCCTCCTCCTCATCGGAAAGGCCGAGCCGTCCGACGAACTTGGTGTTCATGTTGCGGATCGACTCCGGCGCAGGCCAGCAGGTGGTCCCCTCGCCGGGGTCGTTGCGACCGCAGCGCGGCAGCACGTCACGCGTGTTGTAGAAGTGCACGATCGACTTGAGACTGGTGAAATAGCCATTGTGTCCGTAAACCTTGACGAAACTCGGGTAAGGCCTCTTGTCGACGTTGCGCAGCGTCGGAACCTGAAAGCGGCCGACAGTCTCGGGCGCGACCGGAGCCCACCGCGCATCGACGGATGAAGGCTGACTGAGCAGATGATCCGCGGTGAGAAAACCTGCGACGCCGGGGTCGACATAGGTTGAGCCTGCCGGGTTGGCGACATAGCCGCGTGCGTC
>NZ_JCAMOR010000348.1:0-487 GCF_059512385.1 Bradyrhizobium sp. Crot121 | reverse complement strand
TGTATCGGTGACGATGTGGCGCTTGCGACCTTTGATCTTCTTGCCCGCATCAAAGCCGCGTGGCCCTCCGCTCTCGGTCGTCTTGACCGATTGACTGTCGATGATCGCCGCCGTTGGTTGCGGCTCCCGTCCAGCAAGCCTACGCGCGACTTCAACCAAGGCTTCATTGATCAAATCCAACACCCCGCTGTCGCGCAGGCCATAAAAATAGTACTGGACCGTCGTGAAGGGAGGAAAATCCTTTGGCAAAAGCGCCCATTGGCATCCCGTCGTCGCAATGTACTGGATCGCATCCCATACCGATCGCATGCAGGTCTTGCGCGGTCGCCCGACCTTGCTCGGCCCTGGCATCAACAGCTCGATCAAGGCCCATTCCGCATCCGTACAATCGCTTGCATAGCGGAGCGCTCGTCTGTCATGCTGACAGCGGGTGATTTCGGTCCAGGTCATCTGCTTCTCCGATGGCTTCGAACACCTTCGAAGAATC
>NZ_JCAMOR010000347.1:0-490 GCF_059512385.1 Bradyrhizobium sp. Crot121 | reverse complement strand
CATCACGCCGTCCGCGATCGTTGGCCAAACGAACTTGCAGCCTTCGAGGCGCTTGTGCACCAATACCAGGCCCGTTCGATCCCAGACCAAAATCTTGATCCGGTCCGCTCGTTTCGATCGGAACACGAAGGCTGCCCCGCTGAACGGATCGAGACGAAGCATCTCCTGCACCTTCGCAGCAAGCCCATCATGGCCACAGCGGAAGTCAATCGGCCGCGTTGCCATGTAAATCTTCAGATCAGCACCGGCCGCGATCATCGTGACGCTCGTACCGCGCGGATCACCCGAGATAGCTGCTCGCCATCTATAGCCGTGTCCGTCCGCACCACGACATCGCCGATCGCTATCTCAAGCTTGATCGCCGGAACGTGATGCTCCTCCAACGCACCTTCCACGACCAGCGGCGCGAATGTCGGCTGCGAAGCCTCGCACGACGGCAATACGCCTCGCCGGCGAAAGCGTCGTCGCCAATCGTAAATCTGCCAACGCG
>NZ_JCAMOR010000346.1:0-492 GCF_059512385.1 Bradyrhizobium sp. Crot121 | reverse complement strand
ACATCATCGCGGGCCTGACGACGAAGGCGTCTGGACCGACGGGCGAGTAGGTCTCGGCTTCAAGCGTCTTGCTATCATCGATCTGACGCCGGCGGGACATCAACCCATGGGCAGCGCCGACGGCCAGGTTTGGCTCGTGTTCAACGGAGAGATCTATAATTTTCCGGAACTAAGGGCCGAACTGGAAGCCAAGGGGCACATCTTCCGCAGCCATAGCGACACTGAGGTGATCCTGGCTGGGTATCTCGCATGGGGCGAGAAGGTTTTGAGCCGACTGCGCGGCATGTTCGCCATTGCGATCTGGGACGGCCGGACGCGCCGGCTTATGCTTGCTCGTGACCGTATCGGCAAGAAACCGCTTTACTATGCTTTGACCGACCAGGGGCTGTTCTTCGGCTCGGAGATCAAGGCCATTCTCGCTTGGCCTGGCATTGAACGACAGGCCGACCTTGGCGCTTTGCACCTCTTTCTCAGCTACCAGTATATTCCGGC
>NZ_JCAMOR010000345.1:0-492 GCF_059512385.1 Bradyrhizobium sp. Crot121 | reverse complement strand
CGTTCCCTCGTTTTTGCAGTGGTTGCCGCAAGCACAGCCTTCGCGGCGCCGGCTTTCGCCGTCGAGACCCGACCGTTCGATGCTGACTCCTTCGCGGCGGTGCAGGAGGCAGACAGGCCGATTTTGGTTGCGATCCATGCGTCCTGGTGTCCGGACTGCCAGAAGCAGAAACCGATCCTGAGCGAATTGACGGCACAGCCCGAGTTCAAAGACCTCATCTACTTCACTGTCGACTTCGACAATCAGCAGGACGCGGTGAAGTTTTTTGGCGCTGGTAGGCCTTCCACGCTGATCGCGTTCATAGGCAAGACTGAAACCGGCCGCTTGGTAGCCGACACTGAGCGTTCCGCTATCGCCGTGCTTTTAGCTAAGACGCGCCCGGCCAATCGGGGGTAGCGATCAGTCCGGCCCGGTCAAGGCGGCCGTGATGCCGCCGATCTCAGCGTCGACGAGACGCGCGGTCGCCGAGGATGAACTGGCGCAGGCGATCGA
>NZ_JCAMOR010000344.1:0-496 GCF_059512385.1 Bradyrhizobium sp. Crot121 | reverse complement strand
AAGGGCGCGGTCGAGATCATCTTCCGCTCCGACATCGGCGACCCCGACAAGATCGCCGCGCGCACCAAGGAATACGAGGACCGCTTCCTCTCCCCCTTCATCGCCGCCGAGCGCGGCTACATCGACGACGTCATCATGCCGCATTCGACAAGACGGCGGATCGCGCGGGCACTCGCGATGCTCAAGGACAAGAAGGTCGAAGCGCCGGCGAAGAAGCACGACAATTTGCCGTTGTAATCATGTTCAAACGCATTCTGATCGCCAATCGCGGCGAAATCGCCTGCCGGGTCATCAAGACCGCGCGCCGCATGGGGATTGAGACGGTCGCGGTCTACTCCGAGGCCGACCGCGATGCGCTGCATGTCGAGATGGCCGACGAGGCCGTGTTGATCGGCCCGCCGGCGGCGGCCGAGAGCTACCTGGTGATCGAGAAGATCGTCGAGGCCTGCCGCAAGACCGGCGCCGAGGCCGTCCATCCCGGCTACGGCTTCCTGTC
>NZ_JCAMOR010000343.1:0-499 GCF_059512385.1 Bradyrhizobium sp. Crot121 | reverse complement strand
GCCGCGGCGAGCATCCGATTGTCGCATTTCCGCCAGTTGAACCGCGAGATCTCCTGGCACATCGCTTGCTTGACTTGAGACCGGGACCGTCGCTTCCCGCGCGAAGCAAACTTGTGAGGACAATATGCTGGGAATTGGAAGTAAGTTGCCGCCGTTCGAAATCACAGGCGTGAAGCCCGGTTTTCACCTGCACGACGAGAGCGCGCAGAGCGCGTTCGAGCCGCTGACGAAAAACAGCTTCCCTGGGAAATGGAAGATCATTTTCTTCTACCCAAAGGATTTCACCTTCGTCTGCCCAACCGAGATCGCCGAGTTTGCCCGGCTGTCGAAGGATTTTGCCGACCGCGACGCGGTCGTGCTGGGCGGCTCGACCGACAACGAGTTCTGCAAGCTCGCTTGGCGACGCTCGCACAAGGACCTGCACCATCTGCCGATCTGGCAGTTTGCCGACACCAAGGGCGGGCTGGTCGATGGTCTTGAAGTGCGTTCGCCGGACGGC
>NZ_JCAMOR010000342.1:0-499 GCF_059512385.1 Bradyrhizobium sp. Crot121 | reverse complement strand
GCCGCGGCGAGCATCCGATTGTCGCATTTCCGCCAGTTGAACCGCGAGATCTCCTGGCACATCGCTTGCTTGACTTGGGGCCGGTATCATCGCTTCCCGCGCGAAGCAAACTTGTGAGGACGATATGCTTGGAATTGGAAGTAAGTTGCCGCCGTTCGAAATCACAGGCGTGAAGCCCGGTTTTCATCTGCACGAAGAGAGCGGGCAGAGCGCGCTCGAGACGCTGACGGAAAACAGCTTCCCTGGGAAATGGAAGATCATTTTCTTCTATCCGAAGGATTTCACCTTCGTCTGCCCAACCGAGATCGCCGAGTTTGCCCGGCTGTCGAAGGATTTCGCCGACCGCGACGCGGTCGTGCTGGGCGGCTCGACTGACAACGAGTTCTGCAAGCTGGCTTGGCGACGCTCACACAAGGACCTGAACCATCTGCCGATCTGGCAGTTTGCCGACACCAAGGGCGGGCTGGTCGATGGTCTTGAAGTGCGTTCGCCGGACGGC
>NZ_JCAMOR010000341.1:0-500 GCF_059512385.1 Bradyrhizobium sp. Crot121 | reverse complement strand
TACGCTTCTCGCGGGCCGCTTGTTTTTCGAGGCGCTGAGCGCGCTGGTCAAGCTGGCGCAGATCGCCGCGCCAAAGCTCACGATCCTTGATCGTGTAGCGCTGCCCGTTCTGCTCGACCTGTTGGATCGAGGTCAGGGTGCTTTCAAGCTGCTCTTCGATGCTCTTTGCCATGCCCCGAAGCTACGGGACAAGGCTCGTTCCAAAGAGATCGTTCCGGTCGCCCTTAGCGCGCTCGCTTCGGGGCGTCTTTGAAGATCACGACATCGTCGGGCGGCACACCACCGGCGAGATAGATGCGCAACAGCATCTCGATAGTGCCGGAAACGGCCGACTTGCCCTTTTCCATGTTGTAGACGTGGTCGGTGCCGTGATCTTCCGAGAGGCCAAGGGCGCGCACAAGCTCTTGGGCCGTCAGCGGGCCACCGCCGGGCTTCCACATCTTGCCAAGCGTCACACGGGCGGCTCGGACATCGTCCTTGGTCATCATGCTCTTCATCTA
>NZ_JCAMOR010000340.1:0-500 GCF_059512385.1 Bradyrhizobium sp. Crot121 | reverse complement strand
ACGCTCGCCCAGAAGTAGCCCTTCTTCGTTTGACCACGCCCGGGATCGAGCACCGGCGCCGTAGTTTCGTCCATGAACAGACGATCCGCCGCTGCCAGATGGCGGCGCATGTGGTCGGCAACGGGTCGGAGATGGAAGCAGGCGCGGCCGGACCAATTGCCCAGTGTCGCCCGATCAAGTCGGATCCCCTGGCGCGCATAGATCTCGGCCTGACGGTAAAACCGCGTATGGTCGCCAAACTTGGAGACAATCACGTGCGCAATCGCCGCTTCGGTCGGTAGTCCACCAGGCACGACATGCTCCGGTGCGTGCGCCTGCACGACAGGGCCCGTGCAGCGGCGGCAGATGTATTTCGGGCGGCGCGTGACCAGCACGCGCCATTGCGCCGGGATCACGTCAAGGCGTTTGCTGACGTCCTCGCCGATCTTCGTCATGGCGCCGCAACCGCACGGACAGAACGTGCTCGCAAGCTCGATGACGCGCTCCACCTGCGGCAAATG
>NZ_JCAMOR010000339.1:0-501 GCF_059512385.1 Bradyrhizobium sp. Crot121 | reverse complement strand
GGGCAGTTCGAGAACGCCGATCGAGCAGTGCATCAGCGGGAAGAAGGCTTCCGCTCCGGCACGATCGTGACCGCGGATACGGCCGGCGGCGCGGTCCTCATCCGAATAGAGATCGAGCACGTCGTCGTGGAAATCGCTGATGAGACGATCGAGGATTTCCGTCAATTCCTCCTTGGTCCAGCCGATGACGCCGATGAAGAAGTCGTCGCCGCCAACATGGCCGAGGAAGTGACGCTCGGCGAAGAAGTAACGGCGCATCAGCGCGGCAAAGAGCGAGATCGCATGGTCGCCGAGATGGAAGCCGTAGGCATCGTTGAAGGGCTTGAAATTGTCGAAATCGCAATAGCAGAAATGGCGCACTTCATCGCCGTCGCGGCCGGAATGGCGCATGAAATCTCTGATGGCGCGATTGCCCGGCAGGCCGGTCAGCGGGTTTTGGTCCTGCGCCGTCTTCAGCTGCTTTTCGTTGATGACCTTGATCAGCGAGGCGGCGGAAACGAC
>NZ_JCAMOR010000338.1:0-501 GCF_059512385.1 Bradyrhizobium sp. Crot121 | reverse complement strand
ACACTGTCACACCCGCCGAGTGCTCAAACTACTTCACCAACGCCGGATATGGTCAAACCTAATCTCATCACGCTCTAATTGCTCATTCCGCGCTCGGGCGCTGTGCCGGCGTAGAACGCGCGATATCTACTCTGGCGGTCCAGGGCCGTGAACCAGCGAGACGCCCTTTGGCCTGGACAAATATACCGATTCCATAATCGAGCCTTAGGCATAGCGAGCGGCGCGTTATGCCGCCGTGCTGGAGATCGCTGCCCACACCTTTAGCCCGTACGCTGAACTGCGCATGGACGCAAAGCTAGCGGCGTCTATCACGAAGGTGACTGCGGATCCGGCCTGGTGTGGCTGTCCTCACGCGCTCTCCTTGCGCTGCATTTCTCGATCAACGTTGCGGTGAGAATTACCGCAAGGCCCAACATCACGATGCCGGCGGCAAGCCAGCTTGGTAACGGAGGCCTTCCGGAGCGGCTTGACCACGAAAGAGAGCGCGTGTCCCCCCACGAG
>NZ_JCAMOR010000337.1:0-501 GCF_059512385.1 Bradyrhizobium sp. Crot121 | reverse complement strand
GCCGCCAGATCGCGCCGCACCTCGCCAAGATCGCGTCGGTCGTACATCCAGCGGAGCTCGAGCAGGCAATCGTCGTCGACCTTGCGCGGCACATAATCGAGCGCATTGCGCAGGAAGTGCACATAACAGCGCTGCCAGAACACGCCGGCGAGCACTTCGGCGATCGCCTTCTTCAAGCCGGGATGATCGTCGGAGACGACAAACTCAACGCCATGCAGGCCGCGCGCCTTCAACGCTTCCAAAAACTCCTTCCAGCTCGACCGGCTCTCCCGGTTGGCAAGCTCGACCGCGAGCACCTGACGCCGGCCCTCCCAGTCGACGCCGATCGCGATCAGCACCGCCTGGCTCGCAATGATGCCGTCCTCGCGCACCCGCTCATAGCGCGCATCCAGGATCAGATAGGGGAATGGTTCCTTGAGCTTGCGCGCGCAAAACGCCTTCAGCGACGCATCCAGCCGTTTGTTGATGGCGCTGATCGCCGAGGCCGAGAACGCATGCCCC
>NZ_JCAMOR010000336.1:0-505 GCF_059512385.1 Bradyrhizobium sp. Crot121 | reverse complement strand
TTGCTCGAAGCCCACACAGCGATGACCGGTTCGGATAGAATTCGCAGGCAGATCACGTGCCAATGTGTCGAGCATGTCGGCACGGTGCATGCCGTACATGCCGTTCCAGCCCGCGGAGTCAGTCGTCAGTATGGGGCCCACAACCGTCCCATCCATTCGGCAATATTGGGAGCCGGGGCCAACCTTGGCCCCCACGCCGGCCAACGAGGGCCCAAGGCCCATGCGCTCCAGCTGGCGCAGACTGTTGGGGTAGATGAAGATCCCGGCACCGACTTCGCCGAGCGCCGGCGCCTGCTCATAGACCGTCACGTCGATGCCGCGACGGCGGAGCGCGACCGCGGCAGATAGCCCGCCGATGCCACCTCCGACGATCGCCACCCTCAAGCGCTGGTTCAATTCTGCGGTGCTCATCGGTGTCCTCATGACTGATAAAAAGAACTGTGCCGTCCTTCGACGACCTAGTGGCCTCAAGGACGACGTGGTCGCGCACCCAAATTCTTCGCCG
>NZ_JCAMOR010000335.1:0-515 GCF_059512385.1 Bradyrhizobium sp. Crot121 | reverse complement strand
GTGCTCTACGAGAGTGTGATTCACCCGATCACGATCATATCGACCCTGCCGTCGGCCGGGCTTGGTGCGCTTCTGCTTCTCATGGCGGCCCACTACGATCTCAGCGTGATCGCGATTGTCGGAATCATCCTGCTCATCGGCATCGTCAAGAAAAACGGAATCATGCTGATCGATTTCGCTCAGCACGTCGAACACGAACAAGGTCTGACCGCCGAGGAGTCCATTTATCAAGCCTGCATCATGCGCTTCCGGCCGATCCTAATGACGACGATGGCAGCGATGCTTGGCGGCGTCCCGATGATGCTGGGCAGCGGGGTCGGATCGGAGCTTCGCCAGCCGCTGGGCTACGCGATCGTGGGCGGCCTCGCGCTGTCGCAGCTTCTCACGCTCTACACCACGCCGGTTGTCTACATCTATCTCGACCGGCTGCAGACCTGGCTCTTTCGGGGAAAAAAGCCAGCGGCCGCGAGCCAGGCTGATCCAGCGCCTGCTGAATGAACGATGACGAAGAGAAT
>NZ_JCAMOR010000334.1:0-526 GCF_059512385.1 Bradyrhizobium sp. Crot121 | reverse complement strand
TGGATTGGAAAGGATTCATAATTCTATTTCAGAATGTCGGTTTGAAGCTCGAGAGCCTCGGTGATCGCGACGCAAACGCGCCCCCAAGGACCTACCAAAAATGGTCGGCCGCACTGTTACAGGAAGATGGATATACTGTCGCTCTCAACGGAGTGGGATCCGTGCCCTACACTATTAGATGTCATCGAACCGGGTTTAGCCGGAAGTATTTTTCGGTTCAAAGGTTGAGCGCAGGAGAAGCCGTGTGTAAAGCGGAGTGTCTTGACAGACCGGGAGTAGATATAGACTACATTGATACTCCATCAGACGGACGTGTTGACCTCTGCACGCTCCGGAAGTTGGCTGAGACGGAGGGCGGCTTCTAATAAGGAATTCCCAGCTCAGGTCAGCCCGCCGCAAGGCGCCTTTCCTCGGAGGCACCTCTTCCCGCACCAGTTGACGGGTAAGCCACTCCAGACGGCATGCGGCTTCGACGGCGCTCTTGCCTTCACAGATAGCCGCCGCAACAGCTTCGATCTGGTGCTCA
>NZ_JCAMOR010000333.1:0-532 GCF_059512385.1 Bradyrhizobium sp. Crot121 | reverse complement strand
TCGGTCCGGTCGAGGTCGCGCGGGCGAAGATTCGCGACCGTGGGGCGGCCGGCGATAGTGAGCGGATCCGGTTCGGCTCGGCGATCCTGCCGCTGTGGGCACGGCGGACCAGAAGCCTGGATGCGCTGTTGCCGATTCTGTACCTGCGCGGCATCTCGACCGGCGATTTCCAGGAGGCGCTGACGGCCTTGCTGGGCAAGGACGCACCGAACCTGTCGCCCGCGGTGATTTCCCGGCTGACCGCGGAGTGGCAAGGCGAGTACGAGCGCTGGCAGAGGCGCGATTTGTCGGCGCGACGATACGTGTACGTGTGGGCCGATGGCGTCTTCCTGCAGGCCCGCATGGAAGACCACGGCGAGTGCATGCTGGTGCTGATCGGCGCGACGCCGGAAGGCAAGAAGGAACTGATCGGCTTCCAGGTCGGCGTGCGGGAGAGCGCGCAGAGCTGGCGTGAGCTCCTGATCGACGTCAAGCGGCGCGGGTTGCAGATCGCCCCGGAAATTGCCGTCGGCGACGGCGCGCTCGGCTTCTG
>NZ_JCAMOR010000332.1:0-542 GCF_059512385.1 Bradyrhizobium sp. Crot121 | reverse complement strand
GTTGCGCATCATCGAGGATCTGGCGGGCGACTGGCGCCGGCTGGATGCACGTATCGAGGGGCTGTCGAGCGAGATCGAAACGCTGGCCCATCAAGATCAGGCCTGCGAGCGATTGATGACGGTGCCCGGCATTGGCCCGCTGATCTCAAGCGCCATGGTGGCCGCGATCGGCACTGGAGACGTGTTCTCGAAAGGCCGCGAATTCGGCGCCTGGCTTGGGCTGGTGCCGACGCAGATCTCGACCGGCGACCGCACGATCCTGGGCAAGATATCAAGGCGCGGCAATCGCTGCCTGCGCGCGCTGTTCGTCCAAGCCGCATGGGTGGTGCTGGTCAGGGTGAAGTGCTGGGAGCGCTATGGCCTCAAATCTTGGATCGAAGCCGCCAAGAAGCGATTGCACCACAACGTGCTGGCGATTGCGCTCGCCAACAAGCTCGCCCGAATCGCCTGGGCGGTCCTCAACAGGGCCGCGTCTTCTAGCGCGAGGCTCGCCAACCAAGACCTAGCCGGAAGCGAACTACGCTGGAAATGCCGACGCCTTC
>NZ_JCAMOR010000331.1:0-555 GCF_059512385.1 Bradyrhizobium sp. Crot121 | reverse complement strand
GCGTTCGGCCCAAAGATCGAATGTGTAGTGCAGGTAAACGTTGGCGAGCAGCGGCGAAATCACCGATCCTTGCCCCGGGCCCCTGTCGTCCACGGTTACGACCCCGTCTTCGAGGATGCCCGCCTTCAGCCATTTACGGATCAGGCGGATGATGCGCTTGTCGCCGATGCCGGTGTTCCAAAAACTGGACCAGCCAGTCTTGGCTCACACTTCCGAAAAAGTTTTGCACGTCGGCGTCAAGTATCCAGTTCACCTTCCGCGTGGTGATCGCTACCGCCAGGGCGTCCAGCGCGTCATGTGGCCCCCGGCCGGGTCGAAACCCGTAAGAGAAGCCGACGAAGTCGCCTTCGTAGATGGCGTTGAGCACCATGACGGTCGCGCCCTGGACGATTTTGTCTTCCAGAGCTGCGATCGCCAGCGGTCTCTCCCGGCCGTCAGCCTTCGGGATATACGTCCGGCGTGACGGTTGGGGCCGATACGCTCCTCGGTGGACCCGAGCGTTCAGATCCTCAAGCCGAGGCTCCAGGTCTGTCTCGAAGTCCTGCCATGTCACAC
>NZ_JCAMOR010000330.1:0-557 GCF_059512385.1 Bradyrhizobium sp. Crot121 | reverse complement strand
CGGCGGAGATCAGCAGGAAACGCCAGTAACCGCGCCCCTGCGGTTTCTGGCCGTGCTCGCGCTCGTAACGCGCAGTGCAGATTGTCAGGGTCATCGCATGAATTCTCTGAACGGATTGGGGAACGGAGGCGGCGGCGGTGGCGGGCCGTCCGTCCGGCATTCGGCAGCGGCCCGGATCGAAAGCCGGTGCCCCTGCAGCTCGCGCTCGATGATCGGCGGGTACAGATCGCGCGCCGCGGCCTTGCAGGCCTCGCGGTTGGCGAAGTCGGTCGCGATCGATGTGATCGAGACCGAGCCGGTATCGGTGAGCGCAAGCACGGTGGCGAACAGTTTCCACATCGTCATTGCCTCGGCGGCGGCGGTTGCCGGGGATCACGGCCTTCCGCAATAGCGGTCCGGATGGCTTCGACCTGTTCGCCATAGGAAGGATTGAAGGGCACAGGCGGCGTGTCGAGTTCGATCCAGCCCTTACGCCGATAACTATCGACGATGATGCGATAGGCGAAGAAGGCATAGACTGGCCACATGAGGCCAGAGGTGAGCAGCGCCAGTAGCAA
>NZ_JCAMOR010000329.1:0-557 GCF_059512385.1 Bradyrhizobium sp. Crot121 | reverse complement strand
GACACCAGGATGGCGTCCTGTGTCGCCACCACCACGAGGTCGTCGACGCCCTCGAGCGCGACCAGCGCGCGGTCGGTCCAGACATTGCTGTTGCGGGAGTCCTCGAACACTGCAGCACCGCGCGCGGCATTGCCCTGCCCGTCTTTGTCAGACAATTCCCACACCGCGTGCCAGGAGCCGACATCCGACCAGCCGCAGGACACCGGCACCACCGCCGCGTGCGCGGTCTTCTCCATCACCGCGTAATCGATCGAGATCGCCTTCGCCGCTCCGAACGCATCTACATCGAGCTTGACGAAGCCGAGATCGCGTTCGGTCTTCGTCACCGCCTCGGTCACCGCCTGCACGCTCGCGGTATCGAAATTGCGATACTCATCGAGCAGCACGGCGGCGCGGAACATGAAGTTGCCGCTGTTCCAGAGATAGCCCGACGTGATGTAGTCGGCCGCGGTTGCGGCGTCGGGCTTCTCGACGAATTTTGCGACCGCGCGCACCTGTCCCGAAATGGTATCGCCGGGGCTGATATAGCCGTATTCGGTGGCCGGGCGCTCGGGATT
>NZ_JCAMOR010000328.1:0-565 GCF_059512385.1 Bradyrhizobium sp. Crot121 | reverse complement strand
AACCACATTCTTGTTAAGCCTTAGACTTGCTAGAAAATTCTCAAAGTCCTCCTGTTCGACAAAAATGTCTCTGAGGGCCGCTTCAACGGAAACGCTCTCCTTCGGTGCGTCAGCAGCTAAGTTTGAACTCGGGGCGATCGCATCAATGTAGAGCTGTATCATCGCATCCAAGTGAGCGGTCAGAGTCTCGACATCAAGTTCGTCCGGCACCGTAAACGCCACATCGACGAACGAGTCGCCATAGCGGTCGGCTTCTCGACTGTGTTTCTCCTTCAAGAATGAACCTACGGTCTGCTTCTGAACAACTTTCGCCCAACGTTGCTGCGGCGAATGCGTCTCACTCACCCCATATGCCAAAATTAGGACCTTGGCTTCGCGATAGTAAAGAAGGACCGGGTAGATTCCTTCGCTAACTTTCTGGCCGGCGCCTAGAAACGCGATCCACGGCACTCTCGAGAACACCCCTTGACCGAAGCTGACCTTGATTTGCAGCCCGCGATATTCCTTCGGATAGTCACTCGTTCGAAGGCTTTCGCCGGCGTCTGCTTGCACTAAGAATTTTTCA
>NZ_JCAMOR010000327.1:0-568 GCF_059512385.1 Bradyrhizobium sp. Crot121 | reverse complement strand
GCCCCGTGGCGGTGAACATTCCGCAAAGCCCGAAATCTTTCTTGAGATGATCGAGCAGTATTTCCCGACCGTTCCCAAGATCGAACTGAATCGGCGGGGCGTTGCACGACCGGGTTGGAGCGCTTGGGGGAATGAGGCTGACGAGGGAGCAGCCGCATGATCCGAGACCCGGTGAAATACTGTGCGGCCCTTTGGGATTGGGATTTTTTGAAACCGTGCTTCAACGGCACGGCCATCCGGGTTGCCGACCTTGATGGTCTGCTGGATGACGAGGGCATCGTCCAAAAGCACGGCTACGTCGAGAGGTACGGCCATCATCTCCTGTTCGAGACGACGGTGCCCGACCGGGAAATGACGAGCGGGCAATTGAGAAGCCATAGCTCGTTGGTGAAGGTTGGTTTTTGCGTCGTCTACTTGTGGGGGGTGCCGAACAGCTTTCCGATTCACAAAGTCCAAGTCTGGAAAGAATTTGAGGCGCAGCGCGGCGATGTGAACGTCAACGTCAGCGACGCCGGACTCGTTGGCTGGGTTTGTAAGTGGTTCAGATGGTCAACACAAAATCCGATCA
>NZ_JCAMOR010000326.1:0-573 GCF_059512385.1 Bradyrhizobium sp. Crot121 | reverse complement strand
GCGTATCCAACGCGTTCTTGATAATGCCGGATACGCTGCCGTGGTAAGCGGGACTTGCAACGATGATGCCGTCCGCCTCTCTCACCATAGATACAAACTCCTGCTGTATGGCCGTCGGCGACGCACCGGGATGAAAGATCGGAAGGCGATAGAGCTCGGCGCCGCCAAAGAGTCGCGTTCTCGCTCCTCGATTGCCAGCAGCCTGTAAGGCAGTTCGTAAGGCCTTTTCAGTGTTTGATCCTTCCTTGGATGTGCCGCCGATGCCAACAATTAACGGCGAAAAGTTTGCCACTGACCGTTCTGTCATGCGTTCTCCTTACTGCACATTTTTGGCGACAATCTTTCGGCAAGTGTGTCGCCATCTTTCCTATATCGGCCTCTAGAAGCTAAACGAACGCTCGATGGAGCGCATGAAAGCGAAGGCGCGCGCAAGCGTGACCAAGGGAATGAAATGCCTCAGTCTATCTTGTGCGACTAACTCAACCGCTTACTTTGCTAGCTAGGTAAGATCGATCGCTTCGCTAAAGCTCCGCAGCAAGCCTGAGATGTCATTGCGTTGACAGCTGCGATGAA
>NZ_JCAMOR010000325.1:0-584 GCF_059512385.1 Bradyrhizobium sp. Crot121 | reverse complement strand
GGGCGCTTTTTCGGATCAGGGCGGATTATTTTCGTACATTTCGCCGGAGGCACGAGTTCCTGCGGACCATCCGCTCAGGAAGATCCGGCAGTTCGTCCGCGATGTGCTGACGGAGATGAATCGCGACTTGGGGAAGCTCTACGCGAGCGAAGGACGTCCCTCGACGCCTCCGGAGCAATTGCTGAGCGCGTTACTGCTGCAGGTGTTCTACGGTATTCGCTCGGAACGCCAGTTGATGGAGCAACTGGACTACAATCTTTTGTACCGCTGGTTTGTGGGGCTTTCGCCCGACGACCCGGTCTGGGACCCGACCACCTTCACCAAGAACCGAGACCGGCTGCAGAACGGCGGGGTGTTTAAGAAATTCATGACCCGGCTTCTGAACCATCCGCAGGTCAAGCCGCTGCTGTCGGACGAGCATTTCTCGGTGGATGGAACGCTGATCGAAGCCTGGGCGTCACAGAAGAGCTTTCGTCCCAAGGACGGTAGCGGTGACGATGATGGCGGCGCAAACTTCCATGGCCAGAAGCGCAAGAACGACACCCATGCGAGTACCAGCGATCCAAACAGCAGGCTTTACCGCA
>NZ_JCAMOR010000324.1:0-593 GCF_059512385.1 Bradyrhizobium sp. Crot121 | reverse complement strand
CCATCCGACGCGCCTGCCCCAAAGGCACAGCGCAACTTCACCGATCCTGAAAGCCGCATTCTCAAAACCAAGGATGGCTTCATCCAAGGCTATAACGCGCAGGCGGCCGTCGACGGCAAAGCGCAGATCATCGTTGCACACGCCCTGACGCCGAGCACGAGCGACCATGGCCAGTTGGTGCCGCTGGTCGATGGCATCCAAGCCAATCTCGGCCGCAAACCGGAACAAGCTTCCGCCGACAGCGGCTATCTGAGCGAGGTCAACCTCGCGAGCCTCGATCTGCGTGGGATCGATGGCTACATCGCCACCGGCCGCGCCAAGCGCCCGACCGCCGACAACGGCAAGATCGGCGGACCGTTGACACAGGCGATGAGAAAAAAGATCGCCGACGGCGGCTTCGAGACCCCCTACCGACTGCGAAAGCAGATCGTCGAGGCGGTGTTCGGACAGATCAAGCAGGCCCGCGGCTTCCACCAGTTCCTGTTCCGAGGCCTGGCTAACGTGGGGGCCGAATGGGCGATCGTCTGCACCGCCCACAACCTCGTCAAGCTCGGCAACCTCGCCAGGCCCACATGAGCGGCCTATCGTAATGA
>NZ_JCAMOR010000323.1:0-594 GCF_059512385.1 Bradyrhizobium sp. Crot121 | reverse complement strand
GCCGGTGTCCGAGCTCAACCGCACGACCGGCTCATATCCTGGTTCGGTGCGCACCCGCTTTAGCAACCGCAAGCCGCAGTCGCATGCGTACGCACCGCTTTCCCCTGTTTTGCATTATAATCCCGGGCAGGGCGATCTCGTCGGCGGCAATTTCTGGGATATGCGCGCAACCGGCCGTCGGTTAGGCAATCCAGCCGCCGAGCAGGCGGAGGGGCCGCCGACCAATCCCGTCGAAATGGGCCTGCCCGATATTGTCTGTGCGGTATATCGCGCGGTGCAGCGGCCCTATTGCGGCTTGTTCGAAGCGGTCTGGGGTCCGCAGGCCTTTGCTATCCAGTGGCCTGCGGACGTTGAGCAGGTGTGCAATCAACCGGGGCCGCCGCCCGCGAACGACCCGATACCAGTCCATCTTACGCCGATAGATCGCGGCCGCGCCGCGGCCACGTTCGACCAGATGGCGCAGTCCATCGCCGGCTACGAGGCGTCCGCCGAGGTAACGGCTCTTACTTCCAAGTTCGATGCGGTGCTGGCGGGCAAAGCGCAGTTTACGCCTCAGGAGCAGGCGGGTTATGAGCTGTTCCGCGGCAAGGGGCA
>NZ_JCAMOR010000322.1:0-597 GCF_059512385.1 Bradyrhizobium sp. Crot121 | reverse complement strand
GCACGATGGATGTCGAAAAGAAACGCATCTGGAACCCCTGGCGAACACAACCTTTATGACGTTCATAAGAATGCGTTAGGGAAAATTTTCTCTTAACGCAGGGTCCGCGCCGAGCCTTTTACTTGTCTTTTTTCAGATCTAGTATGATTTCATATGTGCATTATCCGTCATCAAGGCAGAAAAATTTCAATCTGTCTATTTTTCTACAACCTTAGAATGATTTAACTGGCAAATAAAAATGGCCCCGAAAATGGGGCCATTTGCATTAGAGCGCCGTGGTCCGTTCGGACGCACAAAGGACGCTCCAGCTCTTTGAATCTACGCATCAGGCTTTCCGAAAATCGAGTCCGATTTTCGGGCCGATGCTCTAGCCCTGCCGCAGAGCCCTGCTGCTCAGAACGCTTCAATCTGACCAAGAAAGGCTTTAGAGTGAATCGGCAGGCTGAAGGACGGTTTTCCGATGCAATGGCTGGATCAGGCGATCATTCTTGGCGTCAAGCGCCACGGCGAGACGAGCGTCATCGCCGAGGTGATGACGCGTGAGCGCGGCCGCCATCTCGGTCTCGTCCGCTCCGGCCGTTCGCGCATCATGCAGCC
>NZ_JCAMOR010000321.1:0-597 GCF_059512385.1 Bradyrhizobium sp. Crot121 | reverse complement strand
AGCCGCACCAACCCGGCCTTCTCGGCGAGCCTCAACACCTGCACGAACAGCCCGGCCAAGTGTTTGAGGTGCCGCTTTGCCAGATATCGCGCTGAGGTCCAGGCTCTCCCGCACCAGTTCCACGATGAAACGTGACAGATGCTCTAGCAGTCTGCTGAAGAACCCCCTCGCCACCGAGGGGGCTTGATGATTCACTTGTCATCTCGAATCAGCGGAGACGCTCATGCGCGGCAGGTTTACGGATCAAGGCGGCCTGTTTTCGTACATCGCGCCGGATAAGCGTGTGCCAGCGAACCATCCGCTGCGGAAGGTGCGGGAACTTGTCCGGGATGTATTGAGTGATTTGAACCGCAGCCTTGGGAGGCTCTATGCCAGCGAGGGACGTCCTTCGATCCCTCCGGAGCAATTGCTGAGCGCCTTGCTGCTGCAGGTGTTCTATGGCATCCGCTCGGAACGCCAGTTGATGGAGCAACTGGACTATAATCTTCTGTATCGCTGGTTCGTGGGACTGTCGCCGGATGATCCAGTCTGGGACCCGACCACCTTCACCAAGAACCGGGAGCGGCTGCAGAACGGCGATGTGTTCACGAAGTTCAT
>NZ_JCAMOR010000320.1:0-615 GCF_059512385.1 Bradyrhizobium sp. Crot121 | reverse complement strand
GAGACTCGTGTCAAACCGCACATGCCAGCGGTATCCGCTACCAGAAATGCACGCTCGCGCGATCACGACGGCTGCCGTGAATTGACCATTTATGGTCAGAAGCTGATTTTGATCTACCGCGATGCGAGCGCCAGCTAGCTCGAAGCCGCGAATTACGGTGGTGACAATTGCGGGATGGGTATCCCTTATCCGGCGATTTACCTCGATATACGAGTAGTCTCGATCCGGAATATATCCGATTAGACTATATGCCCTGATCAGACTTCCGAAGCGATGCCGATAGGCGCTTGCCGAAGGCATGTCCTCTCGCTCGTCGATAATAAGCCCAGAAAGATAGCCTTCATCTTTCAGAACCTCCTGCAGCAAAGCCAAAAGTTCTTCATCGGAATAGTGAGCGCTACGAGCATCGATGATCGTGCGAGCTCGCTCAAAGAGTTCACGGCTGATCACAGGGGGAAACGCAGCCTCCGCTCTAACCCAGGTATCTGGACTGTTTACAACGCGCTTCTGCTTGAGCTTGAACGAGACGCGGTTGAAAACATTGTTTCCGATATATTTTTCGTTGGTAAGGATCTGATGGACCGAAGCACGTGTCCAAGAACGCCCTAGATCCGT
>NZ_JCAMOR010000319.1:0-615 GCF_059512385.1 Bradyrhizobium sp. Crot121 | reverse complement strand
CATCGTGTCCGGCAACGTGCTGGCTAAGTGTTATCGAATCCGGTTCGTGGCGCACATGTACTTCAAAGATATCTGAAGCTTTGGAAGCTGCCATCTGATTCTTGAAATGAAACGAATCTCCGAGCTCTGGCGCGGCCGCCGTTTTTGCGTGCCAGGCGTCATCGATAAGAACCTGATCCTTGCCTCCACTGTTCAGGCTCGATTCCGAATGCGGGTTGTTGGAGGCGTTTACAGGCGCCGTGTGCAAATCGCGCTGCGATTGGCCGGGATTGGTAACGTTCAGTGGTGTCCCGTCATGCTTGGTGTGCTGCTCGGCAGCTGCGGAGCCGTTTTCAGAAGCGTGCAAATCGCGATTCGATTGCCCATGATTGGAATCGTCTCCCGGTGCGTCATGCTTGGCATGCTGCTTGGCGGCTGCGGAGCTATCTTCAGAAGCGTGCAAATCGCGATTCGATTGCCCATGATTGGAACCGTCTCCCGGTGCTTCATGCTTGGCATGCTGCTTGGCGGCTGCGGAGCCGCCTTCAGGAGCGTGCAAATCGCGATTCGATTGCCCATGATTGGAATCGTCTCCCGGTGCGTCGTGCGCGGCTTGCCGCTTAGCGGCTGCGGAGT
>NZ_JCAMOR010000318.1:0-623 GCF_059512385.1 Bradyrhizobium sp. Crot121 | reverse complement strand
CGCAGCTGGTTTGCCCGCACACCGCGCTCCTTCGATGTCATCCAGATGAGCCTGATCGATACCTGGGCGGCGACAGGTGCCGGCGCCTTCACGCTCACAGAAAATGGTCTCTACACAGTCGAGGCCTGGCAACGCTTTCTCGATCGGCTTACCCCAAGTGGCCTGTTCACGGTGAGTCGCTGGTACGCGCCCGGCGAAGTGAACGAGACCGGGCGATTGGTCAGCCTTGCCGTCGCAACCCTTCTTGCAAGCGGCGCCGCCGAGCCCCGCCGCCACCTCTTTCTCGCCGCAGCCGGGAAGGTTGCGACACTGATCGTGACGAAGTCGCCGCTCTCGCCGGCGGCGCTCAGGGCGCTCGAGGTTGCCGCCAATGCCAATGAATTCACCGTGCTGTTAAACCCGAACATGTCCGCGCCATCCGTAGTGCTCGAGAAGATCGTCAGTGCTACGGACCGTCGCATGCTCGACCGGGCGACCACCGGCTTCTATCTCGACCTCACGCCGCCGACCGATGCGCGCCCTTTCTTCTTCAACCAGTTGTGGTTCGCCACGTTGTTGGACGCGGACGTGTTGTCGCACTTCACCCACACCGGGGTGTTCGCGGGCAACCTGATCGCGACGCT
>NZ_JCAMOR010000317.1:0-623 GCF_059512385.1 Bradyrhizobium sp. Crot121 | reverse complement strand
CGCAGCTGGTTTGCCCGCACACCGCGCTCCTTCGATGTCATCCAGATGAGCCTGATCGATACCTGGGCGGCGACAGGGGCCGGCGCCTTCACGCTCACAGAAAATGGTCTCTACACAGTCGAGGCCTGGCAACGCTTTCTCGGTCGGCTTACCCCAAGTGGCCTGTTCACGGTGAGCCGCTGGTATGCGCCGGGCGAAGTGAACGAGACCGGGCGACTGGTCAGCCTTGCGGTCGCGACCCTCCTTGCAAGCGGCGCCGCCGAGCCCCGGCGCCACCTGTTCCTCGCCGCAGCGGGGCACGTGGCGACACTGATCGTGACAAAGTCGCCGCTCTCGCCGGCGGCGCTGACGGCGCTCGAGGACGCCGCCAAAGCCAATGAATTCACGGTGCTGTTGAGCCCGGATGCGTCCGCGCCATCCGCCGTGCTCGAGAAGATCGTCAGCGCTACGGACCGTCGCGTGCTCGACCGGGCGACGACCGGCTTCTATCTCGACCTCACGCCGCCGACCGATGCGCGCCCTTTCTTCTTCAACCAGTTGCGGTTTGCCACGTTGTTGGACGCGGACGTGTTGTCGCACTTCACCCACACCGGGGTGTTCGCGGGCAACCTGATCGCGACGCT
>NZ_JCAMOR010000316.1:0-625 GCF_059512385.1 Bradyrhizobium sp. Crot121 | reverse complement strand
TCGGTCCGCGGATCCTCGGCCTGCTCCTTGAGATCAGCAGCCTTCTCGACCAAGCCCAAGGCGACCATCGGATCGGTGGTCGTCTTCGCGAACTTGAGCAGGGTGGCCGCCTGTCGGTTCAGATACTCTCGTCCCGCCACGTCTTGCTTTCCCAACAGGCGCTATTCGGATTTCAGCTCCCAAGCGGAAAGTACAACCTTAGCGATTCGTTCCGTGGAAATGTTCAAAAGTGAACATTGGCCGGAGACCGCAACCAATCCGATGTTCGAATGTTGGCAGAAGCCTAGCCCGGTCCGATGAGGAACCCGGTCTCTATCGACATCGCGGCGGAAATCGCGAGCCGCTGCGCCCGCGGATGCCCGTCGAGAGGGAACTTCCTCCGTCCCTGAAATCTCTGCTTGATCGGCTCGGTGCGTCCAAGGACGGAGCCACGTCACGCTAACGCGGATGCGCCGCAACCGCACGCGCAGACCCGGATTCAACCGTTATGCGATTTCGCCATCGAGTTGGTGGGCGAGAAGCTGGACGATGCGCGAACCCAGTCCAGCCGGATCGGTGCTGTCCTGAAGGCCGACGCCGTTATCGGACGCCGATAGTTCGATGCCGTCTCCTTTCGACAAAGAGA
>NZ_JCAMOR010000315.1:0-627 GCF_059512385.1 Bradyrhizobium sp. Crot121 | reverse complement strand
CGGTTGCGGTTGCTTCCAGCTCTTCAAGCTGAAGCTCCATCTGCTCCAAGAGCCGTGCCTTGCGCTCCGAGCGGCTGCCATAAATCTGGCGACGCAGCTTCTCGATCTCGAGCTTGAGGTAACTGATCAGTGCCTCGGCCGCCTTCGCATCGGCAGCCTCCGCTTTGGCGCTCGCCGCGACCGCTTCCGCCTGAAGGCGCGCGGCACGCTCCGCGAGGATCATCGCATGCGCGGCGGCAAGATCGGTGGGAAGCGATTCAGATGTGGTCACGACGATGATGGAATCACATCCATCACGATCCGAGAAGCGCAAAGCCTCATCCGACCGACGTCGGCCGCCACGTCTCTTGTGGGTGCCTCCAGTCGATCCCGGACAAGAGGTAACCGAGCTGCGCCGACGAGATCGTCACCACGCCCTCGGCCGGGCTCGGCCAGATGAAGCGGCCCCGTTCCAGGCGCTTCGTGAACAGGCAGGCGCCCTGGCCGTCGTGCCAGATCACCTTCAAGAGATTGCCGCGACGACCGCGGAAGCAAAACAGGTGGCCGCCCAGCGGGTCGCGATGCAAGATCTCCTGAACCTGCAAGGCCAGCGACGGAAAGCCCTTCCGCATGTCGGTATAGCCGGTC
>NZ_JCAMOR010000314.1:0-629 GCF_059512385.1 Bradyrhizobium sp. Crot121 | reverse complement strand
GTCGACCGTGAAGAACCCGGATTTCAGCTTGGGAGGAGCTGAAGTCGGCGGATGAGCTGGACGAGGATTTGGCGCAGCAAAAGCTCGAGCCAGCGGATGAGGCGACGGAAGTTGTAGCCGGCGGCGGCGAGGACGGCATTGGTGGCGTCGCCCTGGCGGTGCCAGAGATAGTTTCGGCCCATTCGGTGCTGGATTTGAGGTGGCCGATCACCGGCTCCACGGCGGAGCGCCGGCGCAGCTCGCGCTTGATCTTTGGCGTCACCCGCCGCTTCTGGCCTGAGATGAACACCCTGAACTTGTAATCGGGCGGCGCATTGTGGCCGCGATAGCCTTTGTCGAGACACATGCGCTCGATGACGTTGCCGACGAGCGCCTCCATGCCTGGGATCACGGTCTTGAGCGTATGGCCGTCATAGGGGTTGCCGGTCAGCGCTTTCACATGGGTGACGAACTGACCGCCCTTGGCGGGCGCGAGGTTGGTGGCCACCGAGACCTTGACGCCGAACTCGTAGGGCCGGTGGGCCTTGCCCTTGCCGATGCACTCCACCTCCGGCGCGTGCAGCGAGTAGACCTTGGGGCCGCGCTGGTGCTGCTTCTGGTCAAGCACCCGTCGCGCCAGCGCCAGCATG
>NZ_JCAMOR010000313.1:0-661 GCF_059512385.1 Bradyrhizobium sp. Crot121 | reverse complement strand
CATTGGAGCCATTACAGCGGCGACCATCAAGGCGCTGGTGCCAGATCCCGGCGGCTTCAAATCCGCTCGTCACTTTGCTGCCTGGCTGGGACTGACGCCACGACAGCATTCGAGTGGGGGCAAGGAGCGGATGGGACGCATCTCGAAGATAGGAAACCCCGAACTTCGGAGCCTCCTCGTTCTTGGGGCGACATCCGTCCTGCGAATTGCCCGGAAGGCCGATCGGGCGCGGCCGTGGTTGAGGGCGCTGCTCGCCAGACGTCCGTACAAGGTGGCAGCGGTCGCGCTGGCCAACAAGACAGCGCGAATTGCTTGGGCGCTCTTGAACAAGGGCGGGATTTACCGGTGTCCGGAGACGCTGGCGACGACTACGGCTGCCGCTTGATGCATACAGCAGCTGTCAAAGAGATCTGACCGGCGCAGGCCGGCAGAGGGCAAGGCGCAATAACAGGCGATGAACCCACGGGACGAAATCCCGGCATGAGTGAGGCTGGCGCGACAATGCGCTTCAAGCGCGTCTGATTGATTAGCCCCTTGTGTCGCGGACTTCATCGAGGCCAGCGGTCATGCGCCGCGCTTTACAGGCCGTATACATGACGGCACCGCTCCCATGTGTGAAGTCGACTGAGAAAGCTCTTGCGCCCGCGGGCCGTTCCATACA
>NZ_JCAMOR010000312.1:0-668 GCF_059512385.1 Bradyrhizobium sp. Crot121 | reverse complement strand
CGAAGGTGACGGAAATTCGCGCGGGCCTTACGTCGCCTTCACAAGTCATTCGCGAGCAAGGGCGCGAACCTGAAAAGGTGTTCGCCGAAATCGCGCAGGACATTGAGGACCTGAAAGCGGCCGGCATCCCGGAAGATTTTATCAGTGTGATGTTCGGCATTCTGCCTGCGCCTGAAGCTGCGCCGAGCAAGGCCGATGAATCTGTGGCGAAGCCGCCGAAGGAATAACGAAATGGACTACACCAGGATGATGACGCGCGACGGCGACCCGTCGCAATCGAACAAGCTGGCTGCGCGCCTTCACGAAATCCGCGAGAAAGGCGGCCTGCGTCGCGATGCAGACCTGGGAACGGTGGACCTGGAATCGCGCACCGTCGAATTGTCGTTCAGTTCTGAAATCGAATACGAACGATGGTTCGGAATCGAAGTGCTGTCGCACGACGCTGGCGCCGTGGACCTGTCGCGCCTGAACAATAACGCCGCTGTGCTGTGGATGCACGACTGGGACGACCAGCGCGGCGTCGTGGAATCCGCACGCATCGACGGCGACCGCAAGGGCCGCGCTGTCGTGCGCTTCAGTAAATCGCCTGCAGGCGAACAACTGATGCAGGACGTGGCAGACAAAATCATCACCAAGGTATCCGTTGGGTATCTCGTCAACGGCATGAA
>NZ_JCAMOR010000311.1:0-680 GCF_059512385.1 Bradyrhizobium sp. Crot121 | reverse complement strand
CCGACGCCAGGCTCGTCGTGAAACACGACGCCTGCAGTCCGAACTCGCATTCGTTGGCGATCTTAATTGCATGGTCGAGGCTGTCAGCCCGCATGACAACCACCACCGGACCAAAAACCTCTTCGCGAACCAGTCGCGCCTCTGGAGGAGGATCGACGACGATCGTTGGCGGAATGAGGCATCCAGCGCTTTCACCAGTGCTCACGATGCTGCAACCAAGTGCCCGCGCATCATCGAGCATAGAGGTTATTCGGGCTGCAGCGCGCGCATTTACAACAGGCCCCAGATCGGTCTCGGGCAGTCTGGGATCCCCCAGTTTGAGCCGCTTGGACGCCTCGACGAAGCGCTCGAGAAACTTATCGAAAATCGACGTCTCCGCGATGATCCGCTGGGTCGAGATGCACTGCTGACCGCTTGCTTCGAAAGATGATGGAATGAGGCGCGCAACGGCGTCCTCGAGATTCGCATCTGCGGCCACCATGTTCGCTGAATTTCCGCCAAGTTCGCCGAGGAAGCGCTTCGCGCCTGCCGCGCGCGCTAAAGCGTCCCCCGCCGCAGTTCCTCCCGTCAGGGTAACGACATCCACGTCCGGATGCGCGGCAAGTGCAAGCGCCTCGTCACGGTCGCCCGGAATGACGTGAATGAGCCCTTCCGGAAGACCCGCCTGGACAAATGCCTTC
>NZ_JCAMOR010000310.1:0-685 GCF_059512385.1 Bradyrhizobium sp. Crot121 | reverse complement strand
CGACCTATGGCGCCCCTATCAGGGATGCGCTGGTGGCGCTGTGGGAGGCCTCGGATCGGATCTGCGGCAAGCGGCTCCGGGTAATGATTCCGACGTTGCTGCCTTCGCTGGAGCGGCATGGCCGGCTCAAGCTCGACCAGGCGGATCGGGCGTTGGTGCTCGGCGTCAGCGCAGCCACGATTGATCGCCTGCCGGTCGAGACCAAGACGGCCGCGGCCGGCGGTAAGCGCCGGCGGGTCGGCTTTTATTCGGCGGTACGGCGTGAAGTTCCGATCCGGACGTTCAACGACTGGCACGATCCGCCGCCGGGGTTCTGCGAGGTGGACATGGTGGCTCATGGCGGCACATCTGTAGCTGGCTCGTTCATTCAGACATTGACGATGGTCGATGTCGCCACTGGTTGGACCGAGTGCGTGCCGCTAGTGACGCGGGAGGGCGGGCTCGTCGTGCGGGCCATGGAGCGCGCACAGAACCTGTTTCCCTGGCTCATTCGCGGCGCCGATTTTGACAACGACAGCGCGTTCATGAACGACGTCGTCGTGCCCTGGTGCCGCGCGCAAAAGATCGAGGTGACACGTTCGCGCGCCTACAAGAAGAACGATCAGGCTTTCGTCGAGCAGAAGAACGGCGCGGTCGTCCGGCGACTCGTGGGATACGGTCGCTTCGATGGTGTCGAGACGACGCG
>NZ_JCAMOR010000309.1:0-691 GCF_059512385.1 Bradyrhizobium sp. Crot121 | reverse complement strand
CGACGAAGGCGCAGCCAGGCAGCGAACGCAGCGGCGAACTTGCGAATCTCGCGCTTCACGTTCGGCGTGCGGAACCCGAAGATGATTTCCGCTTCAAATCGCGCAGACACAGCCAGTTGTTCGGTGCCGGGGTCCAGGTCGGGTTCGCCTTCGAACTCGCACAAGTTCAGCAGCACAGCCGGCAGCGGCAGGTTCTTCCGTTCTTCTGTGCGGTAAAACTCGACGGTTTGCAGGTCGGGGAATTGCGCCTTAATGGCCGCCTCGATTGCGTCGTGCAGTGCGTCCAGGTCCAGGAATGCGTTCGGGTCCATCATGCCCCACCAATTTTGTATTTCACGCGTGCGTCCAGTTCTCGCCTGAACAGCGGCCAGAAAATCGCATCCACCTGCACGAAGATTCTATCTTCCACGAACACGTCCGCCTTATCCTTCACGGGGAACAGTTGTTCTTCGATGTGCAGGCGCTGCTTTCCCTTGCGCTTGAAAATCGTTTTGCGGTGCGCGTACTGGCTGGAAGCGACGAACGCGCCTTTGTACTCTTTCCCGCGAAACGTCGCGCCGGTCGTGGTTTTCTTCGGCGCGCCCTTGAACCACGAAATTGGCATGTCGTTTAAACCATACCAAAGCTGCACGCCTTCCAGCTTTCCCTTGCGCAACCGCAGCGACTTCAGGCGTTTGCGCAGCGCGTTGAC
>NZ_JCAMOR010000308.1:0-705 GCF_059512385.1 Bradyrhizobium sp. Crot121 | reverse complement strand
AAACGAACGCTTGAAGGCGCTTTTGGCGCAAACGCAGACGGCCTTGAGTGAGCATCAGGGGGCACTGGCGGCGTCGGAGGAAGCACGGCGTCGGCTGGAGGTCATTCTCGGCGAATTGCGCCGCGACAAGTTCGGTGCGAAGTCCGAGAAGCTGCGACCAGATCAGTATCATTTGCCGCTCGAAGACGTGGAGATCGCGCAAGGCGTCCTGGACGCTGCGCAGGAGAAGGCGGCCGCGATCATCCAGGGCCGGTCGCGCGGCGGATCGGATCAAGCTCGTCATCGCAATCGGGGCTGCTTGCCTTCTCAATTGCCGCGGGTGGAGCGGATCCTCGAGCCTGCGAGCACGCTTTGTCCGTGCGGTTGCGGGGCGATGACGAAGATCGGCGAGGACGTCAGCAAACGGCTCGACGTGATCCCGGCGCAATGGCGCGTGCTGGTCACGCGCCGCCCGAAATACATCTGTCGCCGCTGCTCGGGCCCTGTCGTGCAGGCGCACGCACCGGAGCACGTCGTACCCAGCGGGCTGCCGACCGAAGCGGCGATTGCGCACGTGATTGTCTCCAAGTTTGGCGACCATACGCCGTTTTACCGTCAGGCCGAGATCTATGCGCGCCAGGGGATCCGGCTTGATCGGGCGACACTGGGCAATTGGTCCGGCCGCGCCTGCTTCCATCTCCGACCCGTTGCCGACCACATGCGCCG
>NZ_JCAMOR010000307.1:0-717 GCF_059512385.1 Bradyrhizobium sp. Crot121 | reverse complement strand
TGCAGTGCCGACAACGTCCGGAGCTTTTCCGAAACACTCGATCAGCATTTCGGTGAGGATTCTTATCTTGCGAGCGGGATGCTGGCCTGGTGGCCGGACGACAAATACACCCGCCGGACGTATCGGGTGCCGGGTCATGACCGGAACAAGCGTGCCAGAGGCCAGATGCTCATGGATCAGGCCCTCGGGGAGATAAGCGATGCCGAGTCCTGCTATGGCGGCAGTGACCAGCGCTGTGCCGTTGTCGGCCTTGAAGCGCCCCTGCGGTCGCACCGTGACGATTTGTTCACCATCCATGAACTGCCAGGTTTCAGTGCCCTGCATGACAGACTGATGCGTGAGGAGTTCATCCGGTGTCTCAGGCGATCCGTGCGCTTTGATATACTCCGGACTCGCAACTAACTTCCCATAGATCGGTCCGACGCGCCTTGCGATCAGGTTAGAGTCCGGAAGGTGGCCAAGCCGTACCGCACA
Organism: Bradyrhizobium sp. Crot121; assembly: GCF_059512385.1. Classification (NCBI taxonomy): domain Bacteria; kingdom Pseudomonadati; phylum Pseudomonadota; class Alphaproteobacteria; order Hyphomicrobiales; family Nitrobacteraceae; genus Bradyrhizobium; species Bradyrhizobium sp. Crot121. Next base: position 243 of record NZ_JCAMOR010000307.1, on the reverse strand, counting down.
ATCATAACCCTCTGCGATGAGATCTACGAAGCGATCAGTGTAGCAGGTGTGGATGCCAAGCTGAGGGTAACGTCGCGCCATTTCGGCGAACACCGGAGCAAGATGTGTCGGGCCAAAGGTAAGTGGTGCAGCAATCCGCAAGCGGCCGCGAAGATCACCTGCGGGTAGGATCGTTTCCTTGGCAACATCGATCTCGGCGCAGACTCTGGCGGCGTGATCTCGGAATGTGGAACCCGCCTCTGT
>NZ_JCAMOR010000306.1:0-725 GCF_059512385.1 Bradyrhizobium sp. Crot121 | reverse complement strand
GCTTGAGCGACCGCCACAGCCGCTCGATGAAGACGTTGTCGATCCAACGACCGCGGCCATCCATGGAGATCCTGATCGCTGCGCCCGCCAACGCGCCGGTGAAGGCCGCACTGGTGAACTGGCTGCCCTGGTCGGTGTTGAAAATCTCCGGCGTGCCGTACTTCGCCAGCGCCTCTTCCAGCGCCGCCACGCAGAACCAGACGTCCATCGTGTTCGACAACCGCCACGCCAGGACCGCACGGCTCGCCCAGTCGATGATGGCGACGAGATAAAGAAAGCCGCGGCCGATGGGCAGATACGTGATGTCGGCCGCCCATACCTGGTTTGGCCGGTCGATCGTCAAGTTGCGCAACAGATAGGGATAGATCTTGTGGCCCGGCGCCGGCCTCGTAGTGTTCGGCCTTGGTCCCAGCGCCGCAATGCCCATCTTGCGCATCAACCGCTTGCGATTGACCTGAAGCCCCTCAACCTTCAGCATCGCGGTCATTCGCCGCGAGCCCAGGAACGGCCAGGCGGTGAACAACTCGTCGATCCGCCGCATCAGGGCAAGGTCGTTGTCGTTGGCCGGCCGTGGCGGCCGGTAGACCCCAGAGCGCGCGATGCCAAGTAACATGCATTGCCGGCGGATCGACAGCGCCATGTCGGCGTGATCGAGCATTCCTCGACGGTCCGGCGTGCTCATCTTCCGGACCTCCGCGCTAAAAAATCGCGCTCGACTGTCAGTT
>NZ_JCAMOR010000305.1:0-731 GCF_059512385.1 Bradyrhizobium sp. Crot121 | reverse complement strand
AGCGTCGGAAGGCGCGGCATGTGCTCGGGCGCGAGTATCACGCCGAAGCCAGCAGCGGCCATGTGCTGCAGGTGCAAGTCGTGACCGCTGCAGTGGCCGAGTTGGGGCGGCTTCTCGGGGAAATACGATTGCTGGATTTTCGGGGCGACGTCGCAGCCGGCGCGTTCCAGCAAGACGGTCTCACGGAGGTCGTCGATGCCGATTGAGGGACGATTTGCGAGCCGATGTGTCGGCGCGAGAACCGCGACGTAGCGCTCCTCGAACAGCGACCAGTCGTCGATGCGGGCGGGCACGTCCCGCACGTCCCCGACCATTGCGGCGTTGATCTCCCCTTCAAGCAAGAGGTCAACGAGCTTCTCCGCCACGCCCTCGCGCAGCTCGACGTGAAGTCCAGGGACGAACTTTGCGATCTCCGCAATCGGATCGAGCACGAGCGACGCCGAGATGGAAGGGGCGAGGCCAATCTTCAGTGGCGCGACGTCCTTGCGTTGGAACTCCTGGGCTCGGCGACGCACCGCGTCTGCCGAGGCGAGTGTGCGCTCCAGCATCGGAAGGACTTCCTTGCCAAGATCGGTGAGTTGGGTCAGCTGGCGTTCGCGGTAGATCAACTGGCCGCCGAGTTCCTGCTCGAGCTTCTGCACCCCTTTGGTCAGGGCGGGCTGCGTGACATTGCACTGCTCGGCCGCGCGGGTGAAGTTGAGCGCGGATGCGACGGCGAGGAAGTAGCGAAC
>NZ_JCAMOR010000304.1:0-739 GCF_059512385.1 Bradyrhizobium sp. Crot121 | reverse complement strand
TGGTTCTTCATTCAGCTGTATCGCTGGTTTCCATCGATCTTGCAGGTCCTCACGATCATCCGGCCCGAGACGCTCGTGCGTTGGCTTCGGGCCGGCTTTCGCCGCTACTAGCGTTGGAAGTCGTACCCACAGGGAGGGCGGCCGCAGATCGACGCCGAACTGCGCGCGCTGATCCGGCACATGAGCATGGAGAATCCGCTTTGGGGCGCGCCACGCATCCATGGCGAACTGCTCAAGCTCGGCTTTGAGCTGGCGCAGTCGAGTGTCGCCAAGTACATGGTTAAGCGGCGAGGCCCACCAAGCCAGGGATGGCGGACCTTCCTGCGTAACCACGCGCCGGACGTTGCCGCCATGGACTTGTTCGTTGTTCCCACCATCGGTTTTCGACCTGCTCTATGCATTCGTCATCATCCGACTGGACCGCAGAGACTTGGTCTTGATCAACATCACAAGAAATCCGACGGCGGAATGGGTTGCACGTCGGATCACGGAGGCCTTTCCTTGGGATGAGGCCCCAAAATACCTCATTCGCGATCGCGATCGCATCTATGGCAGCCTCGTTACGCGCCGATTGCGCGCCATGGGCATCCGCGACAAGCCTGTTGCACCGGCCTCGCCGTGGCAGAATGGCCTTGCCGAACGGTTGATCGGATCGATCCGCCGCGAGTGTTTGGACCACATCATTGTCCTGGGCGAGGTGCATTTGCGTCGGGTTCTGCAATCCTACGCCGACTATTAC
>NZ_JCAMOR010000303.1:0-744 GCF_059512385.1 Bradyrhizobium sp. Crot121 | reverse complement strand
AACAGGTGGCGGGAAGTAGGCGCCTGAGCTCATTCGATTCCAAATCTTGTAGAGGTTACTCTTCAAGTCGGATTCAAATTCCTCAATCGTCACTCCGTCGACACCGGCTGCGCCACCATTAGATCGCACCTGCAGATACGCTTCGTACACCTTTCTTTTGTCGATGTTGAACGGTTTGCTTGGCTGGTTCACCGCCGTCCTCCTGTTGCCAGTTGCAACGATGGCCAGCCCACCTGATCCGATCCCTTCGCTCCAGCCCCATTACGAGCCTTCGTCACTTGTACGGATCGGTCCGCCCCAGTGCTCCGCATCGGTACTCTTGCCTCGCGGTTTTCTCCGCTTGTGCTTCTCCCTTTGCATCGGAGCGACTGGTTCCTGCAGTTCCGTGACAACGCCTGCATCCGATTCACGCCCCCTCAACGCCGGTCGCCGCCCGCCCAATCATCAGGCTTCCAGCGGACTGATCCCAGAGGGACGACACACCTCTGGTTTTGACGACGATTTCCACGTTACGACGCTTCATCGGCGGGTTCATTTTCATTCGTCTCTCGGATGCTTATCCGCTCGGGTATTTCCCGATCGTTAGCTTCAACGCTCACGACCGCGCCTCTTAAGCGAAGCCGCTTGAAGTGATTTGGGACCTGCTCCTGAAAGCCGATCCCGAGGGGCCCTCCCTCATCGCTGTCACAGCTTGTGCTCACAGATTATCAGATCATCACGATCATCCTTTCTGTGTGCTTCTGC
>NZ_JCAMOR010000302.1:0-747 GCF_059512385.1 Bradyrhizobium sp. Crot121 | reverse complement strand
AAGCGAACTTCAAACGTTGGCAATGGGACCGGACGAATCTCGCGCAGCACATCGGTGACGGCGGTGTAGCCGCCCTCGTAGCCGCGTTCGCGCAGCTCCCGTAAGAGCCGGCGGCCGGTCAGACCGGGATACGCCGTCACCCGCCCGCCCAAATAGGACACGAATGGGTCGATCCGGCGCTGGCGTGGCTTGCGTGGACCATAAACCGGCGGCTCCAGGCCGCGAGCGATGCATTTGCGAACGGTCTTTCGATCGATCCCGAGTTCGCGGGCGATCGCCGAAACCGTCAGCCCCTGCCGATGAAGATCAAGTATCATGATGACTTCCCCAAGCTTGATCACCGCACCCGCTCCCTCGTTCTGGGCAGAGCAGGATCGGGTGATCGATTCGCCGCCCATCCTCAGGGCGCGCCCTGAGGATGGGCGGCACGATCAACTGGGGATTTTTCAAACGGCACTTCTGGGGAGAATTACTCAGGCATCAACACCCGCGAGATCCTGGCCCGGCTGGCAAAGCGGCAGGGCCTTTCGTTGCGGCAGTCTTATGCGCGGGTGGGCAAGTTCGCCCTGATCAAGCATCAGCGCTATGCCCACGCCAAGCAGTTCAAGCGCGCCAACCGGGCCTTGAAGACGCTTAGAACCTATCTCGGTCGCGTCATCCGTGACATTGCCCGCAAGATCGAAGGCCGCACCGGCTTGCTTGGCGAGATTGTCCTCGAACGCATGCTGGCGCTGGCGCGACGGGTGC
>NZ_JCAMOR010000301.1:0-747 GCF_059512385.1 Bradyrhizobium sp. Crot121 | reverse complement strand
CATTACAGTTGGTGCGCCGGGAGACCGGCAAGGAGTAGGTGGTGGAAGTCCACGACGATGAAGGAGTAGCGACCCACATCGGCCCCGAGCCGTGCGCAGGCATCCGCGAGGATGTCGGCGAAGCGTCGGCAGGGGAGCGCACAGGCCAGCCATTAAGCCGCGAAAGAGTGTTTTCCCGAGAGCCGACGCTGTCAACTGAGCGGAAGGCAACACGAAGGGGTGCGATATCGCGAGCGCCCAGTCGTTTCGGCGTGGTCGCAGACCCTGGCATGTGCAGAAGCTTCTTGTACGGGAACCGGGAGGTCTCTTGGTCGGCCAGATGCTCGCTGAGCAGCCTGGTCCGCGGTGGGAAGGCGAGGAGCCATAGCCGCCGATGAACGATCAGGAGAAGTCTGACTCGGCCATAGTAGCGACGAAGTCGCCGAATAAAGCCGGGGCTCCGGTGGCAGAGGCGATGGAGCCAAGGGCTGGGACCAGGAGGAACGCGGGACAGCAAAGCACGCACCGGACGCAGACCCGGGCTCGCGTGACCCAGGCGCTGGACCGCGTACGGCAAGCGGCAAAGCTTGGGAAGAAAGAGCGGTTCACGGCGCCTCTCCACCATATCAACACTGACACGCTCCGGTTGGCGTTCTACGCGCTCAAGCGCAAAGCAGCCCCGGCGTGGACGGTGTGACATGGCAGGACTTCGAGACAGACCTGGAGCCTCGGCTTGAGGATCTGAACGCTCGGGTCCACCGAGGAGCG
>NZ_JCAMOR010000300.1:0-757 GCF_059512385.1 Bradyrhizobium sp. Crot121 | reverse complement strand
ATAGGTGATATCGGCCGCCCACACTTGATTCGGCCGGTCGATCGCCAGATGGCGCAGGAGATACGGGAAGATCTTGTGTCCCGGCGCCGGCTTCGTGGTTCTGGGCTTTGGTCCCAGCGCTGCGATGCCCATCTTGCGCATCAACCGCTGCACACGCTTGCGATTGATGCGACAGCCTTCGCCATTGAGCATTGCCGTCAGCCGCCGCGAGCCCAGGAACGGCCAGGCCGTGAACAGCTGATCGATCCGCCGCATCAGCTCAAGGTCGTTGTCATTGGCCGGCCGCGGCGGCCGATATACGCTCGATCGCGCAACGCTCAGCAGTTGGCATTGCCGGCGGATCGACAGACTCTCATGATCGCGCTGAAGCAATCCTCGGCGATCCGGCGCGCTCATCTTCCGGACCTCCTGGCTAAGAAATCTCGCTCGACCGTCAATTGTCCGATCTTGGCGTGGAGCTTCTCGACCTCCAGTTCGTGGGCCGCCTCGCCATCCCGACCAGCGCCCGCGTCGAACGCCCGAACCGCTTGATCCTGAAGCTGCTTCTTCCAGGCGTAAATCTGGTTCACATGCACCTGGTAGCGCTGCGCCAGATCCGTCACCGTTGATTGTTCTCGCAGCGCCTCCAAGGCGATCTTTGCCTTCAGCGCCGCGTCGATTTTCCGTCTCGTCTTCTTCATGGTCCGCTCCGTTTATCAAAACGGAACGGCATCCGCACCACCTAAGCCGCTGGTCCAAAATCCGGGGTCCACTTCAC
>NZ_JCAMOR010000299.1:0-763 GCF_059512385.1 Bradyrhizobium sp. Crot121 | reverse complement strand
CGAGGCGACGGATCGTGCCTTGATCAGAATGCCGCGCCGGCAGGCCGCGTCGACGCGCTCGGCGCTGTAACTTTTGGTCAGCGACAGAATGCCGAGGCAGGTGCGAAAGCCTTGCTCGGGATGCGGCCGGGCCGCGATCACGGCTTGGAAGAAGGCGGCGGTCGACGGACCGATCCGCTCGCCGGCGGCGATCACTCCGGCGGGCGTCCATTGGCCGTAGCGCCGATGGGCGCTGGGCATATGGTCGGCGATGGTGGTGTGGCCCCGCCGGTTAGGGGCGCGGGCGTGGCTGGCGATCCTGCGGCCGTTGTGGAAGATCTCGACCGTCCTGTCGTCGATGCGCGCATCGACGAGCTTACGGATGAGCCGATACGGCGCGGAATACCAGTGTCCATCGATCTCGATATGATAGTCGGGGCCGACCCGGCATCGCTTCCAGCGTGCGAAAGCGTAAGCCTGGTCCGGCAGCTTTGTGAGCTTGGGCTGGTCGAGCTCGGCGAACAGTTCGGCGCGGCTGGCGCCAAAGTCGCGCATCTGCCGGGCATTGAGTTCGACGGCGAGTATTTTGATGGCTGCGTTCAGCTCCGCTAACGAAAAAAAAGCGTTGGTTGCGCAGCCGCGCCAGAATCCATCGCTGGGCGACTTGCACCGCAACTTCGACCTTTGCCTTGTCTTTTTGGGCGCCGCGGCCGGGCTGCGAGAATGGCCGTGCCGTAATGGCTCGCCATCTCGGCATAGGTTCGGTTGAGGCCGGGATCGTGGC
>NZ_JCAMOR010000298.1:0-790 GCF_059512385.1 Bradyrhizobium sp. Crot121 | reverse complement strand
CGTGGACGTCGTGGTCACGGCGATATTGAAGGTCTCACTGGCAGAGAGGCCGGCCGGATCGGTGGCCGAAACCTGGATGCCGGCGGTGCCGACATTGGCCGATGCGGGCGTGCCGCTGAAAGTTCGTGTCGTCGCGTTGAACGTCAGCCATGAGGGGAGCGCCGCGCCGTTCAGGCCGGTTGCCGAATAGGTGAGGGCGCCGCCGTCGGGATCGTTGAAGGTGCCGGCGGGCAGGCTCAGCGAGAAGGCCGAGCCGACGACCGCGTTCTGGTTGGCGGTCTGGGTCACCAGCACCGGCGGCGTGTCGGTCGCCACGGCGATATTGAAAGTCTCGCTGGCGGAGAGGCCGGCGGGATCGGTGGCCGAAACCTGGACGCCGAGGGTGCCGACATTGGCCGATGCGGGCGTGCCGCTGAATGCTCGCGTTGCCGCGTTGAACGTCAGCCATGAGGGAAGCGCCGCGCCGTTCAAGCCGGTTGCCGAATAGGTGAGAGCGCCGCCGTCGGGATCGTTGAAGGTGCCGGCGGGCAGCGTCAGCGAGAAGGCCGAGCCGACGACCGCACTCTGGTTGGCGGTCTGGGTCACCAGCACCGGCGGCGTGTCGGTCGTCGAGCCAGGCGAGAACACCACGTCGGCGTAGTAGTTGGACGCGCTGAAGCTGCTGGTCGGGAAGATCCCAGCGGTGCTGGTGCCGCCATAGGCATAGACCCCGTTGCCGCCGGACGAGGCGGAGGAGGGCGCCGTCAGCGCGCCGCTCGAGACGGCGTTGGTGAAGAAATTGCTGGTCGCT
>NZ_JCAMOR010000297.1:0-791 GCF_059512385.1 Bradyrhizobium sp. Crot121 | reverse complement strand
GGTCGACGGACCGATCCGCTCACCGGCGGCGATCACTCTGGCGGGCGTCCATTGGCCGTAGCGCCGATGGGCGCTGGCATGTGGTCGGCGATGGTGGTGTGCCGCGAGGTGCAGAATGTTTGATGCGGTCGCTGGCGCGTTGGCTGCGAGCTCCGCTTGCACCCACGCTGCGATGTTACTCATCGTCGCCGTCCTCGCGCTCGAGCTTGAATTTGTTGGCCGTATCGGATGCGCGGAAGTAGTTGACCGGCGCGCTGCGCCATGAGTCCATGGAGTCGCCGCCAGGTGCGGTAGCCTCACCGCGTCCGATGCAGGACGCGAACAGTGCGGTAATCGTCTCGATAGAGTTCGCGAGCCGTTCGGTCGCGTCCGCGGTGCGCTCAGCGGCCTTGGCGTTTCGCAGCCCAAGGATGAGCAGCGGTCCAGCGGCGCCCGCGAGCGTATCGGCTGCGTCGGCTAACGCCTGGGTCGCGAACAACGTTTGCTTGCGCAAAGTTTCATCCAAGGCTGGCGCCTTGTCGTCGGTAATCATGGTGGCAGGTCTTTCGTGTGTGGACGGGGTTGACAGGCTCGGCCAGCCACCGAAAGAAGACGCCGCATCCCCCGCAGAATGCGGCCCCTATCTACTGGCGATGCGACGCTGAGAATCGCGCACCGGCCGGAATCCGGTCGCTAAGCCACTGGTCTGATAGAGCTTACTCATAGGTCAGAACTATAGGCGACATTGTTGCGGCGTTGGTGTATGCTATCGGCATGAAACGCGACGGCCGACAACTTGACCATCGAACCCT
>NZ_JCAMOR010000296.1:0-791 GCF_059512385.1 Bradyrhizobium sp. Crot121 | reverse complement strand
GGGGGAACTGATGCGGTCACTAACGCAAGCTGAGGGTCCCCGTGACCTTCTTCAGTCTTAACCCATCGACTGCGAGCGAACCATTATCGTGGGATTGCATGCCCAATGCAGCTCTTCGCCCGTTCGAGGAAAGCCGCGATCTTCGCCAGACAGCGCCTTGCCGACGCGCTTCGCGGGCAGCTGGCCGAACTGAAGCGGGCCGTCTCGATGTGTCACGCCGAGATCGAAGCGCAAGGCGAAGACCGAAACGGGTGATGCGTGGAAAGGCAATGCAGTGACTGAAGTTGCGGTACCGCGAAACGCTTCGGTGCTCAGCATGGAAGGCGCATGTCCGCTCCGTTATGAAGCGCATGAGGGTTTCGTCATGGACCAGGCTCACGGTCGCGATCGGCCGCCGAAAGACCCGGCGATTTCATAGTGCTCAACGCGCTGCGTGGCTCCGATCAGCGCAGGTCTGCGGCGGCGTCCTCCATGCCCTTGCAGGCTTCGCGTCAATCCGCGCGCTCGCGGTCGGTCTGTCGCTGACGCGCATAATGGTCCTGGCGCACTGGGTGACGTAGTCCCGGGATTCGCGCTTGGGGCAATTCTCGACGCCCTCCGGATTTGGACCGGCTATTCGACGAGGCGAACTGTTGGCTGCGACCTTGGCGCAGCCATCACTGTTCTCATCCCTGAGCGCAACGAAATCGCAATGAATTGGGTGAAACGACCGTGAACAAAACGGGACGGAAGCACCTGCAGCATCAAGAAAAATCAACAACTTAGAAGATGCTCACTGCGTTCGGGACGCA
>NZ_JCAMOR010000295.1:0-793 GCF_059512385.1 Bradyrhizobium sp. Crot121 | reverse complement strand
CTAGGTCGTGTGGACAGTTACCTTATCCAGAGCAGAGTAGCGGCAATGGTGACAACGGCGAAGTAGTTTCGCGCGGTCTTTTCGTAGCGCGTGGCGACACGCCTGAACTGCTTCAATTTTGAGAAACAGCATTCGACGAGGTGACGCTCGGCGTAAAGGGGCTTGTTGAGCGGATATTTCTTGGTCCGCGAAGGATTATTTGGAATGACGGCCTGTGCGCCCTTTGCGGCGATGGCGGTTCTGAACGCGTCGGAATCGTAGGCCGCATCCGCCATGACGAACTCGGCTGCAAGACCCTCGACGAGGGGCTGGGCTTGTGGGGCATCGCCGGCTTGGCCTGCCGTCAGGAAGAAACGGACCGGACAGCCCAAGCCGCGGACGGCCATATGGATCTTAGTCGTCAGGCCGCCGCGCGATCGACCGATGGCCTGATTTTGAGCCCCCCTTTTGCGCCGCTGGCGTGCTGGTGGGCGCGGACGATGGTGGAATCGACGATCAGGTATTCAAAGTCCGGATCATCCGCCAGCGCCTCGAACATGCGCAGCCAGACCCCTTTGGCGCTCCATCGGCTGAAGCGCCGGAACACGCTATTCCAGTCGCCGAACGGTTCAGGCAGATCGCGCCACGGCGAGCCGGTGCGCACAATCCACAAAACGCCCTCAACGAACATCCGGTTATCGCGCCCCGTCGAACCGCGCTGGTCCGGCCGGCCGATGATCAAGCCGGATATTCGATCCCATTGCACATCGCTCAGAACCAGCCGATCCATGACACCCAAGGCTTCCTCCTAAAA
>NZ_JCAMOR010000294.1:0-794 GCF_059512385.1 Bradyrhizobium sp. Crot121 | reverse complement strand
ACGCGGACTTCTCTTGCTTCGGGAATCATCCCGATCTTGAATCACGACTCACGTTCTATGAAAAGTGGGTACTAGGCGCGCAAGAAGTGGCGCATCCAGATCAAGCGCCTGTGAGCCGAGTGTCGCGGTCGCGACACGCTGTCCGGCCTAGGACAGGCGGGAGACGGAAAATAGCCGAGATAAATCAAGGCTCGACGTTTGGCACGAGCCTTGAAGGAAAGCCGTCGCGCATCGCCTGCCAAGGAATCGGAGTTTATGGCTTACAAGATAATCGCCTCCCAGTGCACCGTCTGCGGCGCATGTGAGTTCGAATGCCCGAACGCAGCAATCAGCCTCAAGAACGACATATATGTAATTGATCCGAAGAAGTGCACCCAATGCGAGGATCAGTGCGACACGCCGCAATGCGCCGTTATCTGCCCGGTGCCCGGCACGTGCGTGCAGGCATAAGGAGCGACCGATGAGCGGGTCCGCTGCGCGCAGCAAGGTTGAAGCGCGATCGGTGGCCGCCTTTCTGATGGGCGGCCTCGCTGGCCCCGAGCTGCGGGTGACTTACGCGATCGCGTATGCGGCGAAGGGCGCGCGCCGCGGCCGTCGTCGGGCATGGCCGGAGTCCTTGCGCGAGCGGCGGAGCGGGCAATGGTAGCCGTACAAGAGACGGTCGAGCGCGTCAGGCGCATCGACGTCGATCAGTATCGATATGGGTTCGAGACGCTTATCGAATCCGAAAAGGCCCCCAAGGGGCTCTCGGAAGATATCGTCCGCTTCATCTCAGAGAAAAAGAACGAGCCGGC
>NZ_JCAMOR010000293.1:0-797 GCF_059512385.1 Bradyrhizobium sp. Crot121 | reverse complement strand
AAACCCGCCGGTGATATAAACGCGAACGTCGGGCTCGCCCGCCGTAAGTCCCGTGACTTTGGCTTCCATGCGCTCGCGTCGCGAACGCTTGGCTCGGTTCATATCACCGGCGCAGGTGATCGGAAGCCCGGCGTCTTCGAGCGCGTGAAGGCGAGCAATGACTTCCGCCTGATAGCGCCACTCGGGGATGTTGTTGACGATGCGGGTTTCCATGCCCGCAATGTGACGCAGATCGCCACGTCGAGAGAGACCGATCCGGTCTCCGTCAGGTCAGGTATCTAGCATGTCCCAATCATCGCCTAATACCCACCGCAGCGCAGACAGCTTCCCGTTCATCATACCCCAGTCAAACTTCGAGTACGGACCAAGGGTCTCCTTGCCGTATTTATTATCTACCCTAGCCGCGGACTTTAGGGCGCCCTCCCAAATGTCCGCCTGAATGAGGTTCTTTCGCTTGGGCCAGGGTACATCAGGCAGCTTCGGAACGATCTTCTCCTTGCCAATTTCGATCTTGTACCGGGAAACCATGTGCCGGTCGTACCAAATCCGATCCATCAGCTCCTCAATTGCATCTAAGATATCGCTAGTGCTGCGGATCGGCTGTTCGAAAGACTCGTCCAGCCAAGGCACAGCATTCTTTAGGTGCAACGCGTCCAGCGCGTCGCCAATGCTGATAAAATATCGGGATTTGATTTTGGAGAAAAATGCAGCAAGGTCCGGGTGCGGAAGCTTGCTGTTACCGTTCGGAGCGCTGAAGTCGCGTGTGTTGTGTGTCACGAAGGCAAAGCGATCACCCG
>NZ_JCAMOR010000292.1:0-797 GCF_059512385.1 Bradyrhizobium sp. Crot121 | reverse complement strand
TCGTATTCCTTGGTGCGCGCGGCGATCTTGTCGGGGTCGCCGATGTCGGAGCGGAAGATGATCTCGACCGCGCCCTTGGCCCCCATCACCGCGATCTGCGCGGTCGGCCAGGCATAGTTCATGTCGGCGCCGATCTCCTTCGAGGCCATGACGTCGAAGGCGCCGCCATAGGCCTTGCGGGTGATGATGGTGACGAGCGGCACCGTGCATTGCGAGTAGGCGAACAGCAGTTTTGCGCCGTGCTTGATCAGGCCGCCATATTCCTGCGCGGTGCCGGGCAGGAAGCCGGGCACGTCGACGAAGGTGACGATCGGGATGTTGAAGGCATCGCAGAAGCGGACGAAGCGCGCGGCCTTGCGCGAGGCGTCGCTGTCGAGCACGCCGGCGAGCACCATCGGCTGGTTGGCGACAAAGCCCACGGTGCGGCCGGCGATGCGGCCGAAGCCGGTGACGATGTTCTTGGCGAAGGTCTCGGAGATCTCGAAGAAGTCCCCCTCGTCCACGACCTTCAGGATCAATTCCTTGATGTCATAGGGCTTGTTCGGATTGTCGGGGATCAGGGTGTCCAGGGACAGGTCGACGCGGCCGATATCGTCGAAGCTTGGCCATTCCGGCACGCCGTCGGTGTTGTTCGACGGCAGGAAGTCGATCAGCCGGCGCATCTGCAATAGCGCGTCGACGTCGTTCTCGAACGCGCCGTCGGCGATCGAGGAGCGCGTCGCGTGCACCGAGGCGCCGCCGAGTTCCTCCGCCGTCACCACCTCGTTGGTCACGGTCTTCACCACGTCGGGGCCGGT
>NZ_JCAMOR010000291.1:0-800 GCF_059512385.1 Bradyrhizobium sp. Crot121 | reverse complement strand
AGTACAATCAAGTCTCCTCACACTCCTTTCTTCCATCACGAAGCACAATTAAGCGGTTCTCTCCTCTCTCTCGATGGCGCTTCCTGCCGCCCCACTCCTCTTCCCCGATGCTAACTTGCAGCTGGCTGAACTAGGTGCCCGCACGTTTCGATTCGCAGCCCAACACGGAGGCGGGACTGAAATCCGGTGCTTCTATATGATGACGGCGGCGGATGCTCATCTCTGTGTTGAGAACCAAACCCTTGCTGGCCTCCGCTGGACGGGGGGGCCACCAATTCCAGTTCACGGTCCGGTAGGTCCGTATACTTGGTTCGTAGCTGTCCCGCGTAACTGGTACGATGCTGTCGAAGCGAACGGGGGCCGCCAGGCCTTCGCGGCCGTTAATCAGATTCCGGTGGTGGCATGGGGGCGCGTGACGAGGCTCGTGACAGGCGGGGCGCTTCCTGCCGCCCCACTCCTCTTCCCCGATGCTAACTTGCAGCTGGCTGAACTAGGTGCCCGCACGTTTCGATTCGCAGCCCAACACGGAGGCGGGACTGAAATCCGGTGCTTCTATATGATGACGGCGGCGGATGCTCATCTCTGTGTTGAGAACCAAACCCTTGCTGGCCTCCGCTGGACGGGGGGGCCACCAATTCCAGTTCACGGTCCGGTAGGTCCGTATACTTGGTTCGTAGCTGTCCCGCGTAACTGGTACGATGCTGTCGAAGCGAACGGGGGCCGCCAGGCCTTCGCGGCCGTTAATCAGATTCCGGTGGTGGCATGGGGGCGCGTGACATCGCGTTGATCAAGGTCTCCAC
>NZ_JCAMOR010000290.1:0-802 GCF_059512385.1 Bradyrhizobium sp. Crot121 | reverse complement strand
CCTCAAGCCATGGCGCAGGGACATGTGGTGCATTCCCCATGTCGACGGCGAATACGTCGCCCGCATGGAGGACGTGCTCGATCTCTACGCCGAGACGCCGGATCCCGCCCGCCCCCTGGTCTGCTTCGACGAGACCCCCGTCCAGCTGATCGGCGAGGTGCGCCAGCCGGTCCTGGCCCAACCGGGACAGCGCGAGCGCTACGATTACGAGTATCGCCGCAACGGCACCGTCAATCTCTTCGTCACCTTCGATCCGTATCGGGGCTGGCGCAACGTCAAGCTCACCGACCGCCGCGCCGCCGTGGACTACGCCCACTGCATGCGTGAGCTCGTCGACGTTCATTATCCCGACGCCGCCTGCATCCGTGTCGTGCAGGACAATTTGTCGATCCATAAGCCTGGGGCGCTGTATGAGGCCTTCGCGCCTGCCGAGGCCCGCCGCATCCTGTGCCGCCTCGAATTCCCACTACACCCCGAAGCACGCCAGTTGGCTCAACATGGTTGAGTGCGAGATCAGCGTGCTTCAGCGCCAGTGTCTCGGCCGCCGCATCGACGACTCCAAAAGGCTCCGAAACGAGATCGCGGCATGGCAACGGCGGCGAAATAAAACCCGAGCCCGAATCAAATGGATGTTCACAACCGACAAAGCTCGCGCCAAACTCGGCCGCGCCTATCCAGCCACCCCCAAAGAGTCAAAATCACTGTGATAGACTACTAGTACCCAGTTTTCATAGAACGTGAGTCGTGATTCAAGATCGGGATGATTCCCGAAGCAAGAGAAGTCCGCGTTTCGCGGAAGGAG
>NZ_JCAMOR010000289.1:0-804 GCF_059512385.1 Bradyrhizobium sp. Crot121 | reverse complement strand
TCGTGACGAAACAATCCACGAGATCTTCCTAGCCGACCAGATCAGCCCTCAGTGCGTGGTCGCCGGATGACGCTCACGAGAAATCTATTATGCCGCCTTCCGAATTATGCCCCGCCAGCCAGCGTTCCTGGGGTCAGGTGCGCAGCGCCGGCGGGCTGTATCGGCATAATCGGGACTGCATGGCTGCGTCCAATTACGTAGGCAACTGCGGGCACGGTGTTGGTGCTGGAGCGGATCATCGGTGCTCCAAACATTGCGCCCGCCGAAAAGTTCAGTGACCTCAATATGCTCGTTGCTGCGGGCGGCCGAGAACGCAGTCACGACGAATTTGTCAGCTTGTTCGCGGCCGCCGGATACGCGCTGACGCGCGTGCTACCGACGGGCACGCAGATCCACCTGATCGAAGGCACCTGCGCCTGAGCGCCAATGCTCCGGAGCTATTGGACTCGGGACATCCGATCCGAATGTTTCCCACACTTGGGTCGGAAGCAAATTCTATCTCGCCTACGCGCCGGCGAAGCTCGTCGAACACGTGCAAGAACTGCTGGCGATCGCCGATCGCACAGCCGTGCATGTGAAGCGGCCTTGCATCGATCATGCCGAACTCCTCTATGACGAGAACGGCCTGCCGAAATGATCATCGACACCTCGGCCATGGTTGCGATCCTCTTCCGCGAGCCCTAAGAGCCCGACCGGAAATTAAAGTTGGGTGATTTCAACTGGTTGTGATTCTTCGAAGGTGTTCGAAGCCATCGGAGAAGCAGATGACCTGGACCGAAATCACCCGCTGTCAGCATGACAGAC
>NZ_JCAMOR010000288.1:0-811 GCF_059512385.1 Bradyrhizobium sp. Crot121 | reverse complement strand
TAGGCTGTGTGGACTCTTGGGATTCTCAAATCAGACGGAACGTGATTCAAGGCTTTCTTTTAGGAGGAAGCCTTGGGGGTTCTGGATCGGCTCGTTCTGAACGACACGCAATGGGACCGTATCTCCGGCTTGATCATCGGTCGGCCGGACCAGCGTGGTTCGACAGGCCGCGACAACCGGATGTTTGTCGAGGGCGTGTTATGGATCGTGCGAACCGGTTCGCCGTGGCGTGATCTGCCCGAAGCGTTTGGCGAATGGAACAGCGTCTTCCGGCGCTTCAGCCGGTGGAGCGCCAAGGGGGTCTGGCTACGTATGTTCGAAGCGCTCGCGGATGATCCGGACTTCGAATACCTGATCGTTGACTCCACCATCGTCCGCGCCCACCAGCACGCCAGCGGCGCAAAAGGGGGGCTCAAAATCAGGCCATCGGGCGTTCGCGCGGCGGCCTGACGACAAAAATCCATATGGCTGTCCGGGGCTTAGGTTGCCCGGTCCGCTTCTTCCTAACGGCAGGTCAAGCCGGCGATGCGCCTCAGGCCCAGCCGCTCATCGAGGGGCTCCCGGCGGAGGTCGTGATGGGCGATGCCGCCTACGATTCCGATGCCTTGCGATCCGCGATCGCCGCAAAAGGCGCTCAAGCCGTCATTCCGAACAACCCCTCACGGGCAATCAAATATCCGCTCAACAAACCCCTCTATGCCGAGCGTCATCTAATCGAATGCTGCTTCTCGAAACTGAAGCGTTTCAGGCGCGTTGCTACGCGCTACGAAAAAACCGCACGAAATTACTTCGCTGTCGTCGCTATCGCCGC
>NZ_JCAMOR010000287.1:0-818 GCF_059512385.1 Bradyrhizobium sp. Crot121 | reverse complement strand
CCGGAATGCTTCGGTTGAACCTGTGGTCCTACCCCCGTGCTTTTTGTTGCACGGGACCCATGGGTGCAACCGGCACCGGCTTTCCCTGCGCCCTCTGATATCGAGGAGGGTGAGACGAACGCAAAGCTCGGGCAATCCATGCCGCGAGAACGCGAACTCACATCCTCACGCTATTTGAAATTTGAATCGGACCTTTCCCCACGTCGTCGCGGGCTTGCGCGCCGCGGCGAGGCCTCTTGGCGTAGCCGGGAACCCGGGACCCATATGTGGACGGCCCCCGTGGCACAAGAGCTTTTGAGGTGATCGGATCGCTGGCATCCATATGTCCGGCCTGTTTGATGCGATCGGATGATCGCTGGCCAAGATGGGATGCGCGAGGCGAGCTCCAAACAACCTGGCGACCTGCTGGCGGCCAATGGGTCCCACGGAATGTCTCGCCTCGTTGATTGATCGATCGCTCCATCTGCTCTTGCAGCTTAAGGGGCAGCCGGTGAGCTAACCCGCCGGCCGCCCAATCTGTTAAGCGGCAGCTATCGGCATGGCGTTCATCCGCGCCGCGTCGTAACGCTGGCCGGTCACCATCAGCTTCCAGGCGATGCGGGCCACCTTGTTGGCGAGCGCCACGGCGGCCAGCTTGGGCGGCTTGCGCTTGAGCAGCGCGACCAGCCAGCCCCACAGATGGCCGCGGCCGTGCCGCGCCTGCTGGATCACCGCGGTCGCCCCGACCACCAGCAGGCGGCACAGGTCCTCGTCGCCGGCCCGCGTGATCTTGCCGAGCCTGGTCTTGCCGCCGGTGGAATGGTCCTTTGGTGTGAGGC
>NZ_JCAMOR010000286.1:0-821 GCF_059512385.1 Bradyrhizobium sp. Crot121 | reverse complement strand
GGCACCCCCGCCGTTATGGCGAACGTATCAATGCACCCGGAATGATGGTCGTGCCGACCACTCTCGCGAGGCGCACACTGCTCCATGCCAGAACGTTGAGCACTCCAGTTCTGACAGCCGCTATATGGAAGCCAGGCGCTCCACCGGAGTAGCGAAATAGCAATTGGTGAACGCGACATTGGTCGTCGTGCCGGGACTTGCGAAGATGAAAACAGTGCGATCGCCGTTCCAGAAAATGCAGTTGTTGTAAGTTACAGTTCCCGAGAAATTATCAGCCCACTGCATACAATCTGAACTGACAAAGCCAGGTTGAGGCTCATTATCATTGTAGCACTTGAAGCTACAATTGGTGAAGTTGACCGTCGCGTTGT
Organism: Bradyrhizobium sp. Crot121; assembly: GCF_059512385.1. NCBI lineage: Bacteria > Pseudomonadati > Pseudomonadota > Alphaproteobacteria > Hyphomicrobiales > Nitrobacteraceae > Bradyrhizobium > Bradyrhizobium sp. Crot121. The sequence continues at coordinate 450 of NZ_JCAMOR010000286.1, read as the reverse complement.
CTCCCAGGTACGGGTACGCTTGGAACGCGTCAGAGTGATCGCCGACCTTGGCGACACAATTAAAGAAGCACTGGTCCATATTCGTGATACCGCCGCCGTTCTGGCGGGGACCTTCACGCCAATCGATTCGGCACTGGACAAAGTTGCTTACAAGGGAGCCGCTCGATTGGATCGCAAAGCACGCATCACCATTCTTGTAATTGGGACTGTCGATCCAATCTTTGTTGGCTTGCGTACCAGACGAGAATGGACCGCCGGGTCCTGGAACATTGCCGGCGAACCTCGCGTCGCTGAGTGACATCGGGATCGTGATTTCAGACGGTGGCGGCGCGGCCGCCGCTGATGGACGAATAACGCAGGGACCCGCAATAATCAGTCCCGAGGCTCTCTTTATAAATTTCCTGCGATCCATGTTTGGCCTTGCCTCCGGCTTGTACGTCATGACGCAGC
>NZ_JCAMOR010000285.1:0-830 GCF_059512385.1 Bradyrhizobium sp. Crot121 | reverse complement strand
GTGGTTCATCACAGTGATTTTGACGTTTTGATACCGAGCCATTCGAGGATCGGCAAGTTTTCGGGTGGCAGGAGAATCTCGATGCTTCGGGGAACGCCGGGCTGACGGCGAATGAAGCCGTTTCGTTCGAGGGTGACGATCATTTGGTGGACTGACGGCGGGCTGACGCGGAAATGGCGCTGAATGTCGGCTTCGGCTGGCGGCTGTCCGAACATGTACGAATAGGTATGGATGAAAGCGAGGTAGTGCCCCTGCTTCTCGGTTAAGCGCGCGCCTGATTTTTGACTCATGGATCGATTCGTCCCGGCCTCCGACAAGGAGGCAAAGCATGAATGTACGTTATCGGGTCGAATTGAGCCAAGCCGAGCGCGACGAACTGAGGGCGATGCTCGGCGGCGGCAAGCACGCCGCCCGCAAGCTCAAGCGGGCGCAGATTTTGCTGGCGGCCGATAGGGGCCGCAGCGACGAGGAGATTGCTCGGACCGTGAGTGTCAGCCGTTCCACCGTCAGCCGGACCAAGCGCCGCTTCGTAGAAGGCAATCTGGAGCGGGCCTTGAGCGAGGAGCCGCGTCCGGGCGCAGAGCGCAAGCTGACCGGAAAGGAGGAGGCCCTGCTGGTGGCGACGGCATGCGCCAAGCCGCCCGCTGGCCGCAAACGCTGGACGCTGACGCTGCTGGCCGACACGATGGTCAAGCTCACCGATCACGACAGCCTGTCGGGCGAGACCGTGCGTCGCCGGCTGGCCGAGAACGACCTCAAGCCATGGCGCAGGGACATGTGGTGCATTCCCCATGTCGACGGCGAATACGTCGCCCGCATGGAGGACGTGC
>NZ_JCAMOR010000284.1:0-832 GCF_059512385.1 Bradyrhizobium sp. Crot121 | reverse complement strand
CCGCGGCAAATCCTGCTAGGCCGCATGATCACCCTTAACGAGGCGCACGAGGACCACTCACGTGACGTGGAGCGGAATCCGGCAGTGACGGCTTTTTTCCATCGATCGTGGTGGATAATCTCGGGGCAAGATCGGCGATGCTCTCAGCCGTGATGAAACTGTCGGATGGGAACATCACTAAATCGTCGTGACCGGATGGATTGCGCGCAGATGCGCGGCGGCGGGGGATGTCGCGCCATCATCCCTCTACGACCTGGCGCTCGCACCACAGCGTTGTGCCAACATCCCCGGTGAAAGTCCGCCAGTCGACAAGGCATTTTCCGGGGACGGTCGTGAGGAGCGGTACACCAGCGATGATCGCATCAATAAATTCGTCGCGCAGGCCCCCGCCGAACCTCCTTCTTGGACAATTTGTTAATCACGAGGAGATCGACGCCGCTTGATCGCGTGGGCCACCACAACGGTAGCATCGGTAAGCCTATTAGCACCAAGCTTGCAGAACATGGCGCCGCTGCCGGGTGTGCTCGCATATCGAAATCTCGTGCCCCGTCGCAATGTCCAGCGCGAGCATGGTTCTCATGCCGTCGCGCCCTTCAGGTTTGCTGAACGAAGCCGCCGACGTGCACGCCTTGCCGCATGAGACTCCTGGGGTAAGTCGGCGAGCAGCTCACAAGCGTCCTGTTTCGCCGGTAGAGGATTGCCGCGACGCGCTTCGGATCGATGTCGGCAAGCTTGGTGATCATGACCGTGATCCTCTAGAGCGGGATGGGATTAGATTGAATCGATTGAGGATTCCCAAATCAGATCGGTTCTGATTCAACATGCTGGCTGG
>NZ_JCAMOR010000283.1:0-838 GCF_059512385.1 Bradyrhizobium sp. Crot121 | reverse complement strand
GAGAGCACCGAACTGTCCCCGAATTTCCGCCGCTTCGCTGAAGATTACGCCGATGCGGTCACCACACTGCGTTTCTGGGATGCGCTTGATATCATCGACAAGTACTTCGAGCTAGCTGGCTTTGCACATGCAGACGGTTGGACATGGAATGCTGCGCAGATCTCGCTGTTCCTGAGCCTACTCTATCCCGTAGTACCTGAGCTAGCGATGGGCTACGGCCAGCACTACTTTGGCGGTGCGTGGCGGCCGTCCCTCGAGACATCAGCCGTAGCAGCCCAGCCAAAGACGTCGGTGGACTTTCCCCGTTTCAGCGCGCCAATACCCGCAAACTTTGCCGCGGAGTACAATAAGCGCTTTTGCAAAGAACAGATTTGGCAATCATGAAGATCCGAATGACGAAGCCATGAATTCGCGCATCTCAAAACGCAGCGCTGTCGCTCAGGGCTTTGCGCCATTCAACTCCTCAACTGCGAAACATGGTATCAATTTCGGCCACGCGCTGGCCGATCCGGTGATGTTTGCAGAACTGCCGTGGCCAGGCGCGTTTGACGGAGGTACAGGTGTCGCTCCCGCCGATCTGCCGCAGTATACGGATGCGGCGGGTTTGCCCGAACTTCGTACAAAGCTCGCACTGAGGTACGGTGTGCGGCATAACCAAGTTATGCTTACGGGTGGTGCTTTCACAGGCTTTACAATTGCTTGCCGATGGCTGGATTGACCCCGGTGACGTGGTCCTGACGGAGGACCCCTCCTACTTGGGCGCACTGCGTACGTTTTCGATCGCGGGTGCAACCGTGGTCCAGCTAGGTCTGGCCGCAGAGGGAGTGGATCTGAACGA
>NZ_JCAMOR010000282.1:0-843 GCF_059512385.1 Bradyrhizobium sp. Crot121 | reverse complement strand
TCAAGCTCACCACAATCCCATGACGATCAAGCCCGTTGCCCATGTCACAAGGGCCGCGTAACATTCATTCTGGCAACTTCGGCCCGACGTAGTTCAACACCGATCGGGACATCCCCCTGATGGAACGGCATGACATCTACCAGAATCAAATCCGATCCGAATTCGACGATATGCAAGCGCGAAGCAGTTTGCTGAAAGATATGAATAAGGCATTGGCGGCCCTGCGCACCAATCGACCTACCGATGAAAAGACGGTTAGAGACTACGGCAGCTTCGTCGATTCGCAAGGCAAGACTCAGGATGTGTTTGAATGGATGCAGGCACACGGCATCTCCATCGAGACGGAGAAATCCGACAAGAGAGGTGTGCAGTCGCAGTTCGACGCTGCCATCAACAACCTTAAGGCGGCGATTGACAGTGCCAATAGCGAAGGGCAGATGGCGTTGATTTTTCTGCAAGGGCTGCTTGCTAAGCTCAATGATGTTGCTGCACTGATGTCTAACCTTCTTTCAAAAGATCAAAAGATCAAGGAGGTGATCATTGGCAACTTTCGTTGAGAGACGGCAACAAATGAGTAGTACAGGACGGGGGCAATCATCCCAGTTCTGCCCAACTGTCCTCACAGTTGCAATGAATGCAAGTGCGACGGTGGATGTGAAATGGACCCCGGTTTTGGGACCAGAGGCTAAGTTGGAAAAGGGCCGCTCCGCTTGATAGACGGAGCGCATGATGACGACGAAGACACGACGGAAGATCGACGCGGCGTTGAAGGCAAAGATCGCGCTGGAAGCCGTGCGGGAGCAGGCGACGGTGGCCGATCTGGCCCAGCGCTATGAGGTTCAC
>NZ_JCAMOR010000281.1:0-846 GCF_059512385.1 Bradyrhizobium sp. Crot121 | reverse complement strand
GTCCCGTCGTTCCTTGGGTCGCATCGTCCCCTCCGTTGCGACCACGGAATCACGACACGCGATTCGACGGAATCCCAGAAATCAAATTGCAAGCTTTCGGGCCTTCAAATCCAAAAAGCTTGCAATCCCGACCCTCGCTCCGATCCAAAATTCGACTCCCGCTCAATGACTTGGGAGCTTCTTCACGGACGACTCGTTGGCTCCGCTGTTTAGCAGGGATACTGACGCCGTTAGAAAAAAGATTGCGATCGCAACGTGACTGCGCCAGGTCGATAGAGGGACGATATTGATTGTAAGCCCGCCTCAGCGCGACAAGTTACCTCTCAAACCGCAGTCCATTACTGCCTCTTTGCATTGAAGCTATCGAACATTTTCCATCCGTCAATGAGCGATTTCGACCACGACCGCTGCGCGAAGTCCCATTGGCACTTGAGCGCTTCGGAAGAGCTTGTGCAGCCGGCAAGACTCGTCAGGTAGTCGGCTTGGTCCTGTAGGCGGGAAGCTGCAAATCCCAATACTTCCTTTGCTGCCACTGCGGACATCTTCCTTTGCATTTCATTAAATGATCTTAGCAATTCGGGAGGCGTAAACGGACCATCGGATCCAGCTGTATTTTCCTTTGTCATAGGTGCTCCTAATGATCGGGATCGGTTTTCCGGGTTTATTGCAGATCAAAGTGAACTCGCGATTGAGGTTGAGTGAACGATGCTAGTTTATCTAAAAAGTTCGATCACTTCCTTGATCAGAATCAAACCGCTGGCGCTTTTAGGTAGTGTGCGGAAGGTTCTGCAAAAGCCTGAGAGGCTGGAGCGGTCATGGTAAGTCCGGTGATTGCGAAGATCACCG
>NZ_JCAMOR010000280.1:0-850 GCF_059512385.1 Bradyrhizobium sp. Crot121 | reverse complement strand
GCACTGCGTACGTTTTCGATCGCGGGTGCAACCGTGGTCCAGCTAGGTCTGGCCGCAGAGGGAGTGGATCTGAACGAAGTCGAGGCAATGCTGCAGACCAATGCCCGGGTGAAGCTTTTCTACACGATGCCAGCATTTCATAATCCAACCGGGCGCCAGATGTCGTGCGACTATGTGGCCAAGTTGGCGGGCCTGCTAGCCCGCAGTGGCGCTCTCTTGGTGCAGGATCTTGTCTATGCTGAGTTGCCCTATAACGGTCCAGTGCATTGGCTGGCGCCAGGCAACAACGTGATCAATGTCCATAGCATCTCAAAAGTTGCCGGACCGGGGCTACGGGTAGGCTGGGTGCTTGCGGAGTCCGACATCATCAACAGGCTTGCGCACCTCAAACCCGACGGCGGCGTAAGTCCGGTTTTGAGTAATGTCGTTTTGGGGTTGTTGCAATCGAGCGCTCTTGACGCGCACATAACACGCTTACGCGAGCACTACCAAGCGAAGCGAGACAGCGTGCATAGGTTGTTGCAGCGCAGCCGGATTTGCGAGCCGGAATATACGGTGCCAAGCGGGGGCTTCTCGTTCTGGGTACGGCTTACCGCGGGTACGGATCCGGAGATGTTTATTGAAGCTGCGAGCCGCGAGCACGACGTGCACCTTATAAATGGTCGCAACTATGGCCCACGAAGTGGCCGTCACGTGCGCCTGTGTTTCAGCTATCTTCCAATATCTCTCATTGAGCAGGGGCTGGAGCGCTTAGGTAATTTGCATGCTAACCTCTAGCAGTCTGCTGAAAAAGCCCTCGTCAGGGGCTGCGATTGATGATTCTATATCGATCATGGATCGTCGGGGGTTC
>NZ_JCAMOR010000279.1:0-869 GCF_059512385.1 Bradyrhizobium sp. Crot121 | reverse complement strand
CTGGTGATCGAGAAGATCGTCGAGGCCTGCCGCAAGACCGGCGCCGAGGCCGTCCATCCCGGCTACGGCTTCCTGTCCGAACGCGAGGCGTTTCCGCGCGCGCTGAAGGAGGCCGGCATCGTCTTTATCGGCCCCAATCCTGGTGCCATCGCCGCGATGGGCGACAAGATCGAGTCCAAGAAGGCGGCCGCGAAGGCAAAGGTCTCCACCGTGCCGGGCCACCTTGGCGTCATCGAGGACGACAAGCATGCGGTGAGGATCGCCGACGAGATCGGCTATCCCGTGATGATCAAGGCTTCCGCCGGCGGCGGCGGCAAGGGCATGCGCATCGCGCATTCGAAGGCCGAGGTCGAGGAGGGCTTCAATCTCGCCAAGGCCGAAGCGAAATCCTCTTTCGGTGACGACCGCGTCTTCGTCGAAAAATTCATCGTCGATCCCCGCCACATCGAGATCCAGGTGCTCGGCGACAAGCACGGCAATGTGATCTATCTCGGCGAACGCGAGTGCTCGATCCAGCGCCGCAACCAGAAGGTCATCGAGGAGGCGCCGTCCCCGCTGCTCGACGAGACCACGCGCCGCAAGATGGGCGAGCAGGCGGTCGCGCTGGCGAAGGCGGTGAGCTACGACTCGGCCGGCACGGTCGAGTTCGTCGCCGGCCAGGACAAGAGCTTCTACTTCCTTGAGATGAACACGCGCCTGCAGGTCGAGCATCCCGTCACCGAGCTCGTCACCGGCATTGATCTGGTCGAGCAGATGATCCGGGTTGCCGCCGGCGAACAGCTCAGCCTTACGCAGAAGGACGTGACGCTGACGGGATGGGCGGTGGAATCGCGCGTCTATGCCGAAGACCCGTTCCGCAACTTCCTGCC
>NZ_JCAMOR010000278.1:0-886 GCF_059512385.1 Bradyrhizobium sp. Crot121 | reverse complement strand
CAAGGGCGGCAAGGATGTCTTCGTCCACATCTCGGCCGTTGAAAAAGCGGGGCTGAGCGGTCTCAATGAGGGGACCAGGGTCAGCTACGAAGAGATGACCAACAGGGGCAAGACGTCCGCTGAAAATCTAAGAGTCGGATGAATTCAAAACCGCCAGTTCACGCTGGCGGGCCCCTTTCAGAGTGTGTTGGCGAACCTCAGCCGGCGCTAGTTGCAGGGCGTATTTATCCACGCGCCATCGTATGGCCTGTATCCACACCCAGGCGGACCGGGAAGCCGCCCAGAAGGGCCATTAGGGCGCGGACCGCGCGGAGGCGGAAGCTTGGTCGTTGCGCATGGAAGGCTACGGCGGGACCAGCCATCCCTGATGCCCGTCGGCTCCTAGCTGTTGGCTTGCGCTCGGCTGCGCCAGCTCTCATGACCCAGCAACGAGATTCACGATTAAGGCGATCGTCGGCAATGCCGCCAAGGCAAGTAGACCAACCGAAATAGGAAGATCGTCCGCGTGTCGAGAGTTCATGGGTCGGTTGTCCATGTAATGCTGGGGGCGGAAGTGGGGCAGAACCCGCTCGATAGAATGCGTAGACACTCAATTTCGCACGTTTGTGAGGAGTTAGATGTAGCCTAGATCACGTTCCGAAATGCGAGGTTGAGCTTCCCAGAGGCCGCGCCGGTTCTTCACCATTCCGTCCGCATGTATTCGCTGCGTTCGGATATCAAAATCGCGCCCGGGGCGACTCCAGGGCTTGTGGATTGACGTGGAAAGGCGCGGCGAGAGTGTCGCCACCCTCTCCGAAATTCATACCGACGGCACCCCCGCCGTTATGGCGAACGTATCAATGCACCCGGAATGATGGTCGTGCCGACCACTCTCGCGAGGCGCACA
>NZ_JCAMOR010000277.1:0-887 GCF_059512385.1 Bradyrhizobium sp. Crot121 | reverse complement strand
GATCAGCGTCGTGCGTAATCTCGGATTTCCAGCTTTCGAAACGCCCTGTTCTCGATCAACGGATCCACTCTGCCAGGGCGTCGGCGCCAGCCCCGCGTAAGCAGCAACCTGGCGGCGATTATTAAAATGCCGGAACAGGCCTTCAGACCATAGGTTGGCAGCAAACTCGGCGCCGATGCCCTTGAGATTGAGCAGCATCGTGACAGGCGAAGGCGGTGCCGCGGCCGCTTGTGCGGCGATGAGCGCATCGCGTTCATCCTCAACCAGCTTGATCTGTTCGAGCAGCAGTTCTAGCCGATCGACTTCGCGGGAAATCTGGGCCTTCATGAGCACAGGTAGCGCACGCCCATCGCCGGTCCAGAGCTCGTCTAGCCGCTCACGTCGATCCTTGCGCAGTGGCTCATAATTCGCGATCCCTTGCGAGAACAACAGTCCCTTGATGCGATTGACGTGGGCGACACGCTCGACGATCAGCGCCTTGCGCTCGCGACAACTCCGTCGACGATCCTCTTCCTCGGGTGACGGAACCAGCACCATCGCACACACGCGCGGCTCGCCACGCTTGTAGGCCATTAGGGTTCGCAGCAGTGCCTCACCGTCGATGCGATCCGTTTTTGCCTGTCTGCGCCGGCGCGATGTCGCGATTGAAGCTGGGTCCACGACGTGGCTTTCGACCCCTTCTTTTTCAAGCACCCGATGAACCCAGAAGCCGTCGAGGCCGGCCTCCTGAATCGAGACGATCGGATAGTTATGCCCGGTCTTAGCTCGGCTTTTTTCGCGCAGCTTCGAAAACAGCGCGAACAACCCGGCCAGGTCTCCGGCTGACACCGAATGTTTCGACATCTTCTCGCCGTTTCCTGGCGACAACGAGGTTATCAGCCAACTAG
>NZ_JCAMOR010000276.1:0-891 GCF_059512385.1 Bradyrhizobium sp. Crot121 | reverse complement strand
GATGCTCTGCAGACCGACGAGCTCTGCCCCTGCAACCGCGAGATCGGCGGCGAAACGCTGAAGGTTGCTTGAGGCATGTTGCTGGAGGCATCATGTCGATTGAGCAATTGAAGAACCAATCCCCGATTTCAAGGACGTCAGACTCAACTTTGCGCGATGATGTGCGCGGACCTGACACGAGCGAGCACGCGGATCCTACATACGGCGATCGAGGGCGGCGGCCGGAGTTTCGCAAATCGGATCGTCGGACGGCTGCGCTCCAGTCAGCAGGCGCCGGCCACAGCGCGCGGCCTCGGTTTGAGGCTGCAACGACTGCTCCTCGGCCCAGTCGAACACCACAATGCTCAATGCGCCACTCCCCGCCGCGCTTGTCGAACAGGCCGCAACAGCGTCGACCGATCGGAACTGCCGCACGCGCCCATCCTTGCCGCCGCGCTGCATGACAAGGAAGCACGTCGCACAGCGCTCCGCGTCGGGCCGACGAGTTCTATCAATAATTGGCCGAACTGGTGGATATTGCGGGCGCGGCTTTTGAGCACTTCTCGCGCCGGGAGGCGGGAGCCCTCCGCAGGCCCGGAATAGATGCCATGCCGATCTATTGGGTGGGGTCAATAGGAGCGGCGCAGCATGGCCTTGCTGGCCCGGGCCATGCAGCGGCAGTACCGATAGATGCAGTTGCGGATCGCGACCCGGTCCAAAGGTTCCATTAGGATCGCTTCATTCAATCACCAACTATATCCCGTCTCTGTAGCTAACACTCCCGTCGGAAAACACTGGCGAGAATGCCCCCTCTAGGAAGGCATGGCGTAAAAGCGAGTTCTGTGCGTCAAGTTCAGCAAAATTGATCATGGGGTCCGGCCAAGCCATCCCCTCGGAGCCGCCGTCGCTCGC
>NZ_JCAMOR010000275.1:0-934 GCF_059512385.1 Bradyrhizobium sp. Crot121 | reverse complement strand
CCATGCTGGCTGGGCTGGAGGCCGGCATGGATGGGCAAGCCTTACTCTTTGGATTTGAGGAAGCGGGTCGTTGCGGCGGTTGTGAGTGGAGGGCTGTCGTGCCATGAGGCGGCCGAGCAGTTCGGGATCGCCGTCAGCACTGCCATTGGATGGGTGCGCCGGCAGCGCGAGACCGGCAGCATCGCGCCCGGCAAGATGGGTGGGCACCGGCCGAAAGCGATTTCTGGCGAACACCGTGTCTGGGTGTTGGAGCGGATCAAGGCGGGCGATTTCACCTTGCGCGGGCTGGTTGCCGAGCTCGCCGAACGCGGGCTGAAGGTCGACTACCGCTCGGTGTGGGAGTTCGTCCATGCCGAGAAACTCAGCTTCAAAAAAAAGCGTGGTGGCTGGCGAACGCGATCGTCCCGACGTGGCAAGGCGGCGGGCCCAGTGGATCAAATATCAAGATCGCGTCGGGCCTGAGCGCCTGGTCTTCATCGACGAGACCTGGACCAGAACCGATATGGCGGCTTTGCGGGGATGGGCGCCGCGTGGCCAGAGGCTTCCCACCAAGGTTCCACACGGCCGCTGGAAGACCATGACCTTCCTGGCCGCCTTGCGCCATGACCGGATCGAGGCGCCATGGTTTATCGAGGGCCCGATCGACGGCGACAGCTTTCGCCTCTACGTGGAAAAGGTCCTCCTCCCGACACTTCGTCCCGGCGACGTCGTCGTGATGGACAATCTCGGCAGCCACCGAGGCAAAATCGTGCGTCAGCTCATCCGCTCCGCGGGAGCCAAGCTCTTCTTCCTGCCGAAATACTCACCCGACCTGAATCCCATCGAACAGGTCTTTGCCAAGCTCAAGCACCTTCTCCGAAAAGCGGCCGCCCGAACCGTCGACGCTGTCTGCCTCGCCATCGGCCAGGTTCTGCAGCTCTTCACGCCCAAAGAA
>NZ_JCAMOR010000274.1:0-942 GCF_059512385.1 Bradyrhizobium sp. Crot121 | reverse complement strand
CCCCTGATCGAGGGCTCGGAGGTCAAGGAATATTCTGCGCACCTCATCCCTGAAGGTGGCTACAAGGCAATCCCGCAGCTGTATGGCGAAGGCTGGGTCGTGGTCGGCGATGCGGCGCAGCTCAACAACGCCATTCATCGCGAGGGCTCTAACCTCGCGATGACCTCGGGCCGCATTGCGGCGGAAGCTATCGTCCAGGTGAGATCACGGCGTTATCCCATGACTGCGGCAAATCTGTCGCTCTACAAGAAGATGCTGGACGAATCCTTCGTGATCAAGGATCTCAAGAAGCACAAGGATATGCCGATGCTGATGCATACCAACTCGCAAAACTTCTTTCTCACCTATCCGCAGCTCGTCGCCAGGGCGATGCAGAACTATGTACGGGTCGACGGCACGCCGAAGGCCGAGAAGGAGAAGCTGACGTTGAAATCCTTTGTCAATGCGCGGTCATGGACCGGTTTATTTGGCGATGCATTCCGCCTCGCGCGCGCTTGGCGATAACCCATCAGAATCAAGGCTAAGGAAGCTGAAATATGAATGTCGAGACATCAGTGCGCGTCGAGGACAAGCTGTTCTACAACCGCTATCTTGTCGACGTCGGTCATCCTCACATCAAAGTACGCGCACATACGAAGCCGTCCCCACAGCTGCTTGCACTCTTGAAGGTCTGCCCGGCGCGCTGCTATGAGCTCAACCACAAGGGGCAGGTCGAGGTCACCGTCGACGGCTGCATCGAATGCGGCACCTGCCGTGTCATCGGCGAACCCACTGGCGACATCGAATGGAGCTATCCGCGTGGCGGATATGGCGTCTTATTCAAGTTTGGATGAGGGCTGAACGGCAGGCCGCGTGTCATCGCCAAGAAGCACGGCCCAAGATTGGTCCACGAGCGACCTGATCAATTCGCTGCGACGATGCCGGCACACGGCAGCTGGGGCG
>NZ_JCAMOR010000273.1:0-955 GCF_059512385.1 Bradyrhizobium sp. Crot121 | reverse complement strand
GCCACGTTGTTGGACGCGGACGTGTTGTCGCACTTCACCCACACCGGGGTGTTCGCGGGCAACCTGATCGCGACGCTGACCCTTGCCATGCTCGTTCTGATTTCGGTCGCGCTGGTCGCCGCTACGATCATCGTTCCGCTGCAGCCGACGGTCAGAGAAGCCGGCTGGCAGCTGGCCGTGGGCGGCACCGCTTATTTCGTTCTGATCGGGAGCGGGTTCATGATGGTCGAGATCGCTCTGCTACAGCGGATGAGCGTCTTCCTCGGTCATCCCGTCTACGCGTTGAGTGTCGTTCTGTTCAGCCTGATCCTGTGGACGGGCTTCGGCAGCCTGGCATCCGAGCGCATGCGCCTTGCCGGAACGGGCAAGGTCTTAGCCTGGAGCGTGGCGAGTGCCGCTTACTTGTTTGCGTTGCCGTTCTGGCTGCCTCCGCTCTTGGTCGATCTTGATGGAGCGGGCCTGCTCGTTCGCGCCGGCCTCTGTGTTCTTGTCTTGGCGCCGGCAGGCTTGCTGATGGGCTTTGGATTTCCCACCGGCATGCGACTGGTCTCTGCAATCAGCACGGTCCCCACGCCATGGTTCTGGGGCATCAACGGTGCTGCAGGCGTGCTCGCCGCAAGCGTCGCCGTTGCCACCAGCATTGCCTTCAGTATCGATACGACGCTCAGGATTGGGGCCGCCTGCTATCTCCTGGTCGCCGCTCCTGCAGTGTTGTTGATGTCCGCTGGCGCCCGATCCGGCCACGCCACTCTCCGATCCCTGCACCCGAGCGAGCCTACGAATGTATAGGATATCGGGGTGGCGCGACGACGAAGTGAATAGAAATTGAAACGCGACATTTGCGGCTCTCAGCGGTGCTGCGCCCTGGCTTGCTCATCGACGTGACGGGAATTCTCTGGGGTGGGCCGTCCCTGGCCGCACCTTCCGCTTCGGGCTCAATCTTGCGCTTGTCCGG
>NZ_JCAMOR010000272.1:0-966 GCF_059512385.1 Bradyrhizobium sp. Crot121 | reverse complement strand
ACAAAAGGGTCAACTCGGCGTTCAACTTCGACCCCTTCGTGCGGCGGGGTTTGGCGGTAGTGCTCGTCTCGTCGGAGCTGGCCGGGATTGCGGAGACGAGACGAGCGCAGGTTGCGTGATCGTCGTCGCGACTCTTGAATCGCCAGCTATCGTTGCCAGTCTCGACGATGTCGCAGTGATGGGTTAGCCGGTCGAGAAGTGTCCGTGGTCATCTTGGCGTCGCCGAACACGCTGGGCCATTCGCCGAAGGCGAGATTGGTAGTGACGATGACGGAGGCCCGTTCGTAGAGTCGGCTGACGAGATGGAACAGAAGCTGGCCGCCGGATTGGGCAAAGGGCAAATATCTGAGCTCGTCGAGAACGATGAAGTCCATCCGGGTCAGATGCTCGGCAAGCCGGTCCCTGCCGTCCATTGCGGGTCTCGGTCTCGAGGCGGTTGACGAGATCGACCACGTTGTAGAAGCGACCACGGGCACCGGATTGGATGCAGCTCCTGGCGATTGCGATAGCCAGATGGGTCTTGCCGGTGCCGGTGCCCCAACACGGCGTTGCGCTGCTGGGCGATGAAGCCGCCGCTGGCGAGATCATTGACCAGCGTCCGGTTGATCGGCGTGCCGTCGAACTGGAAGTCATCGAGGTCCTTGGCAAGCGGCAGCTTGGCAATGGTGAGCTGATACTTGATCGACCGGGCCTGCTTCTCGTCGATATCGGCGTTGAGCAGGTCGCCGACAATGCGCTGAGGTTCGTGCTGGCGCTTGACCGCTGTCGCCATGATCTCATCCAAGGCAGCCTTCATGCCGTAAAGCTTGAGCTCGCCCATGAGGGTCGAAGATCTGGGTTCGTTCCATCAGATGGTCTTCCGGAGGTTGTCGTAACGGGCACAATCGGCGATCGGCGCGTGGCGGAGCGTCAGTGCAGCCGGCGTCATGATGTTGGCCGGTGAGGCTGGTTCGCGTTGACGGGCCA
>NZ_JCAMOR010000271.1:0-974 GCF_059512385.1 Bradyrhizobium sp. Crot121 | reverse complement strand
AAGGCCTCAAGCTCATCGTCCGTGATCCCAATGACGCTAGCCAGGTCCGCGCGCCCTGCCACGAAGTCGATGGCGAGTTGTGCCAGCCGCTCGGTGTCCGGCGCATCGCCACCATTCAATAGCTCACCATCCGCCATCCTCATCATGTCACGCTCTCCGTGGAGACGGCTTGGTGCGTGGGACATGCGACATCGATTCAGGCGTTGGCAGGATGTGATTGAGGGCCGCCAGCTCGCCCGCATACGCTCTTTGAAACGCTTCGTCCTGATCGGCGACAAATGCAGAAATTGAAGCGGCACTCATAGTGCCGTCGCCCAAAGGGCAGGCACAACGGCCAAGTTGTTCGCGAGCCCGCGTCAAGAGACTATCCATCTGCGCGATGGTCTCTCGCGCAGCTTCCATCGTGTCATCGAGGTTCATTGCCCCTCCCAGACGGTCTCCTTGCCAACGCACCGTAGCGCCAGCAGGATTCGAAACCGCTTGCGCCACCAGCTCCGCTCAAGGGGCAACGACCTGCTCTCGGGGCCGGCCGCCAAAGGCCACCGACAGGCATCGTCTGCCGATGATAACGTGTGTCAGAATTCCCGACGAGAACGTTCCCGCAGATGGCGTAATGGCATTCCTCCGTGTCCCCGTTGGATCAACAGCTCCGCACGTCACTACCAGAGGTGGCGCATGGCGCAAAATACTTGATCGCTATGAAGGCATAGGCGCCCGTGATGGATCGGTGCGTCTCAGCGCGAGCGCTTGAGACGGCGGAGCTAACCTGGAAGTACGTGTCGTTGCGTTAAACGAGTCGTTCGGCCATCGCCGAAGCGAGCCCGCCGCTTGCGGACGGTGAGCCCTTCCTCGCGATAAAGCCGGTAGATCCGGTTGATCCCTGATGGCTCGCCCTTGGAGAGCACCGAACTGTCCCCGAATTTCCGCCGCTTCGCTGAAGATTACGCCGATGCGGTCACCACACTGCGTTTCTG
>NZ_JCAMOR010000270.1:0-998 GCF_059512385.1 Bradyrhizobium sp. Crot121 | reverse complement strand
CAGCCAGCATGGTGAATCAGAAACCGCCTGATTTGGGAATCCCAAATCGATTCAAGCTAACTTCATTCCGCTTTAGATCTTTTTTCCGGAATTCGCCCCATCTACGATAACGACCTGCTAGTTCAAGGGGAGGATCCGTTAGATGAACTTAGGCATCCGAGCGATAACGCGGGCGGGACCCATGGCCGTTATTGGTCTTCTTGTCTCTGCATGTGGGAGTACCGCCCTAGCCACACTGAGCTCGACAGCTCGATCAGGCGCGCCCTGGGCCCAGAACCTCAATGAGCCGCCCCCAAGTCGAGAGCCCCTAGGCGATACAGCCGCTCGGCCAAAAACGGAGTTAGATGCTAGGCGCGAAGGAAGATCGCGCTAGCCAGCGGGCCCAGGGCCTTGGGCGCATGTATGGTGTGGCCGGTGGCAATCCACACCCACGCGCCCACGGATTGGGATCAGTGCGGCCGTCTCTCACGCGGTGATCAAGACCTTCAACGCCGCCGTGTCGAGGGTGCCGGTGATCTGCATCCGAGCCCGATCGCAAACTCGATTAGATCGCCCCGTCGCCCGCCGACCCGTCCGAACTCCGTTCCTGACCACGGACCTTTCTCACTAAGAAGCCGATTGGTTGTTCGGTTGCATTCTTCGCATCGGGACGGCAATCGCCGCCATCGCACAACAACGAGCGCGAAACGCGACATCGCCCACCGTCGTCTACCCCGGCGAGGCGGCTGTAAGCTCTCCAGGACGATCTTGACCTTCTCATCCTCGGACGAGCTACAGCGACAGCCCGTCCGCCACTCAAGCCGAGCGCCGCACTTATCACTGTCCACAATTCTCAATTCGTCAGCAACCGATATTCTAGATCGCTGCCGATGTTGTTCAGCAACTCTCCGGTCAGATGGCGCCAATCAGGTGCGCTGATAATCGTCCTCGATACGGATGATGTCGTCCTCGCCGAGATAGCTGCCGGTCTGCACCTCGATCAATTCCAGCAGGATCTT
>NZ_JCAMOR010000269.1:0-998 GCF_059512385.1 Bradyrhizobium sp. Crot121 | reverse complement strand
ATCAATTTCACAAAGGCAACACGACTCTTCTTGTTGGCGAATGCTACGGCCGCCGCTCGACGCCGTGCTTGCGCACGCGGCGGCTGACTAGCCTTTACGAACAATTAACTTCTGGTCAGGGTCTTGGCTGTGTGAAAACGCTCAGCACTTGATGCGCCATCGAACAAGTTATTCGTCCAAGAGCCTCTTAGCCCTCCAACTCGCAACGGCACTGAACTTAAAGAACGAGCTGAAGAACGTAATTCTCGTCGCGTTTCGATATTTCGCGTTTTGCACAGCCAGGGTCAAAAGCGCCGTCCGGCGGTCGGCCTACCGTTTCCGCTTTACCTCCGGAAGGTGACAGTTTGAAAGCCGCGGTGGACTTCGGATTTGGGCCAGAAGGCGACGTTTGAAAGCGAAGAAGCGGCAACGGGGCAGCGGCTCAATTTAGCCACTGATGAAGCTCTTTGATGATTTCCCGCAGATCGTCCGCGTACTCCTCTATAACCCGACGCGCCTCCTCCTCCGAGCGCGCCGGCTTGGGCGACATCGCTTCGTCTTTCGAGCTGGCCAGAGGTGAGCGCTTCATACCCTAAAGGTGGATAAGGTCTGAAGCGGACCATTGATCTAGATCAATCAATTGATCTGACCGAAATGGCTGGTCGAGGATGATCTAGAAGCAATTGCTTCACGCCAAGGACGACAAATGCCGTCCCCGGCATCCTGACAGGAGAGAGCGATGAACATAAGTCGCCGTGTTGCACTGAAAGCCGGGCTTCTTGCAGCTTGCTCCGCCCTGAGTCTGTCCCCGCTGCGGGCGGAGGACGGACCGATATTTGACATCGTGGAGGGAGCCGAGGACTTTTGGCTGGCCACGGACGCCTACATCTATGGCTATCCGCTCGTCACAGTGGAGATGACGCGCAGGGTTATTACAAACCGGCCAAAAGTAGAGGGCACACGCGGCCCGATGGGTCAGATCATCAACCTGCGCCAATACCCTAACGCATCTTTTCGTG
>NZ_JCAMOR010000268.1:0-1009 GCF_059512385.1 Bradyrhizobium sp. Crot121 | reverse complement strand
CGCCGTCAAAGGAGCGCCGCATCACGCGCTGGGAGCATGAGCATGTGGTCGAGGAGGTCCAGAGACGGCTCGATTCCGATCCCGACGCCATGCGGACGCGGCGCGAGACGGTTGAGCATCCCTTCGGCACGATCAAAGCCCGTATGGGTGCAACGCACTTCCTGATGAAGCGCCTACGGAATGTCGCCGCTGAGATGGCGCTGCATGTTCTCGCTTATAACCTCACACGGGTGATGAACATCGTCGGCAAACCGAGCCTGATTGCAGCCATCCGCGCCGCCTGAAGGCCGGAAAGTGCGTCCAAAAGCGCGATAACGCGTCCCTATATCCACCTTGGCCGGCTATCGGACGTTTGGAACGCGTGGCCTGCAACGATTGTCGACCACGGCCGCGTCCCGTTTGCACACAACCAAGACCCGAAGCAGACGTCAACGCCAACTTCCTCTTGGTTCATATGCGCTCGATAGGAGCCGAAGTAGCGGGAGCGTGCGCGACCCTGACGTCCTTGTAAGTCGATCGAACGGCGTCGAGCACCGCCTCGTCCGATGAAGTGAGTTCGTAGAAGGTGCTGCCTGTTGCGCGTACAATAACCCATGCGCCGCTCTGCTCCGGGAGAACTGTCCCCGAATTATCTGCCACGCTGCATGAGCGGCCTCCGAAAGCGTATCGCCGCTGACCGACGAGCCACTGGCCGCGAGCAGTTCCAGCTTATCCTGCCCGGCCGACTTGGCCCCGTCATCATGAATTCATCAATGGAGCGGCCAAGACGTGGATATTCCACGCTAATCGGTGACACCGTCCAACTGGCTTCGAGCGAGCGTGGAGCAGTAGATCGATAAGATCGCGCAGATCGATGGCCAGAATGCCATCCCGACAATCGTAGATGCGTAGTGTCGTCATTGGTGCCATATCAATTGAGCCTCAGCGATAAACGTAAGCGCTTAGCCGCAACCCTATTGACACTGGCTTGACGTTTTGCGGAACCGCCACGGCATGAGGTCTTCGATTC
>NZ_JCAMOR010000267.1:0-1030 GCF_059512385.1 Bradyrhizobium sp. Crot121 | reverse complement strand
CAAAGCCCAAACGGTGCGAGCCATCTTGTTGGCGAGAGCGACGGCGACAAGCATGGGCGGCTTACGAGCGAGCATGCGCTCCAGCCATGTCCCTTGCGATGGACCGCGTCGGCGAGCCAGATTCACCACCGCACTCGCCCCGATGATGAGGAGACGCCGCAGCGTTCGCTCACCCATTTTCGATATTTGACCGAGCTTCTGTTTTCCACCAGTGGAACGTTGCAGCGGGGTCAACCCCAACCACGCAGCGAAATCCCGGCCACGTTTGAAGTTTTCCGGCTCAGGCGCTAGCGCCATCAGAGCTGTCGCCGTGATTGGGCCTATTCCAGGAACCGTCATAAGCCGTCGAGCAATTTCCTCTTCTCGAGCTCGTCGCGCGATCTCAATATCGAGCTGCTTGATTTGCTCTTCCAGCACCGCCCGCATCTTGACCAGGATATCGAGCGCCGGTTGCGCCGCCGTTGGCACGCTGCTCCCGGAAGCTTTCGCGTGCTCAACCAGCGCGCCGACATTGGAGGCCCCCTTTGCAACGACCAGGCCGTATTCGGCGAGGTGACCTCGCAACGCGTTTATGATCTGGGTACGTTGCCGGACCAAAAGATCGCGAGCGCGAAACACGACCGCGCTCGCCTGCTGGTCCTCACTCTTCACGGCGGCAAAGCGCATGGTGGGGCGTTGGGATGCTTCGCAAATCGCTTCCGCATCGGCCATATCGTTTTTTTGGCGCTTAACAAACGGCTTTACATAGGCCGGTGGAATCAGTCGCACTGTATGACCCAGCTTGCCAATCTCACGAGCCCAGTGATGGGCGCTGGCGCAGGCTTCCATCGCTACCAGGCACGCAGGCTGCTGGGCAAAGAAAGCCAACACTTTGTCACGACGCAGCTGTTTGCGGAAAACAACATCGCCGCCAGGGTCTGCGCCATGCGCCTGAAAAACATGTTTCGCCAAGTCTAGCATTACAGTTGTCTTTTTGTTTTGAAGTGCGCGCGCTGGGCGGCGGCCTGGTGAGCTCTACGCCAAAGTGACC
>NZ_JCAMOR010000266.1:0-1034 GCF_059512385.1 Bradyrhizobium sp. Crot121 | reverse complement strand
CTCGTGGGGGGACACGCGCTCTCTTTCGTGGTCAAGCCGCTCCGGAAGGCCTCCGTTACCAAGCTGGCTTGCCGCCGATGCGCAGTTCAGCGTACCGTACCGGCTAGAGGTGTGGGCGGCGATCTCCAGCACAGCGGCATAACGCGCCGCTCGCTATGCCTAAGGCTCGATTTGGAATCGGTATATTCGTCCAGGCCAACGGGCGTCTCGCTGGTTCACGGCCCTGAAGCGCCAGAGTAGGTATCGCGCGTTTCGCGCCGACAAAGCGCGAAACGAGCAATTAGAGGATCACGCCCATGATCACCACCCTCGCGGATATCGATCCGAAGCGCGTTGCGGCAATCCTCCACCGGTCGGAACAGGATGCTTATAAGCTGCTCGCCGACTTAGCCCAGGAGTCTCATGCGACAAGGCGTGCACGTCATTGGTTTTGTTCAGAAAAAACTGAAGGGCGCGACGGCATAAAAACCATGGTCGCGCTCGACATTGCGACAGGGCACGAGATTTCGATCTGCCAGCCACTCGGCAGCGGCGCCATATCCTGCAAGCTTGATGCTAGTGGGTTTGCCGACGCCGCAGTTGTAGTGGCCCGCGCGACCAAGCGGCGCGTCGATCTCCTCGTGATTAACAATTCTCCGAGCAGGAGCCCCGGCCGGGGGACGAATTTGTCGATGCGGTCATCGCTAGCGTGCCATTCCTCACCACCGTCCGGAAAAATGCCTTGCTGACTCGCGGACTTTCACCGGGATGTCGGCATAACGCTGTGGTGCGAGCGCCAGGTCGTAGAGGGATGATGGCGCGACATCCCCCGCCGCCGCGCATCCGCGCGCAATCCATCCGGTCACGACGATTTAGTGATGATTCCATCCGGCAGCTTCATCACGGCCGAGAGAGCATCGCCGATCTTGCCCCGAGATTATCCACCACGATCGATGGAAAAAAGCCGTCACTGCCGGCTTCCGCTCCACGTCACGTGAGTGGTCCTCGTGCGCCTCGTTAAGGGTGATCATGCGGCCTAGCAGGATTTGCCGCGG
>NZ_JCAMOR010000265.1:0-1037 GCF_059512385.1 Bradyrhizobium sp. Crot121 | reverse complement strand
GCAGCTTCAGGACCACATCGATGCCTACGTCAACGCTTACAACGACAAAGCCGAGCCCTTCGTCTGGACCAAGAAAAGGGTCCGTCAACGCCGGTTCAAAGGCCGCCGTATCACTCAGCTCTGATTCCGGGTACTAGTAAGCGGCAAGCGGTGGTTCCGATTGCTCCAACTTCGCCAGCGCAAAAATCTCTCCTCTTGGTCATTAAGGCCTTTCTTCGGCGGACGACCGATGCTGCTGCGTGTGAGAGAATGCACGCTTCGGCCAATTTGGCCCACTCTAATTCTCTAAGCCCGTCAGCTTGTCGAAAGCTGATACTAGTAGAGTGAGAACTAGAGAGCGACACTATCCGCTCAGGATTGCGAACCGGCCCCAACCGGAGGGGAACATGGACCCACTTAACAATATCAGCCCATTCGACCGAGATCTCGCTACGTACAACGCCACGGTGGCACAACAGCAACAGCAGCAAGCGGAATTTGAGCCGCACTTGGATGAAGTGCCGCAACGCGATGCCGCTCCCGTCGCAGGGGTTCCTGCTCCTCCAGGCTCCTATTATCCGTTGGAGCTCGGGCGCCATAGTGCCCGCGATCCTCATTCCGAAGGCGCCGTCGCCAGACGTCTTGGGGACGCCGCTGCGCAGCAGGACAGCGCGTCGCGGGAAGCTTTGAGATGGTCGGAGGGGCTCACAACGCAAGGTCACGATCAGGGTCTGCTGCGGGGATCATGGACGAAGCCAGCCCAGCATCGTCTCTCGATCCAACCGTGCGCGATCACCAAGCGCCGGATTTTGGAGAAGCCGTTCGTCAGTTGAACCGGCGCGACGGCTACCAGCCGGCTCCGGACGAGCTGACCGGGAGCGCGGCCAAGAGGCAGAGGACGCTAAGCCATCCGCAAGAGGATGCCATTGCGCGGCAGCTGAGCGAGGCCGGCAATTCAGCCGCGCGCGTGTTGATGGAAGACGCCGGCCCACCGTCGCCTCTCGGGCGAGCTGTCGGCTCGCCAGTGGTCCTTCCTGCGGAAGGTTACGATCCGGATC
>NZ_JCAMOR010000264.1:0-1039 GCF_059512385.1 Bradyrhizobium sp. Crot121 | reverse complement strand
GAAGAAGGAACGCACCAAAGCTGGTCTGTTGCCGATGTCGGCGAGCTGGGTGCGGACTCGGTCTTCCAATTTCTCGCCTGCGCGCAGCGGCCGGCGTGCATTGCCAGTGCGCTTGGCATGGCTCCATACGAGCTCGTCCGGATTCAAATCCGGGGCATATCCCGGAAGAAAGTGCAGCGTCAGCTTTCCCTGCGTGCTCGCCACGTAGTCCTTGACCACCGCCTTCTTGTGCGCGGGTAGCCCGTCCACAATCAGATGCAGCGCTTTCTTGCGGCGATACATCAGCTTCTTGAGCAGGTCCACGAACAGCTCGCCAGACAGTGCGCCCTTGTACGTCGCGAACCAGAACGCGCCCTTGGCGCTCACCGCCGACGCCGCGCCGATGCTTTGCCGTTGCCCCGGCGTTTGCACCACCGGCGTTTCTCCCTTCACGCCCCACGTCGTGCCTTGCACCGCATCCGCCCGGAAGCCGGATTCATCCCAGAAATAGACATCCGCTTTCTCCCGCTTGGCACGCCGCGCAATGGCCGGATAGGTTTCCCGCTGCCAACGCTCGATCGCCTCCGGGTCACGCTGATAGGCGCGTTGCAATGGCTTCTGCGCGCTCAATCCCAAGCGCGCCAACATCCCCCCGATCGACGCCAGACTCAGCCTCACGCCGAATTCCCGCTCCACCAGTTCGCGCACGATTTGCCGCGTCCACAAGCCAAAATCGAAACCGTATTGCAGCGGGTTCTTGCCGTTGATCCAGCGAAACACTTGCCGCTCTTGCGCCGGCGTCAACTTCTTCGGACGTCCCGTTCCTTTGCGCGACGCCAGCGCCCGCAGGCCCTTCCCACGACCTTTCACCGTTCTCATCCAGCGGTAAATCACGCTGCGGTGAAATCCATAGCTCTCGACGACGGCGCTCGGCTTTTCACCTTCGGCGCACTCGCTCCAACGCCATCATGCGGATTTCTTCCAGGGTTCGATGGTCAAGTTGTCGGCCGTCGCGTTTCATGCCGATAGCATACACCAACGCCGCAACAATGTCGCCTAT
>NZ_JCAMOR010000263.1:0-1050 GCF_059512385.1 Bradyrhizobium sp. Crot121 | reverse complement strand
CTAGAGCATGATGTTTTTATATAGAAACATATCCTGAGTTTTTGAGATAGTTGGCGCACTCCTGGCTTGAGAAGAGATCGAGGAGTTCACCGACCTTTCGCCAGGTTGCCTCGACATCGCGAGGCTCCGCGGCGCGGGTCAGATGCTTGAGTTTGGCGAAGACTTGTTCGATCGGATTGAGGTCGGGGCTGTAGGGCGGCAGGAAGAGCAGATGCGCTCCCCTGGCGCGGACGGCGTTGCGGGCGGGCTTGCCTTTGTGACTGCCGAGATTGTCGAGAATGACGACCTCGCCCTTTGTCAGGGTGGGCGCCAATATCTTCTCGACATAGAGGGTGAAGAGTTCGCCATTGATGGGGCCGTCGATGATGCAGGGCGCGCTGATCCGATCGTGACGCAACGCGGCGATGAAGGTCATGGTCTTCCAATGGCCGAAAGGTGCCGATGCCTGGAGACGCTGTCCGCGCGGCCCCCAGCCGCGCAGCGGCGTCATGTTGGTCTTGATCCAGGTCTCATCGATGAAAACCAGGCGCGAGGCGTCAATCTTGCCTTGATGGGCTTTCCAGCGTGCCCGTTTACGGGCGATGTCGGGGCGGCTTTGTTCGGCCGGATGGATCGTTTTTTTTGAAGCTCAGCCTCTCGGCATGAACAAAAGTCCACACCGCCCGCACGTCTGTCTTGATGCCACGCTCAGCCAGTTCCCTCGTCAGCTTCCGTAAGGTGAACGGTCCCGAGCGAATGCGCTTGCGCAGCCAATCGGCGTTGGCGCCGGACAGAGCCCTCTTCTTGTGACCCCCAATCTTGCCGGGCGAAACGCCTCCGGTCTCTCGCCTCAGCTTCTTCCACTTCGTCACACAGGACGGACTGATCTGAAGCGCTGCTGCAATCGAGCGAACGGTCTCGCCAACATCAGCCCGCGCAAGAGCCAGTTCGCGGATGTCTTCCGAATAGGGTCGCGTCATCCATGCTGGCCCCCGTTCCCAGCATGGAGTTTGAATCAGATATTCCTCCAATTGGGAATCCCGATTCCGGTAAAAAACAACATGCTCTAGC
>NZ_JCAMOR010000262.1:0-1056 GCF_059512385.1 Bradyrhizobium sp. Crot121 | reverse complement strand
CTAGAGCGGGATGGGATTAGATTGAATCGATTGAGGATTCCCAAATCAGATCGGTTCTGATTCAACATGCTGGCTGGGAAGGAGGCCGGCATGGATGGGGCGAGCGTATTCGACTGATCTGCGTGAGCGCGTGGTTGACGCCGTCTGCGAGGGCGGCCTGTCGTGCCATCAGGCGGCGGCGCAATTTGGTGTAGGCATCAGCACGGCCATTCTCTGGGTGCAGCGCTTTCGCCGGACCGGCAGCGTCGAGCCGGATCAGATCGGCGGCTACAAGCCGAAGAAGATTTCGGGAAAGCATCGTGATTGGCTGGTGCAACGGTGCCGGACGGCGGATTTCACCTTGCGCGGGCTGGTGGCCGAGCTTGCCGAGCGTGGTCTGAAGGTCGATTACCGGACGCTGTGGAACTTCGTCCACGCCGAGAAGCTCAGTCACAAAAAAAGACGCTGATTGCTGCCGAGCAGGACCGTCCCGATGTTGCCCGTCGGCGGACGCAATGGAGCAAATATCGGGAGCGGATCGATCCGTCTCGCCTGGTGTTCATCGACGAGACCTGGACCAAAACCAATATGGCGCCGCTGCGGGGCTGGGCGCCGCGCGGTCAAAGGCTCAAGGCCAAGGTGCCACATGGCCACTGGCAGACCATGACCTTCCTGGCCGCCTTGCGCCACGATCGCGTCACGGCCCCGTGGCTCGTCAATGGACCGATCAATGGCGAAACCTTTCAAACCTACGTCGAAAAGGTTCTAGTCCCGACATTGCCGCCCGGCGACATCGTGATCATGGACAACCTCGGCCCGCACAAGGGCAAGGCCGTACGTCGCGCCATCCGTGCCGCCGGTGCACGGTTGTTCTTCCTACCGAAATACTCACCCGATCTGAACCCGATCGAGCAGTTCTTCGCCAAACTCAAGCATTGGCTTCGCAAAGCCGCAAAGCGGACCACCGAGGCTGTCTACGATGCCATTGGTCCGATCCTCGACACTGTCACACCCGCCGAGTGCTCAAACTACTTCACCAACGCCGGATATGGTCAAACCTAATCTCATCACGCTCTA
>NZ_JCAMOR010000261.1:0-1066 GCF_059512385.1 Bradyrhizobium sp. Crot121 | reverse complement strand
GAAGCACGGCCCAAGATTGGTCCACGAGCGACCTGATCAATTCGCTGCGACGATGCCGGCACACGGCAGCTGGGGCGCGTAGTTGCTCGTAGCTCAAACCCTAAAGCCCCAGCCAATCGATCACATGCGGCCAGATCTCTCGATGCGCACTCTGACCGACGAGCGCTCCAACTTGCTGCAGCGGAACACCGGTTTCCGCCTGATAGACAAGAACGGAGGGGGGGGCTCAACGGTTGCAGTATGGGACCAGGAGGGCACCAAACGACTGGTATGATCAACTATCGCGGCGACGGGTCATTCAGTAAGCGGGTCCGAGCCGGCAAGAGGGCCGAGCACGTAAAGCTCGTTGCGGGCCAAGCAGTCTTTGCGAAAGCGCACGTCTATCCCATTTCGGAGCAGTTGGCGAGCGGGGTAAACTCATCGGGGCTCCCACGAATGGCGCGGAGGGGGGATGGCGAGCGCTTCCGAATCCGGCAAGCTGGCCGTGCAGCCTCGCAATAACGCACCAAGCACGAACTCCTCGGGTGCCGCGGTACGCTCGCCCCGATCGAGGAGCAGGCTCCCTGGCAGCGTGCTAATGGGCTCGGACGATGGTGCAATCAACGATCGATACTCGAAGTCTGGATCGTCAGACATCGCTTCGAAGATCGCCACCATACAGCCTTCGCGCTCCAGCGGCTGAAGCGTTGGAGAACGCTGTTCCAATCGCCAAACGCCTCTGGAAGATCACGCCAGCGAGCTCGCGTACGCACAATCCATAGAACGCCCTCCACGAACATCCGGTAGTCGCCTCCAGTCGATCCCTTTTGTCAGCCCGGCCGATAATCAGCGGCGCCATCCGATCCGACGGCGCGTCGCTCAAAACCATACGGTCGATCATACCCAAGACTGCCTCCCCAAAAGCAGTCTTGAACTGATGTGCCGGCTTAAGGGAATCCCAGGAGGTCCACAGGACCTAGTACTCACTTTTCTTGGATCGTGAGTCGTGATTCAAGATATGGATGATACCCGAAGCAAGAGAAGTCCACCTTTCGCGGAAAGATCGCAAGGTGCTTGAGGCGTGTTG
>NZ_JCAMOR010000260.1:0-1067 GCF_059512385.1 Bradyrhizobium sp. Crot121 | reverse complement strand
ATCTGGCAATTGGTGATCTTGCCCGCCGAGCCAGTGTACTGGCGTGCGACCCCGCACGAGGCCTTGCCCTGTTTCAAAAAGCCGGTCTCATCGATGACCAGGACCGCGTCCTCATCGCCAAGCGTCTCCAGTGCGTACTCACGCACAATGTCGCGCAGCGCGTCGGCATCGCAATGCCCTCGGCCCAGAATCGCCTGCTGGCGCCACGGGCCTGGATCGCCAGCTGCCTCCGCCCGCATCCAACCCGTCTTGCGCGGCTCGTTACCCAACAGTCCGTCGAGAAACTGCCACGCCGAGGCCGCGACCCGCTCCTGCGTAAACAGCGGACGGATGCGTTCCTTGGCATCTCGCAACGAGGAAGCCCACAGCGTCAGCGTATCTTCAACCGACGCACCACCAATCATCAGATCCCGAATCATGGTCACCCATGGATTCAGAACCCTCAATCAATTGTTCGCGGTAGGGACGCTCATTGCTGAGCGCCCCCCGCACAGATCCGGACGGGCCCAATTAAGGCATCCGGCTCCTACCTTGGGTGTGTGACGGCGAAGCGCTGTTGGGGCCAGGGATGCAGGATACGGGGTTGAGGAAACCAATCATCTGCCAACTTCGTCATACGATCCCAAGTGAAGCCGTCTCGTTGGCTACGCCGCCGAAGCGTTCGTCGCCAGAGGTCGGTCACATAATAGCGGAAGGCTGAAAGCGCCCGTCCGTTTGCAGGAACCGCATAGTAGGCGAAGTGGCCGGTGATGACCTGTCTCAGCCATTTACCCTGGACGGGGATCGGTTGGTGCATTCGACGCCGCAGCTCTCCCTTGATGTCCTGAGGCTTCGTCCGCAGACGGTCGCGACGGGTCTTCCTTTGGAGCAGGAAGCTCCCCCGACGTGACTTACCGTAGATGTGGGTGAAGCCCAGAAACATGAACGTCTCCGGTTTGCCGAGCCCGCGTGCCTTGCGATTGGCCGCCGCATAGCGACCGAACTCAATCAGGCGGGTCTTGTCCGAATGGAGCGTCAGCGCGAATGCCTCAAACCGTTCACGCATCGCATCAAGGAAACGGCGAGCG
>NZ_JCAMOR010000259.1:0-1068 GCF_059512385.1 Bradyrhizobium sp. Crot121 | reverse complement strand
GATGACGTGGCCGAGCGCCTCAATGAGGACGAAGCCCGCCGCGAAGAAGATAAGTGGGCCTGATCTTCCGTCGTCGATGGACGACGGGCGGCCGCGTGCGATCAGTCATCGATCAGCGTGCCGATCAACTCGAGGAGCGCTCGGTGTTCTGGCCCATTAGCTCCGTCTCGAAGAAATTTACCTATGGCCGTGTCGGACACCTGTCCTCCGGAGCTTAGATTCGGCTGATGCCTTACGACGGGCATCTTGGAAGTCGGATCCCGCGCCAGGAACCAGGTGTCCCCGTTGCTGCTTTCGTACAAGATTCGTTCCGTCATGGAGATGTAAGCGGACCCACGACGTTCCGTTCCTCTCTGGGGTCGGCATAAGCAAACTTTATGCGGCGATCTTGTCTTCCTTGTCGGGGCCGCGCATGACGATCTTGAGCGTGGCATCCGGCAGCGGTCGTTGCAGGGCCTTGGCCTCATCCCATGGCGCGCGTAGCCAGACGTCGCGCTCCTCGTCAGTCGTGAGGATGACCGGCATGGCCTTGCCATGGATCGGTTTGACGACAGCGTTCGCCTCGGTGGTCAGGAAGCGATAGACGAGGTGAGGGCCAGGGATCGGCTTCGACTTGGTGCCCCGATCACCCTTGAACTCGGTCCAGATCCCGGCAAAGGCCGTAAGCGGGCGGTCCTCATTCAGCGCGAACCAGACCACGTCCTTTTTCTTCGTGGCCGGATTTGGCTCCGGCGCATATTCAGCGAAGCTGTTGAAGGGGACCAGGCTAGGGTTCTCCGGCTTGAGCCAGCCGCGCCAGTGCGGAGATTTGGTGTTGCCGATGTTCGTCACGGGCGGACCAGGTTTGCTCGGCGGAGGCGGCATGCCCCAGCACATCAGCGCCAGCTCACGGCCGTCGCCGGCGTTGCGCACCACGGGTGCCGGATAATCCGGAAAGACGCCGGGCATCGGCGGCAGGTTGCCGACGTAGCGGTTTACGACCCGGAACAGCGCGCGGATTGCTTCCTGGTTGGTGGTTATCGAATAGAGATTGCACATCAGATGTCCTTAGCGTTCGCCCGGCCACCA
>NZ_JCAMOR010000258.1:0-1070 GCF_059512385.1 Bradyrhizobium sp. Crot121 | reverse complement strand
TCGCCGCCGGCTGCGACCGGCAGATAGACGGCATCGGTCGTCGCCCCGAACCCGATGCTCTGATAGGCGCCAAAAGTGCTGGAGCTGCCGAACATGGCAAAGCTCGGCGAGGTTGAAGCCGACGAGATGATGTATTTGGTCGCTCCCTTGGAATAGCTCGCGTCCATCTTGATGTCGTCACCGGTACCGGTCGGGATGTTCTTGATCTGTAACGCCGCCATGACCGCGCCGCCCCAGGAGGTGTCCGGATGTCCGGAAAGCTCGGATGCTCCGGTCGGCGCCGCACCAGGCAGGCCGACGGCGCCCGCTGGCGCTCCAAGGGCGTTCAGGACATTGTAGGAGGCGTTGACCTCATGCGCCGCGGCGGAAATCTGGAACAGACCCCAAGCCTGGTCGACGCGGATGTTGCCGACCACATCGGGCGCGTGGACGCCGGCATAAGCGTTGCCCGTGTTCAGCGTGGCGTTCAGCGGCAGCGACAGGTTGTAGACGGCGGTGCGGTCCCATACCGTCGGATCGTCGAGGCCGATGGTGCCGGTCACTCCGTTGCCGAAATCCGCAGTGTATTGGATGTTGTTGACGCCGGTATCATTGTTCTGGCCGCCGAGCAGGAAGTCCGAGATGTTGCCGGGGAAGCCCTGCCAAGGCGAGGAGTAGGCCGACGCCGACTGACCGAAGGTGAAGCCTGCGAACTGGATAAAGAGGAATTGGATGGTAGTAACGCCGCCGCCGGGAGTGTCGAGCAGCTGCGAGTTTGCGACCGGCAGCGAGCCATTGATCGAGTTCGGGTTGAAGGTGTTGTTGCCGAGCGTAGAGAACTGAAACCGGCCCTGCCCGAAGGTGCGGACCACGCCATAGTCGGTGGCGGTGCGGGTATCGATTGACAACAGCATACGGGAGCGGGCGGCAAAGTAGTCGAAGTAGCGGTTATGTTGTCCTGCGTCGCCGTTCCAGGCCGGCGAGCCCTGCACGCCGCCATCGAATGTGGTGTCGACCCGGAGGTAGCCGCCGATCTTCATGCAGGTGTCGGTACCGGGGATGAAGAAGAAGCCGGGACCGTAAGCCGAGCA
>NZ_JCAMOR010000257.1:0-1072 GCF_059512385.1 Bradyrhizobium sp. Crot121 | reverse complement strand
GCGATCGTCTGCACCGCCCACAACCTCGTCAAGCTCGGCAACCTCGCCAGGCCCACATGAGCGGCCTATCGTAATGAAGTCCGACCGGCCAAAACGCTAACTGGACAGGCTCCTAGAGGGACGCAGGACGCGATCGGATAGGTCAATGGGATACGCAAAGGGAGGAAGTTGAATTCCATCGAGTCACTCGAAACGGCCATCGGATCAGAAGAATGATAGCATCGTGATGCGCATCCGACGAGTCAGCTCGCCATCGCACCGATACTCGCAAGATGAAGACTAGGAGGATGTTACATTGGATGGGCAATTACAGGGGTTGATCGATGCCGTCGATGTGGCGCGCGATGAACGCTCCGTTCGCAACGCGATCAAGAAGTTTACTGGCTCATCCGGCTTCGACCGCTATGCCTACATTCATGTTCACGCCGACGATGCGGTTGCTTTCAGCGATTATCCTGCGGAATGGCTGAACCTCTATTTTGCAAAGCGATACATGATCATCGACCCTGTCGTGACGACCGCCAAGCGCAGCATGCGGATGTTCGCCTGGTCGGCGGAAGAGCGCGGCGTCCGCAGGAGCTCGCGCGAGATCAAGCAATTCTATTCGGAGGCGACTGACTTCGGCATCCGCTCGGGCGTTTCCGTTCCGATCAGGACAAGCTATGGCCGCACAGCGATGATCACGCTCGCATCAGATCGGCGGCGGGCCGAGGTCCCGCCATGGGATCCGATGCAGGCAGCATTGGCGCTCGCCTACATTCATGTTCGCCTCAGCCTGGCGTCTGTATCGTCCTTCAAAACAGGGGATGTGACGTTGTCGACGCAGGAAGCGACCTCGCTCAGCTGGTCGTCACACGGCAAGTCGATGAACGTGATCGCGGACTTGCTTGGGATCAAGCCACGAACAGTCCAGTTCTATCTGGATAACGCGCGCGACAAACTCGGCGCGAGCAACCTCCAGCAGGCCGTCCGCATCGCCATGGAGAGGAAGTTGATCTAGCATTACAGTTGTAATTTTTTCTTGAGATGGGCTTTGCGCGCAGTTGCCTGATGAGCCCTGCGCCAGAACGAC
>NZ_JCAMOR010000256.1:0-1079 GCF_059512385.1 Bradyrhizobium sp. Crot121 | reverse complement strand
CTCTGGACCTCCTCGACCACATGCTCATGCTCCCAGCGCGTGATGCGGCGCTCCTTTGACGGCGTGCATTGGCTCTTGATCGCGCAGCCTTGGCACGCCGCTGTCGACCAGTAACGGCGCAGCGTCATTCCATGCTCGATGTTGGTGTAGTGATAGGGCAGCAGCTGGCCGGATGGGCAGCGGTAGACGTCCTCATCAGGCAGGTAGGCGAAGTCCTGTTTGCCGAACCGGCCCTCCGCCTTGGCGTTCGACGTCATGGGCTTGGGCAAGGTGACTGCAACGCCAGCCTCTTCGCAGGCTAATATCTCCTCTCCGTCGAAATAGCCACGGTCGGCGACCGCCTCGAGCTTGTCCACTTCGAGCACTTCTTTGGCTTGCTTCGACATCCGAGCAAGCTGCCCACGGTCGTTGCCGACGTTTATGACCTCGTGCGTAACAATCAGATGGTGCTCGGTGTCCACCGCGACCTGGACATTGTAGCCGACGACACCCGATCCGCGTCCGCTGGTGGCCATCGAACGGGCATCCGGATCGGTGAGCGATATCTGTTGATCCGGCGTGTTGCGCATCTGCGCATCAAGCACTTCCAGGCGGCTCATCTCCTGCTGCAGCCGAGCGATCTTTTCCTTGGTCCTCGTCGTCTTGATGCTGATCGCTTCCGATGGCTCCTGCCGATCGGCGCTATCGAGTTGACGCAGATATCGACCGACGCTTTCCTCGATCTGCGCCATCCGCCTCGCCATCTTGGCATGCGTGAAGTTGCGGTCGCGGTTGTTCACCGCCTTGAACTTGCTGCCGTCGATTGCGACGCTTGGGGTCTGCAACAGGCCCATTTGCCGGCATAGTGCAATGAACTTCGCACAAACCTTCCGGATCGCCGCACCATTGTCCTTCCGGAAATCGGCGATCGTCTTATGATCGGGAGCCAGGCGGCCGATCAGCCACATCACCTCGATATTGCGGCACGCCTCACGTTCCAGACGACGACTGGATTGCACCCGATTGAGATAACCGTAGATGTAAAGCTTCAGAAGGACTGCCGGATGATAGGAGGGCCGGCCCGTCTCCTTCGCGATCAC
>NZ_JCAMOR010000255.1:0-1090 GCF_059512385.1 Bradyrhizobium sp. Crot121 | reverse complement strand
ATAGAAAGGGATCAGGAGCAGTCAGTTTCCAACTAACAAACCGGTTCAAGCGGTCCCGCTCCGCGGGTCCATTTCAGCTTCATGATGAGCCATGGGAGACCGCATCGATGCTTCCGTCAGGTGCGGCGTCGGCGCTCTGCCGAAGAAAAGCTAGTACTGATCGAAGAAGAGTTTGAGGGGGCAAGACGGTCTCGGTGGATGCTAGAACGGCACCCGCGCCGATCGCGCCGGCGAGACGGTGGACGCGATCGAGAAGGAAGTCCGCCGCATGGCCGAGGAAGGCCCGACCCAGAAGGAGCTCGACGAGGCCAAGTCGTATTTGAAGGGTTCGCAGATGCTGGCGCTCGATACCTCCTCGAAGCTCGCGCAGGCGATGCTGCAGTATCAGACCGACAAATTGCCGATCGACTACATCGAGAAGCGCAACGCCATCGTCGACGCGGTGACGCTGGACGACGCCCGCAAGGTATCGCAGCGGCTCTGGGGCCAGGGCCTGCTCACGGTCGTCGTCGGCCGCACCCCGCAGGCCGCGGCCCAGCCGGCCAGTGCCCCATCCGCCGCAACGCCGCCGCCCGCCGTCAGCCCACCGGCCGCCGCGCCATCAGCCGCAACGCCGGCAACACCTAACTAACTTTGTGTTCGTGAGGTGATATGCGATCTGAACTTCGTTGGGGTGCCGCAACAGCTGCGCTCGTTGCAAGCGGTGCCGTCAATTCGGCCGATCTTAAGCCGGCAGCAAAGGTCCCACCGGCACTGTGGAGCCGGACCGGAGGATATATCGGCGGGCACGTGGGAGGCGGCTACGGCCGGTCATCGTTTCGTGATCCCCTATGGTCGGTCGATTTACGGTGACCTCGTCGATAGCCCTGTGTTCCTGGCCGGAGGTCAGATCGGCTACAATTGGTAGAAGGAGCCTGGGCTCTTGGCCTCGAATTGGATGCCGGCGGCGCTGTCTCGGACGGCCAAACACCTGACCAGCATCTCTGCCAGATCGTCAAAAAAGTTTCACCAACGAACCGCTTTTGGCGGACTCGTTTCTTCGTCCAGGCGAAGGGCTGTGCTTTTTCATTGTAGGCGCGGATGAAGGCAT
>NZ_JCAMOR010000254.1:0-1097 GCF_059512385.1 Bradyrhizobium sp. Crot121 | reverse complement strand
CCAAGGCCGAACACTACGAGGCCGGCGCCGGGCCACAAGATCTATCCCTATCTGCTGCGCAACATGACGATCGACCGACCCGGCTGGCCGCGGCAGCGGCAATAGCCGTAACGGAACCAGCGCGAAGACAATCCTGACCGAGGACGGCGAGATCGACATAGCTGTGCCACGCGACCGGGCCGGCAGCTTTGAGCCGCTATTGATCGCCAAGGGCCAGACCCGTTTCGACGGCTTTGACGACAAAATCCTGAGCCTCTACGCGCGCGGCATGACGGTGCGTGAGATCCAGGGGCATTTATCTGAACTTTATGGGGCCGAAGTCTCGCCGGATTTGATCAGCCGGGTCACCGACGCGATTCTCGACGAAGTTCGGGAATGGCAAAGTCGGCCGCTCGACCCGGTCTATCCGGTGGTATTTTTCGACGCGCTGCGGGTCAAGATTCGCGATGAAGGCATGGTCAAGAACAAGGCCGTCTATGTCGCGCTGGCGCTCAATCCGGACGGCGAGAAGGAGGTTCTGGGCTTGTGTGCATGTTTCGCGGGATCGTGAGCACGGATTTCAGAGGATCGTGAGCAGGGATTTCGCGGGATCGTGAGCAGCTTTTCAGTGGCTCAGTCCGCTTCGGCCGATAACTCAGCCGGCTTAGGAACTGCCTCGTCAGTGAACGAGGAAGGCCGATGCCCACCCAGAGATTGTCGATGCGCCGGATCAAAGAGGTTCTCCGCTTAAAACATGTTCAAGGCTTGCCGGAGCGAGCCATCGCGCGCACCCTGGGCATCAGCAACGGTGCCGTGCACAGCTATCTGCGCCGAGCCGGAGCTGCCGGGCTGAACTGGCCGTTGCCGGCCGGAATGACCGACGAGGACCTGGAGCTGCTGCTTTTCCCTGCGCCGAAGCCGGCGTCGCAGAGCCTCCAGCGGCCCGCTCCCGACTGGGGCTATGTCGACAAGGAATTGCGCCGGCGCAATGTGACCCGTCGGCTGCTGTGGGACGAGTATCGCGCCACCCATCCTGATGGATTCGGCTACACATGGTTCTGCACGACCTACGAGGCCTGGAAGGGGCGTGCCCGGCCTTCGATGCGGCAGACCCATCT
>NZ_JCAMOR010000253.1:0-1122 GCF_059512385.1 Bradyrhizobium sp. Crot121 | reverse complement strand
CTGGCCGCGCGCAAGGAACACTCGCTGCCCATCGTCGAGGCGTTGAAGCCGTGGTTCGAGAAGCAGCTGTCGATGATTGTCCGTCGTCAGATAATTTGAGACAGATCAAGCTTTTCGAGAAGGGAGGCTCTGGCTCATCAGGGGTTAGAGTTTAAGCGGCCTGCAGCTGATGCTGCAAGCGGCGGTTTGCGATCGTGACAAGCTTGATGCGTTTGCGTTCTGCAAGGATCGCTTCCGCCCTGCCGAAGTAGACATCGGCAGGTGTGAGGTTGTCGATGCTCTCATGATAGCGGACGTGGTTGTAGTGTTCGACGAAGGCGCGTACCTGCCGTTCGAGATCGCCAGGCAGGTAGTAATTGTTGAGCAGAATGCGGTTCTTCAGAGTCTGATGCCAGCGCTCGATCTTTCCCTGAGTCTGAGGATGATACGGAGCGCCGCGCACATGCTGCATGCCCTTATGGTCGAGCCACTTGGCCAGATCGTCCGCGACGTAACTCGATCCATTGTCGCTGAGAAGCCTCGGCCGGTGCGCGACGGTGATGTGGTCAAGGCCGGAGGCCGCGAGTGCCTGGTCGAGCGTGGCCGTGACGTCGGAGGCGCACATCGTGGGACCAAGCCTCCAAGCCACGATGTAACGCGAGAAGTCGTCGAGCACGGTCGACAGGTAGTACCAGCCCCAGCCGGTGATCTTGAGGTAGGTGAAGTCGGTCTGCCAGAGCTGGTTGATGGCGGTGGTCTTGTCCTTGAACTCGTTCGCCGCCTTGATCACCACATAAGCCGGGCTGGTGATGAGGTCATGTGCCTTCAGCAGCCGATAGACCGACGCCTCGGAGACAAAATACTTCCGTTCGTCGGTGAAGCGCACGGCCAGTTCGCGCGGCGACAGCTCCGGAAGCTCCAGCGCTAAATCAATGATCTGGCCCCGCACATCGTCGGGGATGCGATTCCAGACCCGGTCAGGTCGGGACCGATGATCGGCCAGCGCTTCAATGCCGCCCTCACGGTAGCGATCATACCATCTATAAAACGTGGCGCGTGGGATCCCGTGAAGTGGACCCCGGATTTTGGACCAGCGGCTTAGGTGGTGCGGATGCCGTTCCGTTTTGATAAACGGAGCGGACC
>NZ_JCAMOR010000252.1:0-1126 GCF_059512385.1 Bradyrhizobium sp. Crot121 | reverse complement strand
TCCGGCGATCGCCACGAACCCAGTGATCGCGAATGGCCAAACCTGAACGCCAACGAGGATGTTCCGAATGGTTTGGATCATTGGCTTATCCGACGCTGCCCTCCAAGGAGATCGAGATCAGCTTCTGCGCCTCGACCGCGAACTCCATCGGGAGCTGCTGCAGCACGTCCTTGACGAAGCCGTTGACGACGAGGCCGACCGCCTCCTCTTGGCTCAGCCCGCGCTGCACGCAGTAGAACAGGACATCCTCGGAGATCTTCGAGGTCGTCGCCTCGTGCTCGAACGTCGCCGACGAGTTCTTCGCCTCGACGTAAGGCACGGTGTGCGCGCCGCATTTGTCGCCGATCAAAAGCGAGTCGCAGGCGGTGTAGTTGCGCGCGCCGGTGGCTTTGCGGTGCGCGGTCACGAGGCCGCGATAGGTGTTCTGCGACTTGCCGGCAGCGATGCCCTTGGAGATGATCCGGCTCGAGGTGTTCTTGCCGAGATGGATCATCTTGGTGCCGCTGTCGACCTGCTGGTAACCGTTCGAGATCGCGATCGAGTAGAACTCGCCGCGCGAATTGTCGCCGCGCAGGATGCAGCTCGGATATTTCCAGGTGATGGCGGAGCCGGTCTCGACCTGGGTCCAGGAAATCTTCGAGTGGTCGCCACGGCAATCGCCACGCTTGGTGACGAAGTTGTAGATGCCGCCCTTGCCTTCCGAGTTGCCGGGATACCAGTTCTGCACCGTCGAATATTTGATCTCGGCGTCATCGAGCGCGACCAGTTCGACCACGGCAGCGTGCAATTGATTCTCGTCGCGCTGCGGCGCGGTGCAGCCTTCGAGGTAGCTCACATACGAGCCCTTGTCGGCGATGATCAGCGTGCGCTCGAACTGGCCGGTGTTGCGCTCGTTGATGCGGAAATAGGTCGACAATTCCATCGGACAGCGCACGCCCGGCGGCACATAGACGAACGAGCCGTCGGAGAACACGGCCGAGTTCAGGGTGGCGAAGAAGTTATCCGACGTCGGCACCACGCTGCCGAGATACTTCCGCACCAGCTCAGGGTGCTCGCGGATCGCTTCCGAGATCGGCATGAAGATCACGCCGGCCTTCTTCAATTCCTTCTGGAAGGTGGTCGCAAC
>NZ_JCAMOR010000251.1:0-1126 GCF_059512385.1 Bradyrhizobium sp. Crot121 | reverse complement strand
TCCGGCGATCGCCACGAACCCAGTGATCGCGAATGGCCAAACCTGAACGCCAACGAGGATGTTCCGAATGGTTTGGACCATTGGCTTATCCGACGCTGCCCTCCAAGGAGATCGAGATCAGCTTCTGCGCCTCGACCGCGAACTCCATCGGCAGCTGCTGCAGCACGTCCTTGACGAAGCCGTTGACGACGAGGCCGACCGCTTCCTCCTGGCTCAATCCGCGCTGCACGCAGTAGAACAGCACGTCCTCGGAGATCTTCGAGGTCGTCGCCTCGTGCTCGAACGTCGCCGAAGAGTTCTTCGCCTCGACATAAGGCACGGTGTGCGCGCCGCATTTATCGCCGATCAGGAGCGAGTCGCAGGCGGTGTAGTTGCGCGCGCCGGTGGCTTTGCGGTGCGCGGTGACGAGGCCGCGATAGGTGTTCTGCGATTTTCCGGCGGCGATGCCCTTGGAGATGATCCGGCTCGACGTGTTCTTGCCGAGATGGATCATCTTGGTGCCGCTGTCGACCTGCTGGTAACCGTTCGAGATCGCGATCGAGTAGAACTCGCCGCGCGAATTGTCGCCGCGCAGGATGCAGCTCGGATATTTCCAGGTGATGGCGGAGCCGGTCTCGACCTGGGTCCAGGAGATCTTCGAGTGGTCGCCACGGCAATCGCCACGCTTGGTGACGAAGTTGTAGATGCCGCCCTTACCTTCCGAGTTGCCGGGATACCAGTTCTGGACCGTCGAATATTTGATCTCGGCGTCATCGAGCGCAACGAGCTCGACCACCGCGGCGTGCAACTGATTCTCATCGCGCTGCGGCGCTGTGCAGCCTTCGAGGTAGCTCACATACGAGCCCTTGTCGGCGATGATCAGCGTGCGCTCGAACTGGCCCGTGTTGCGCTCGTTGATGCGGAAATAGGTCGACAATTCCATCGGGCAGCGCACGCCCGGCGGCACGTAGACGAACGAGCCGTCGGAGAACACCGCCGAGTTCAAGGTGGCGAAGAAGTTATCCGACGTCGGCACCACGCTGCCGAGATATTTGCGCACCAGCTCAGGATGCTCGCGGATCGCTTCCGAGATCGGCATGAAGATCACGCCGGCCTTCTTCAATTCCTTCTGGAAGGTGGTCGCAAC
>NZ_JCAMOR010000250.1:0-1128 GCF_059512385.1 Bradyrhizobium sp. Crot121 | reverse complement strand
CTGCCCCCTGACAGCTCGGTCCATGCCCGGGGCGAGCTGGTTTTCTCCGGCTCTGGGCCCCGTAGTCTCTTCGTCCGCCTCTTGCCCATCGGCACGGCTAGCGAGGCGACGCGGAACAGTCCATTTGTGGAAACGTTGAATGGTCGCACACAGGATCCATGTGTGTAGCGCCCAAAGGCAGCTCGGTCCGGATTTGTCCCCTGGGCCGGGCTGCTACTATGTGGGCCATTTCACAAGACGTCCGGCAGCGTCTTGCTAGCATCCTTGGTGCTGGCATTTTTTGGTAGCCGGCCGCGTCAAATCAATGAGATAGCCCAGAGCATCAATCAGTTCGTGCGCGCCAGCTACCGCATGCAGCACAACAAGTTCGGCCCCCTCTCTGGACATGCCGGCCTTCCAGGAAGGCGTGACGCGGCTCGACCATCAGCCGGGGACTTTGGAGCGGTTAAAGGTGGGGACATGAAAAACCCCGCCGTAGCGGGGCTGATAACCGTCAGGCGCAGAGAAGGAATCGCTCGGGTTCCTGTTCGGTTTCCCTCTTCCTACGAAGGATCTCTTCGAAGCGGCGCTTGTCAACGCCCTCTCCCACTCGGGATCGTCGCATAGCGACGTCACCGCCGCCCTGCGCCCGCGCTCATGCAACAGGGTTGGGGTACAACCGGGTTGTCCGCTCCGCCCCACCTCTCGCGCGTACCCGAGCGAGTGATATTCAATCAGCCGGTTGAAGTTGCTGTTCGTCGCCACGGGCGAGCCGTGCGGCTGCGAGAAGGTCAGCACACCGCCGGCAAGCAGGCTAGTTTGGAACCGATTCTTCGTCGCAAGGTTGGAAGCGCGCACACACGATCACCAACCGTGCTGTGCACTGTCCCCTAGCAGCTCGGTCCGCACCTGACCGGGCTGCTTCTTTTGGCCTCCGAGCCCGTAGACCCCACGTCAATCCCCAAGGCCTAGCGGCTTGCTCTGGCGGCGCCCGGACGCGATGCTTAGGAGATGGCTACGAAGTCCAGAGAGAGCATTTTTGGCGCATCAGTGCGAGCGGCAGCCGAAACAAGCGGCCAAGGCGCGCAAGGACGCAGATCGGCTCGCATGCCAAGCCTGGAACATGCGCATGCTGGCCTTTCACGGACC
>NZ_JCAMOR010000249.1:0-1223 GCF_059512385.1 Bradyrhizobium sp. Crot121 | reverse complement strand
TCACGTCGTCGTTGGCGGCCGGACCAGCCGCCTGCGCCGTGATGGTGAAGAGAGATAGCTGTCCGGGATCCAGTGTCTCGGACCGGGGACCGAAGATCGTGCGCTTGTACTGCGACAGGATCACCAGGAGCTTGTCGTTCTCCTGGATCGCAGCATCGCGCTGGGCGATCGCTGCATCACGCTCAGCCGCCAGCGTGCTGCATTCCGCCGACAACACGGCAAGCCGTGACGACAGCGCCGTCACGGCTTTCTGGAGCAATGCTGGATCGGAAGGCAAATCAATCATGCAGCGCGTTCTACTACAGCTCAGCATGAATGCCGAACTACTCTTGATGATGATCAACCAGCTCGTGTTGGTTGATCCACAACCCGCATCGGCACACGCTTCCAGTCCGAGCCGTCGAGCAGCACCGAGAGCTGAGCATGAGATAGCGGCATGACGCCTTCCTTGATCGGCGGCCAGCTGAACTGCCCTTCGATTCTCTTGTAGTAAAGAACAAGGCCGCTTCCGTCCCAGGTCAGGATCTTCACGCGATCTCGGCGCTTGGAGCGAAACACCCACAGCCCGCCGTCGAACGGATTGGCTCCAAACGCTTCGCTCACCAGCATCGCCAGCGAGTCCATGCCGCGACGGAAATCGACCGGCTGCGTCGCGATCCAGATCGATAACCCAGCGCGGAGCCCGATCATCGGCCAACCGTCCTGACTGCCGCAAGCACCTCGCAGAGTGCTCGCCGGTCGACCGTTCCCACGACACGGATGCGAACCACGCCGACGTCGATCTCAATCGCCCCCTGCTCCTCGCATGGCGGCAATTTGCCCCCGCAGCCCGTGATCGCGACCGGCACAAAGCCTGATGGCACGCCTCCATCCCTGCGCTCCGCGAGCTTCGCCCGCGTTGCCTGACGACGCCAAAGAAACAACAGGCTCGGGCTGATGTCGTGTCGCCGCGCCACCCCGGAAGCGCTTGCACCCGGCGCGAAACTCTCCGCGACAATCGCCGCTTTCGCATCGGTCGACCAGCGCCGTCGTCGGCCGGTCCCCGTGATGATCTCGACGCGCTGCAGCGTGTCGGAGCCGTCCTCAAGGATACGCGCATGCCTATCCTTATCGCCATCCTTACAACTATCTTTTGACATGGTGACCTCGTGACGAAACAATCCACGAGATCTTCCTAGCCGACCAGATCAGCCCTCAGTGCGTGGTCGCCGGATGACGCTCAC
>NZ_JCAMOR010000248.1:0-1229 GCF_059512385.1 Bradyrhizobium sp. Crot121 | reverse complement strand
CTTGCTCGCTTCATTCGTCCGTCCTTCTTCCGGCCGGACTCTAACTCCTTCTGGAGGAAATACGCAGCGGCAGGTCAGCGAGAGGCGTTTCGGAACGAGATGTATTGATCGTCAGTGCGTCGTGTCGGTTTAGCAATCGAGATGTGGTCGGCCTGAATCGGGTCTAGTCCTCGTGTGCACAAGTTAGAGGCGCTCGCTTGATCAACGACTTTGATTCCGTAGGTATCAAAAGTCTCATACGCGCAGTACGTCGGAATACCAAAGTTGGCGGCGAACCAGTCAAGCTGAAGATTTGCAAGATAGTCCGCCGATTGCATCAACCGCATGTCTCGGAACTGGGGATTACGGCTGATGATCGACGCCAGGTTGGCTAGCTCACTTCCGGTTGTTGGAGTGGAAAGAAAGAAGAGAAAGCGGGTCTTAGCGGCAATACTACGATACTTGAGTAGGTACTGACGGGTAACCAACCCACCCATACTGTGCGCTATAAAAATAAGCTCGCGATGATCAATGACCCCGTCATCGATCAATCGCAATCTAAGGTTCTCCGCTAACTCATTTATGCTCAACCCCGTCTTCAGCGTGGTCCGGTAATCGTGCACATAAATACTGGCGCCATTAAACGCGCTATCTTCAGCGACAAGCTTCGGCCAGGAGACGTTACCTGTAGCCCACGAGGCTGCGCCATCCCCTAGGACTCCGTGTACGAAAACAATAACGGGAGAGTTGGAACCCAGATTGCGCACGTATCTTTGATTTTGGGCGATCCCGACGTTAGCCGTCGCCAAAAGCCAAGATATCGCAAGTACGGCCCATACCCTTCTAAGCATCGAAGCCTCCGCAGGTCCGCTAACGATGAATAGGGCGTTACGAAAACCGCGTCGTGAGCGAGTTGTGGCTCCAGCTCGCGGCGCCGCGAGGCTGAAGCCAAGAATGT
This sequence comes from Bradyrhizobium sp. Crot121, assembly GCF_059512385.1. Taxonomy (NCBI): domain Bacteria; kingdom Pseudomonadati; phylum Pseudomonadota; class Alphaproteobacteria; order Hyphomicrobiales; family Nitrobacteraceae; genus Bradyrhizobium; species Bradyrhizobium sp. Crot121. Next base: position 292 of record NZ_JCAMOR010000248.1, on the reverse strand, counting down.
TTTTATCTTTGGTCAAATTCGTTGACGTATCGATGTTCGATGCTATCGCCAAAAACGCGCCGTGCATAGGAGCCACGGGTGATAGAGGATCTCTCAGAAGCCTCTCGAAAAGGCTGATCAAGGATGCGGGTCGAGGCGCAAGAGCAAGGCTGCAGCCACGGGCTTTGAAGTCGGCTCTTGTGAAGGGTTTCGGATGCCGGCCGCTTGAGGGAGGGCGCGGCGTATTCGGCGGCCGGCGTCCGAAAGCCTCCAAGGGAGGAAACCGCGCGTGAGAAACGTAAGGCGGTGCGGC
>NZ_JCAMOR010000247.1:0-1242 GCF_059512385.1 Bradyrhizobium sp. Crot121 | reverse complement strand
CCGACGAAGACCTGGAGCTGCTGCTTTTCCCTGCGCCGAAGCCTGCGTCGCAGAGCCCCCAGCGGCCCATTCCCGACCACGGCAGAGGGAATGCCCGTCAGACGCTTTGTGGCCGGCTAAGGCTCCGACGTCCGAAGGTGAGACGTCCGAGCTTTGTGATGACCCCGGATCATCATTTGCGCTGGGGATGAGACAAGAGAAGGTAAACTCGCTTGGATCGGGTCCCGAAGAGCCGAGCGGACGGGTTATGTGCTCGTTACATGGCGTCCTTGCGGGCGGCGCACCGGCGGGAGACCCGGGTCCCGGAGGCGGACGTTTCGGGGGCGGGCGGCAAATGCCAAGCTTTGCCGCCGTGATGCCCAGTGGACCTGCGTCCAGCACAGCTCGGCTTCCGTTGGTCGGGGTGGGGGGATCGAGCCGGCTGTGCCAAATTGGTGGAACAATCAGCTATTTACGCGGCTTGGGTCAGTCGGGAAACTTTAACCTACTGGTCGACCAAAGGTCGACTAAGTTGAGAAAAATCCTATATTAGTCAGATGGATTTCGTGGCGGACAGGGGACACTATATTGGCTCGGCTGAAGGTAGTTCGGCCGTGGATAAGCTTGTGTTGGCTACCGTCAACGCACCTTTCAAGCGGGATATCAGCGCGGCAATCCTTCACCAATGCATTGCGCGGGCCGAGATCAGCGAATGGCCAGTCCACGTTGCAGCGTTCTTTACCGACGTATCGCCGCGATTGGTTTTCGGCTTTGCCGCACTACACGGTATCTCCAAGTCCGAGCTCGCCGAAGCGTACGTGGTCGTGAAGACTAAGACGGGCGAGCACAACCCTGATTTGGAGAGCGAGCTTGTCCCACTGGCAGCTTCTGCTCGATAGAACAATTGTAGGCCTAGACCGCCTTCGAGCGAACGGAAAGCCCGTTCCCGATTGGGTGCTGGGGGGCGGTTGATGATCCTGGCTGTGTGAAAAGCCACGAGTCGGCTACGATTGCTCCGTTTCCTGATTGGGGGATACGGATGGGACGCTTCGTTGAAGGCGCGGACAGATCCCAGCTGACGCTGTTGCCGGAATGCCTGGAGGATTGGGTAAGCGAGGACAACGCGGTCCATGTGATCGATGCGTTCGTCGAGGCGCTCGACCTGCATGGAATGGGGTTTGAGCGCGTGATCGCGAAGGAGACGGGCCGGCCCTCCTATCATCCGGCAGTCCTTCTGAAGCTTTACATCTACGGTTATCTCAA
>NZ_JCAMOR010000246.1:0-1284 GCF_059512385.1 Bradyrhizobium sp. Crot121 | reverse complement strand
GCCAAAAGTAGAGGGCACACGCGGCCCGATGGGTCAGATCATCAACCTGCGCCAATACCCTAACGCATCTTTTCGTGACGTAACGGCGCCAAATGCGGACACGCTGTACAGCTCCGGTTTCTTCTACGTCGACAAAGAACCTTGGGTGCTCAGCGTTCCTGACATGAAGGGTCGATATTTCCTGCTGCCGATGCTGGACGGATGGACTACCGTCTTTGCTGTACCGGAACGCGAACAACAGGCACCGGAGCGCAGACCTACGCAATTACCGGCCCGAACTGGAGCGGCGCCCTGCCATCAGGTGTAAAGGAATTGAAGTCTCCGACGAACATTGTTTGGCTCATCGGACGCCTCTACTGCACGGGTACACCCGAGGACTATGCTGCCGTCCATGCGTTGCAAGATCAATTGAAGATGGTCCCGCTGAGTTCTTACGGGAAGGAATACACGCCGCCCGCGGGGACGGTCGACCCGTCCATCGATATGAAGACGCCGGTGCGAGACCAGGTCAATCGAATGGACGCGGTGGAATTTTTCACGCTCCTCGCGCAATTGATGAAGGACAACCCTCCGTATGCGGCAGATGCTCCCGAAGTCGCGCGCTTCGCCAAAATCGGGCTGGTGCCGGGCAAAGACTTTGATGCCAGCAAGCTGCGGGCGGATTTCGCTAAACGTATCCCGCAGGTCGCGTTTGATCGCATCCTTTTTCAAACGAAGGTGAACGACGCCGTGAAGCACGTCAACGGCTGGATATACGACACGAAGACTGGAATATACGGAACGGACTATCTAAACCGCGCCATAGTAACTGCCATCGGCCTTGGCGTAAACCGCACCCAAGATGCCATCTACCCGTTCTCCCAGAGGGACGCCGAGGATCACGATTACGACGGAGCTAACAAATACCTCCTGCGCTTTCCCAAAGGACAGTTGCCACCTGCGCGCGGCTGCTGGTCTGTCAAGATGTATGACGCCAATTATTTCTTCGTCGCCAATCCCATCAATCGCTACTCTATCAGTCCTCGCCAAGATCTGAAGACCAACGCTGATGGCTCAACGGACCTCTACATCCAAAATCAATCGCCGGGCCCTGACAAGGAGTCGAATTGGCTTCCAGCACCAAACGGCAAGTTCAAGCTGATGCTCCGCATGTACTGGCCGGATGAAAACCCACCTTCAATCGTCGATGGTACATGGATGCCGCCAAAGGTGGAGAAGACTAGCTAACGTGATCTGATTGTGCCGGTCTTCGATTGCTCCCGCTCCAAACGATTGCAGATACCC
>NZ_JCAMOR010000245.1:0-1304 GCF_059512385.1 Bradyrhizobium sp. Crot121 | reverse complement strand
GCCTTCGAATCCGAGCCGATGGTGAAGCCGACCGGGTTTCGCGAATATGACGCGCGCTGGCTGTTCGGCAAGGAAATCAATCTGATGGGCGTGCAGGCGCTGGGCATGGGGCTCGGCGCGCTGATTGCGGAACTCGGGGTCAAGCAGGAGATCGTGACCGGCCACGATTTCCGCGGCTATTCCGCCGCGATCAAATATGCGTTGATCTCCGGCCTGATGGCCGCGGGCTGCAAGGTGCACGACATCGGGCTCGCGGTGACGCCGATGGCCTATTTTGCGCAGTTCGACCTCGACGTGCCCTGCGTCGCGATGGTCACCGCCTCCCACAACGACAATGGCTGGACCGGCGTCAAGATGGGCGCGAGCCGCCCGCTGACCTTCGGGCCCGACGAGATGACGCGGCTGAAGGAGATCGTGCTCGGCGCCAGCTTCAGCAACAAGGCCGGCGGCGGCTACCAGTTCCACGAGAATTTCCCGGCGCGCTACATCGCCGACCTCACCAGCCGGCCGAAGCTTAAGCGCAAGCTCAAGGTGGTGGCGGCCTGCGGCAACGGCACCGCCGGCGCGTTCGCGCCGCAGGTCTTGGAGGCGATCGGCTGCGAGGTGATCCCGCTCGACACCGAGCTCGACCACACCTTTCCGAAATACAATCCGAACCCGGAAGACATGGAGATGCTGCACGCGATCCGCGACGCGGTCTTGCAGCACAAGGCCGATGTCGGCTTCGACGGCGACGGCGACCGCTGCGGCGTGGTCGACAACACCGGCGAGGAGATCTTCGCCGACAAGGTCGGCGTGATGCTGGCGCGCGACATGTCGGCGATCCACAAGGACGCGCAGTTCGTGGTCGACGTGAAGTCGACCGGGCTGTTCATCACCGATCCGGTGCTGCAGCAGCAAGGCGCCAAGACCGCGTATTGGAAGACCGGCCACTCCTACATGAAGCGCCGCACCAACGAGCTCGGCGCGCTCGCCGGCTTCGAGAAGTCCGGCCACTTCTTCTTCAACACACCGTTCGGCCGCGGCTATGACGACGGCCTGGTCTCGGCGATCGCGATCTGCGAGATGCTCGACCGCGCGCCCGGCAAGTCGATGGCCGACCTGAAGGACGCGCTGCCCAAGACCTGGTCGTCGCCGACGATGTCACCGCATTGCGCCGATGAGGCCAAATACGGCGTGGTCGACGCCGTGGTGAAGCACTTCGAGGGTCTGCAACAGCAGGGCGCCAAGATCGGCGGCCAGGCGATCCGCGATCTCGTCACCGTCAACGGCGTGCGCGTCACGGTGGAGGACGGCAGCTGGGG
>NZ_JCAMOR010000244.1:0-1308 GCF_059512385.1 Bradyrhizobium sp. Crot121 | reverse complement strand
CTCGGATTTTTAGCTGCAACTTCCGGACTTGGGCGAAGCCCAAGACTCGCGCGAAGCGCGAGCCGGAAGTTGCAGCTAAAAATCCGAGGCGACGTTTACATCAGCATATATCCTGCCGCCGCCGCCGCCGGCGGCGCAGCTGGCGCGGAGCCTTCGGCATAGCGCAGCGCCAGCTGCCGTCACGGGTGACAGGTGAAGGCGAACTCGGAGGGCGTCTTCCATCCGAGCTGCGAGTGTGGTCGTGCATCGTTGTACAACAAGGCTCAAGAACGCCCACAGGACGTAAGCATCCGGTGAGGCTTTCAATTACCCATAACTTTGACCACTCGGGTTGATCCGCTGATCGGCGAAATCTTGAATCGAAAGAATCACTTGTGATTCCTTTCTGAGCACCTGATTCGCGAGAGGGTGCTTTATGGGGCTGAGACTAAGGGATCGATCGGCAAAAGGCTGTTTGCGGTCTTTGGAAGGTGAATGTTGGATTGATCGAGAGAGTAGTGGATGCGAGTTTAGGGACGCGCGGCTCGGCGACAGATTCCGCAAACTGCTCACGCAGATTGGAAGCGCCATGGGACAAAGCATTCCGCTCGTCTGCCAGGATTGGGCGAATACCAAGGCAGCCTACCGCTTCTTCTCCAATGACCGGGTCAGCGAAGCGGACATTCTGGCCGGCCATTTCCAATCGACACGTGATCGTGCCGCCGCCACTGAAGGTCTCGTTCTTGTGCTGCACGATACAACCGAGTTCAGCTATCAACGCGAGAAGTCAGAAGCGATCGGCATCACCAAGAGCATCAACAGTGGACGGGATAAGGCGGGTCGCCTCAGATCGCACACGGTTTGCGGCATCCTGATGCATTCGAGCCTCGCGGTTACAATCGAGGGGGTGCCGCTGGGGTTGGCGGCCGTTAAGTTCTGGACCCGGAAGAAATTCAAGGGGACGGCAGCGCTTAAAAAGAAGATCAATCCGACCCGGATTCCCATCGAGAAAAAGGAAAGCGTGCGGTGGTTAGAAAATCTCAAGCAGTCTACGCAACTGTTGGATCATCCGGGACGATGCATCCATATTGGTGATCGCGAGAGTGACATCTACGAGCTGTTTTGCGCAGCACAGGAGACCGGAACTCATTTCCTGATCAGGACCTGCGTCGACCGCTTGGCTGGAGACGGAGATCACACGATCGCCGACGAAATGGACGAGGTCGCCGTCAAAGGGCTCCATCGCATCGACGTCAGAGACAGCAACGGCGATCCCGACCAGGCCGTTCTTGAGATCAGGTATCGCAAGATTCGCGTCCTGCCGCCGAT
>NZ_JCAMOR010000243.1:0-1314 GCF_059512385.1 Bradyrhizobium sp. Crot121 | reverse complement strand
GTTCAGGTCTGTTGTTGTTGAGGCTGTGGACCCTGAGGGCAACGCGCAGCGTTGTCCTCAAGTCCACAGCCTTTTGCTTTACGTTTGGGTCTTCGGAGCTGGTCATCGCGGTGAGCGATCGTGCCGAGCACGATCGGGCCATAGCTGACGGTCCAGCCGTCCTGGTCCTCGGCCAAGCCGACAGGCTCGCCGATCAGCGCTTCGCTGATATAGATCGTGTTGCCTTGCCACTTGATCTCTCCGTTGTGCCGGACCGAGCGAACGTCCTGGTCATCAGCGTATTCCGGCTTGCGCAAGATACCGTGGAAGCGGCGCGAGGAGGCCTGGTAGCGGTCGGCTGGCGTGGCATTGTCGAGCGATTGGTGCGGACGCTCTTCGTTGTAGAGATGCTGGAAGCTGCGCAAGCGCTTGAGCTGCTCGCGCATGGTGGGAGCCGGCGGATTGGCAACGTCTTGCAGCAGGGTCAGGTGCATGCGCTCGTGGCGGCCGTTCTGCTGAGGTTTGCCCGGCGCAATGCGCTCCGGCGTCACGCCGGCCTTGATCAGCTTGACCGACAGCCGCGACAATCCTCCGGCGCCGCGCGAGGCAAACGGCGAGCCGTTGTCCGAGCGCATGTAATGCGGCAATCCAAACTCGCGGAACGCCGCGTCCAGCACCGGCCAGACATGATCCGTGTCGGTGTGTGCCAGAGCCTGGCAGCGCAGCAGATAGCGGCTGTAGGCATCTGTGATCGTCAGCGGCTCGCAGCGCATGCCGTCCCCGGTCAGGAACCAGCCCTTGAAATCGATACACCACATATCGTTGGCCGCCTCGCAGCCGGCAAAGGGCGCGCTCGAGGGCGGGCTGCGGCGGCGCAACTTGCGCTTCACCGTCAGCCCCTCACGGTCGAACAGCTCGCCGATCGTGCTGGCCGCTGGCCATGCCGTCCGGGGTGACTTCCGTTCGAGAAAGGCAAGGACCTTGACCGGTCCCCAGGTCGGATGCGCCCGACGCACCTCAAGGCAGCGTTCGGCGACCTCCTCCGCAATGCTCTGCGGACGATGCAGGGGAGCTCGCGGACGATCGAACAGACCGGCCGCCCCTTCTTCCTCGAACCGCGCAAGCCATTTGTAGCCCACCCGACGGCTCACTCCGAACCGCCGGCACACCGCCGCAAATGACTCCTCGTGCTTTTGCGCCGCCACCACAAACCGCATCCGTTCATCCACAGCACAGGTCTCCATCCAACCCATCGGCAAGCTCCTCCTTGCCGATCAGTTGACCTGTTACCCATGTCGCCGGTCTATTCTGTTACCTATGTAGCCGGTTAGGACC
>NZ_JCAMOR010000242.1:0-1315 GCF_059512385.1 Bradyrhizobium sp. Crot121 | reverse complement strand
AAGCATCGAGGAGAGACGACCATGGAGCACTATGCCGGAATCGACGTGTCATTGGAATGCTCGAGCGTGTGTGTGGTTGACGCCAACGGCAAGATCGTGCGGGAAGCCAAGGTGGCGAGCGAGCCGGAGGCGCTGATCGCCTGGTTCCGCGCGCTCGGCTACGGTCTTGAGCGGATCGGGCTGGAGGCCGGCCCGCTGTCGCAATGGCTGTTTGCAAAGATGAAGGCGGCCGGGCTCGCCGTGGAGCTGCTGGAGACGCGGCACGTGCGGGATGCGTTCAAGGCCATGCCGGTGAAGTCGGATCGCAACGACGCCCGGGGGATCGCGCAGCTGATCCGGTTGGGCTGGTTCCGGCCGGTGCACTGCAAGTCGCTGAGCGCGCAGGAGACGCGGGCGACGCTGACCGCCCGCAAGCTGGTGCAATCGAAGCTGCTCGACGTCGAGAACAGCCTGCGCGGGATCCTGCGCGGCTTCGGTCTCAAGGTCGGCACGCCGACGAAGCGCGAGTTTGCCGGACGGATCCAGGCACTCGTCGCCGGCCATCCGCATCTTGAGCGGATCGCCGGTGCGCTATTGGCGGTGCGCGAGATCCTGCGCAAGGAGTTTGCGGCGTTCGAGAAGCAGACCCGCAGCATGGCGCGAGCCGACATGCAGGCCCGGCTGCTGACGTCGGTCCCCGCGGTCGGCCCGATCGTGGCGCTGACCTATGCCAGCGCCATCGACGATCGCACCGGTTCAAATCATCCAAGCAGGTGGGGGCGCATTTCGGCTTGACGCCGAAGAAGCACCAGTCCGGCGAGACCGACTACACCGGCCGGATCAGCAAGATCGGCGACGGCGCGGTGCGCACGGTGCTCTACGAGGCCGCCCACATCATGCTGACCAAGCCGGTCAAGGGCTGTTCGCAATTGAAGAGCTGGGCGATGCGGATCGCCCGCCGCGCCGGCATCAGCAAGGCCAAGGTGGCGCTCGCCCGCCGCCTGGCGGTGATCATGCACCGCATGCTGGTCGATCAAACCCCGTTCAACGCCGCCGCGGCGGCAGCCTGACAGGAGGCGCACACCAGGTTTTCGGGCGGGTCACCACACCAGGCCTTCTCGAAGCGAAGTCCCTTCGCCGGGACGATGGATCAGGTCAGGCCGTTGCCCACCAGGTGGCTCGTAACCACGCTCCTGTAGATTGGCCGACCGATCCTCTCCAACCCCATCAGGTGGCGGTCTTGCACCGACCCCGTACAGAAGCGAGACCCCGGCGAGCGGATGACGCAAAAAGGGATTGACTGAGCAAGGCCCGTTACAGAAGGGTGGGCAAAGCG
>NZ_JCAMOR010000241.1:0-1342 GCF_059512385.1 Bradyrhizobium sp. Crot121 | reverse complement strand
GGAGCTCGTTCAAATACCTACGCGGGTCTGGACTCTTTCGTTGACCTGAATGCGCCGACGCCATCCGAATTGCGCGACGATGCTCAATCACCGCCGGTGCTCGGCCCTGCCGGCTTTGTCGTCGGCGCATCGGGCTCGCTTGTGGAGCTTGAGGATATCGGACCTCTCGTCGGCGAGAATTGGCAGCATGGCTCCCGGCCGGTGCCGGATTTCCTGCTCGATGCCCTGGATAACATCGGCGTCCTGCCGACCCAGTTCAGCGGCCCAAGGCAGGTCTCCATCAACGGTGAGACCTACTCGATCACATTGCGGACGCGAGGACGCCGCGATGCGCAATTCATCCATCATCCTCGCCCTTCCCCCGTCCCAGATGCCCGGACCGGTACGTCAGTTACCGGCGCCTCTTCCGCCGGCCGCAGCGGACGCGTGCTAGGTGCCACGGACTGGCTGTCGAACGAGCATATCCAGCGGGACTATGAGCTCCTGACACAGGAGTTGCAGGAGAGCAATCCGGATCTCGCCGCCCGGACGCAGTTCGTGAATCCCCTGATAGCCCAAATGGTGCGGTCAGACGCGCTCGCGGCACAAGCACTCAATTGGATTGGCCATACAGACGACTTCCTGTTCCTGCCGGTAAACGATGCCGGCGCGGAGATAGAGCGGCGCGGCAGTCACTGGTCGCTGCTGCTGATTGATCGCAGCGATCGGTCAAGGCCGGTTGCCCATTACTACGATTCTCTGATGGTAGACGATGGGTACGGCTCTCAGGTGGGATATAATGACCGGCCCGCAGCGGAGCTCGCAAGACGGCTGGGGGCCAACCCGCAACGGGCCGCAATGCGCCAGCAGAGCAACACCTATGATTGCGGCGTCTTTGTCGTGGACGGCACCCGGGAGCTGGTCAGGCGATTGGCAACAGGACAGCCGGACCTGCTGAACCTTAAGAACCTCAGGGTCAGTCGGCTGGCCCTGCAAAACCGGCTCAGGAGCTGAGGTCGGCTTGTGTCGATAGAACTGGCTGAAGCGGCTCTCGCCGACACCGGCCAGACCTTGTGTGCGAGGCTGAATCCGACAGTCGAAAGGCAAAGCTGGCGAAGCTGCTGACCAGTCGGCCAAAAGGCTGCGCGGCCCTTTCGAAGGAGGCGAGATTGAACCGGGCCATTCGAGCCTACCGGATGAATCTCGAAGGAATCCTTTCGAAGCACAGGCTGCGGCGGCCGCGACCGACGCATCGTTCTTGATCCGCTGGTCGATCCAGGAAATCCGTAAGCGCTAAGCCGATACCCAGGGTTCGGGGTTAGATTAGATGTGCGAAGAAGCGTCCGGATTGAACGGAGGTTTG
>NZ_JCAMOR010000240.1:0-1367 GCF_059512385.1 Bradyrhizobium sp. Crot121 | reverse complement strand
TGAAGTGCACCCTTATCGTGAGACACGATAATCAGGGACAGGTGCCCGCCGCTTGAGGCGGCAGGGCGGGTTGATGGGTTACGGCCAGGTTGCGGGGCTGCTGCGCAGCAGCCCCCGCAACCTGGTAAATTTGCTTCGAACTCGGCTGGCGGCTGGTAAGCCAGGGCCGAGTGCAGCCGTTGGCGATTGTACACCTCCTCGATGAAGGCGCCGATCGCATTTCTGGCATGCGGCGCATCGCGGTAGGTCTGGCCGTTGACCTCCTCTTGCTTGAGGGTCTTCATGAAGCTCTCCGCCTTGGCATTGTCGTAGGGATTGCCGACCCGGCTCATGCTGGGAGCAATGTCGTGCTGCCGGAGGAGCTCGGTGTAGTCGCCGCAGGCGTATTGGATGCCGCGATCGGAGTGGTGGATCAGGCTGCCAGGCGTGGGTTGGCGCGCCGCCAGCGCCATCGAGAGCGCGGTGACCGCCAGACGCGCCTCCAGGTGCGTCTCCAGGGCCCAGCCGACCACCCGCCGGCTGAAGGCGTCGAGCACGATGGCGAGATAGGCGAACTCCTCCTGCAGACGGATGTAGGTGATGTCCGCCACCCAGAGCTGGTCGAGGCCATCAGGCACCATGGCGCGGGCCAGGTTCGATACCACGTGCCACGGGTGGCGCGAGTCCGTCGTGACAGGCACGAACGGCCGCTGCCGCAAGCACAGCAGATTATCCTGCTGCATCAGGCGCAGCACGCGTTTGCGGTTCACCGCAAAGCCCTCGCGGCGCAACTGCGCGGCGATCCGGCGATAGCCGTAATGCCTGTAGGCAAGCGCCAGCCGCTGGATCGCGTCTCGCACGGCGGTTTCTTCGGCACGTGGGGCGGAAGCCGCCCAATGCCGATAATAGCCGGCCCGGCTGACGCCAGCCAATCGGCACATCCGTTCGATCGTCAGCTCGCCTTGCCGCGGGGAGGTCGTCATCGCTTGGATGACCGCGTAGACCCCGTCACGCCAGGCCCGCTGCTCGGCCGGCGTGCTTCCTTGACCCGCCGCAAGGCTTGCCGAAAAAAATCCAGTTCAATCTGCTGCTGGCCGATCTTGCGCTCAAGTTCGGCAATGCGCTCGGGCGCGCCACGGTCGGCCGCCGCAACATCACGCGCCCGCGCCCTCACGCTCGGTGCAACCGCATCGCTCTTGCGCGGACGCCCCAACGGCCGCAGCGCCTCCGCCCCGCCGGCGCGAAATAGATCGCGCCATGCATAGAGATCCTTGCGCAGCACCTTCAGCTCTTCTGAAAGCGCCTTGATTCGCTCGCCCGCCAGAATGCGGCGGACCGCTTCGAGCTTGAACTCTCGGCTGAAAACACGGGGAGATTTGTTGGGCATA
>NZ_JCAMOR010000239.1:0-1386 GCF_059512385.1 Bradyrhizobium sp. Crot121 | reverse complement strand
AGCGAGATGGCGCCGCTGCGAGGGAAGAAGACATAGTCGATCTCGTCCCCCGCTCGCGCAAGGATCGCGTCCTGATCAAGCGCGACCGTCTCCAGCGCGGGCCGCAACAGATCGAGATCCGATACCGGCAGTGTTGCCAGGAGGCAGTTAGGCATTCCGCCCGGACGCGTCACTGCAGATGACCCGCGGTGAGGCACTTCATTCCGGGCGGTGCGAAGCGGCGGCCTGACATATGTTTAGATCTGCTGTCGCTACTCGCGCTGAGATCCAACTCACTTGCAAATTCGGATATTCCAACCGGATGTCGGCTCAAGCGTGAGTCCTCATCGACACGAACGGATCAATTTTAGGGGCTTGCGCCGCGACATGAGCGCGGCGAGTAAGGGAAGAGAGTCAGTGCAAACGGCAGTCTCGATGCAGTTGCAGCGCGAAAATACGCAAGCTGCAAAAGGTGCTCTTCTCCACTGGCGTTGGGTAGCACCGATCTTCGGTTCCACCCATGTCGAATATGAAGGTCAGCTGGCCTTTGGCGCATTCCGGGTGTCATACAATTGTTATAATTGGACCGGTGCGTCGATCGATAGGGACGGGCGAACAGTGCTGACGGGTAGTGGACTAGCCGTTGCCCGCGTTGGCACGATGGCGTTCTGATCGCCAAGAGGTAACAGATTTAGCGGCTTCCGGTTATGGCTCGACTCGGACCTCGGGGAATGTCCGCCGTCTCGCCGCTGTTGAGGGCATAGCCGACATCAAACACACGCATAGCGTCACGGGTCGTTTGCGACGCGCGCCAGTTCCTGGCAGAGCGGGCAGGTGATCGCTTCGTCCTTAGCCAGATAAACCAAATCATTCGATGCGTCTTTGCCGCAAAGCGTCCAGTACACTCGCACATCGGGGTGGATGTCGGCGCCTTCACAGGCGTGCACAAGGTCGCGCTTGTCGCACAAGTAAATCGGGAGGCCGTCAATGGTGCGAAAGCTCGTGGCCGGTTCGGGCTCCGACCATGTGCGTTCTTCGGGGTCGTAAGGTTCGATTTCAATAGTTTTCATCGCTCTAGCTCCTTTCATCCGCTTTCGGCACCCCATATCGATCGGCCGACCCGGCGGGCAGCGGCTCGCTTATTTGGTGCTCGATGGCGACGCCCTCCGGATCGTTTTCCTTAAGCCACGCCTGCGCGTCATCTTCGGTATCGAATTTTTTGAAGGTGTTCCGTCCTTCGTAGATCCAGACTGTTGTCATCAGAGAGACTCCTCAATCTAGGTCATCATCCGCCGTTACCGTCGCCTCAACGTCCTCCGGCATCTCGGGCGGATTACCTCTGTTGCACCACGGGCACGGGGCGCCGGCTCCGCCGCATGTGCAAGCTCGCGGCCCTTCCCACGGCCT
>NZ_JCAMOR010000238.1:0-1386 GCF_059512385.1 Bradyrhizobium sp. Crot121 | reverse complement strand
TTTTTGAGCCTCAAAGTGGTGCCGTATTTGATGCGACGGAAGGCTTCGAGGCCCAGGCGCATCACCTTTGGACCAGGCTTTCCATAGTAGGCGGTCCATCCTCCAAGCCGAGCAATGACCCACGCAGCGAAGGCGAGAGTGCCTTTTGGATGCGGGTTCTTTTGCTTCGCAGTGGCCCCCTCGAGTTGAGAAGACAGGGCTTCCAGCACAGGCTGGTCATCCGGCTCGAAGGCCTCGGTTAGTTCTTCCTCGGTCGTGCCGTCACGGGCGCGAACCAGTTGCATGATCGTGACCGTCGCTACGGTAGCTGCGGCGACGAACTTGATCATGACCTCGGGTTCGCCAATGTCGGCTTCCTCGATATCAAAACCGGCGGATTTGAGCGTGCGGAAGAACTCCTCGATGGTCCAACGCCTGCGATAGAGGTCGACGATCCGACGTGCTTGTTTCGGGCTTCTTACGACATGCGTGGTGAGAAGCCGCCAATGGATCGGCTCGCCGTCATGGGTCGATGACACCTCCCGAACGTCCACCATGGTCAGGCGGATCATGTCGGGCAGATCTGGGGCAGGGCCGGGATGGGGCCGGCATGGCATGATCGGCGAGAAGCGCAAGGCAAGCTCGGCTATCCGCTCCTTGCGGCCCGGCGCCGCAGGAATCGTCACGCTGAACCGGGCGGCTTCCGGCAAGCCATCAACAAATGCAAACTGCTTCGCAAAAGCTCCGGACTTCAGTTTGATCTTCCGATTCCAGTTTGCCCTGACAAGCAACTCCACATTCGCCGGACGTCGCGCGAAATGCTCGTAGATGTCGCTTTCCCGGTCGGAGATCACGGTGATGCTTTGCGCGGTCGATAAGGCCGCGCTGGCTTGAACCGTCGCGGACAGCCAACGCTGGGACTCTTTGTCTGTTGTTGCTCGCGATCGCCGGGGCGTCACCTTGCCCTTGTCCCGATTCCAGACCTGCGCATCAACAAGACCCAGTAACGCATCAGTGCCGGCATCGAGTGCGAGCGCCGCATGCAAAAGCAGGCCCCGTGTTCCGCCGCCTTTGCCGACAGGTCCATAACCGTTGGCTTTGGCGCGCCGTCCGCCAAGGATCAGTTCGCTGGTATCCTGAACCACGATGATCTCGCGACCGGCAACACGTTCCGCCGTGCGCGAAGCCGCATGGCTCGCCATCTCTGCGACGCTCACCCGATCATTGCGCAGAAAACGCGTGAAGCGGACCTCCTGCGCTCGGCTCCCTGCAAGGCGTCGAATGCACGAACCGGGCCGTCGAACGAGCGCCGCATGCAATGCGGCCCCCCTTTTTCCAGGCGACGATCGCCAAATCGCCCCAGCCCCACCTCCATCGACATACGACCGCTCTCCACAAGACCGCCTC
>NZ_JCAMOR010000237.1:0-1443 GCF_059512385.1 Bradyrhizobium sp. Crot121 | reverse complement strand
CTAGCATTACAGTTGTTTTTTTAGTGGGTTTCTGAATCCATGGGCAACCATGATTCGAAGATCGTGGACGCAGGCAGCGTCGATTGAGGAGACGCTTGCGTTGTGGGCGGCGTCGCTTCGGGAGATCAAGAAGCGGATACGTCCGTTGTTCAGGCAAGAACGTGTTGCGAGGAATGCGGGCCTGTTCCTGGAAGGCCTTCTCGGAGATGAGCAACGCAAGACCGGTTGGATGCGCGCCGAGGCGGCTGGCGATCCCGGCCCATGGCGTCAGCAGGCGATCCTGGGCCGCATGGATTGGGATGCGGATGCCCTGCGCGATATCGTGCGTGACTATGTCGTCGAGCATTTGGCGGATGACGATGCGGTGCTCGTGATCGACGAGACCGGTTTTCTCAAGCAGGGCAAAGCGTCGTGCGGCGTGGCGCGGCAATACACTGGTTCCGCAGGCAAGGTCACGAACTGCCAGATCGGGGTCTTCGTTGCCTACGTTTCGCGCCACGGTCATGCGTTCATCGACCGTACGCTGTATCTTCCGAAGGAATGGACCGACGATCCGGATCGCCTGGAAGCCGCATATGTGCCTGCCGACGTCGGCTTTGCGACCAAACCGAAGCTCGCGACGAGAATGATCGCAGGCGCAATAGCCGCGTCTGTGCCATTCAAGTGGGTTGCTGGTGACACCGTCTATGGTGTTGGCGATATCGAACAGCAACTGCGCCGGGCCGGCAAAGGCTACGTGCTCGGGGTCAGCAGCGCTCATGTGTTTCGATCCTGGGGCAAGCGACCGCCGGTCTCCGGTACGGCCGCAGACATCGCCCGGACGCGGCGCTCATCCGACTGGAAGCGCCTGTCGGCGGGAGCCGGAACCAAAGGACCGCGGCTGCACGATTGGTGTTATCTCGAACTGGCCGACCTCGAGGCCGAGCCATTCAACAGTGCAAATGATGGTTTGTGGACACGCGGCCTACTGATCCGTCGCCGCATCGCCGATGGTGACCTCGCCTTCTTCACCACCTGGTGCCCAGCGGGAACATCAATTGAAACGCTGGTCGCGGTCGAAGGCCATCGATGGGCGATCGAGGACAGCTTTGAAACCGCGAAAAACGAGTTCGGGCTCGATCACAACGAAAGCAGATCCTGGCATGGCTGGCATCGCCACGTCTCCCTGGTGATGCTCGCCTTCGCCATGATGGCGGCAATCCGTCATCGCGCCAATCCGCTGCCGCCCAAAAAAACGAAACGCCGAACTCCGGCAAAAACCAATGCGTCGCCACGGCGTCATTGATCCGTTGGTCAATCCAGGAAGTCCGACGCATCGCCATCAGACTCGCTCGAAAGCGAATCCAACCCGCACACATCATCGCATGGTCACTTTGGCGTAGAGCTCACCAGGCCGCCGCCCAGCGCGCGCACTTCAAAACAAAAAGACAACTGTAATGCTAG
>NZ_JCAMOR010000236.1:0-1491 GCF_059512385.1 Bradyrhizobium sp. Crot121 | reverse complement strand
GACAGGACGCCCCTTGGCGCTATCGGCTTGGCCACCCTGTTTGCCGCAGCGGCCTACCGCGCGAGCGGTTTAGTCCCTTGGCCCCTTTGAGATATGTCCGCCTACCTGAGAATGTCCGTTAACCGGGGTAGACCGGTAGTCGCCGTAGTCCGGCCAAACCGACGCGATTGACCCGTTGCGGAAGTGGTCGGCTTTAGGGGCGCGCTCTCTAAACCTTCGTATCATTCCCTGGCCGCTTTGGATGGCAGGCGCATTACCTACGTTCAATTGAGCGGCTGACCGCGATCGTCCTAAGTTGCACGCGTAGGAAAAGCGCACAGGCCCATGCAGTGCGACGGTGGAAAAGGATGATCGACGAACAGCGACGATAGTACCAAGAGGAGACTACGATGCCCCATTGCTCCGATAATCTTAGATCTGGCGGTGCCGCGCGATGCGCAGTGTGTGATGGCAAGTTTGGTCTCGTCCGGCACTACTCGTGGCGAACCCCGCTTTGTTCCAAGAAGTGCGTCGATCGCTTCAGAACTCGCCGGGAAAGTGACCGCAATTGGGTGAGCTGGCTCCAAATCGCCTTCGACCAGCTGCCCGAGAACCGCACGAGGGCTTGATGACGGCCCAGAACTCACGACGAGGCAAGGAATATTTAGAGATAGCACAGACTTTGCTCCGCGCCGCCAAAACCATGACCGACTCAGCGATTGCGGCTCAGCTTAAGGCCCTCGCTGACGACTACCAGCGGCGAGCTGAGACAGCTTCGCATGTTGATGCGGATGGATGAATTTCCTTGCACAGAGAGATTCCGGGATTGGGTGTGAGATGAACAATCACATTTGGCATGCAACACTTATTGTATTCGCCGTCCTGCCGCCGATTTCTACAATCGGTCACGCCCGCGCCCACGATTATCAGCACCCTGAGTTGAGCAGTTGGTATGAGAGCTTGCACAGCGGCAAAGGGCCCTGCTGCGATGGCAGTGATGCGAAGCGCGTTGATGACGCCGATTGGGAAACTAAGGATGGTCACTATCGCGTGCGCATTGATGGCGAGTGGGTTGATGTTCCGAACGACGCTGTCGTGGATGGACCGAACCGCGCTGGTCGCGCGATGGTCTGGCCCTACTATCTGAACGGCGCTTCCGTTGGCGTCAGATGCTTCATGCCGGGGAGCATGGGCTGATCGCGAGCGCAGGGCGATCAGCAGTTCCCACTGCGGTAACATTGCATGGTTCGGCTGCCAACCCGACCGAGGCGATATGGTCATAGTGATATTCGTACTGGCGATGTGCATTGCCGCGGCGTGCGTGTTCCTGGCGTTGTTGCTCTAACGATAGACAGCCCCGACTAACGCGCGGGCCGCCGGGGCCGGTTACTTTCACTTTCCGAAGCCTTGAAAATATCGACGAAGCCGAGCGTCTGTTTGCGAAGCTGCTAGAAAAACGATTTGACCGTCAGCCCTGCTGCGCGGGCATCCTGTATGAATGTATGCGCTTCC
>NZ_JCAMOR010000235.1:0-1499 GCF_059512385.1 Bradyrhizobium sp. Crot121 | reverse complement strand
GCAAGGATCGCGTCCTGATCGAGCGCGACCGTCTCCAGCGCGGGCCGCAACAGATCGAGATCCGATACCGGCAGTGTGGCCAGGAGACAGTTAGGCATTCCGCCCGGACGCGTCACTGCAGATGACCCGCGGTGAGGCACTTCATTCCGGGTGGTGCGAAGCGGCGGCCTTAACATATGTTTAGATCTGCTGTCGCTACTCGCGCTGAGATCCAACTCACTTGCAAATTCGGATATTCCAACTGGATGTCGGCTCAAGCGTGAGTCCTCATCGACACGAACGGATCAATTTTAGGGGCTTGCGCCGGCGACATGCGCACGGCGAGTAAGGGAAGAGAGTCAGTGCAAACGGCAGTCTCGATGCAGTTGCAGCGCGAAAATACGCAAGCTGCGAAAGGTGCTCTTCTCCACCCGCGCTGCGTAGCACCGATCTTCGGTTCCACCCATGTCGAATATGAGGGGCAGCTGGCCTTTGGCGCATTCCGCGTGTCATACAATTGTTAAAATTGGACCGGTGCGTCGATCGATAGGAACGGGCGAACAGTGCTGACGGGTGGTGGACTAGCCGCTCCCCGCATTGGCACGATGGCGTTCTAATCGCCAAGAGGTAACAGATTTAGCGGCTTCCGGTTATGGCACCTATGGACATGCCGACCGTAGTGAGCGATGTCCGCTTTCAGGGGTAACTCGGAAGACATTTGCTCACACGGAGTTCTTCTCAGTTTGAGCCCAACCGAACGTTGCGCACGCCAAGGCAGGAACTCTGGTATCCTCCGTTTACGCGATGGTTCGGTGAAGCGGCGGACCCTCAAAAGGCCTCTGCTGCTCGTGCTGAGCGTCAGTCTCCCGGGTCTCGAGGAGGACCAACGTCGTGAAGCGGGACTTCGACCTCATCGTCTATGGCGCGACGGGTTACACGGGCCGTCTCATCGCCGAATATCTGGCGACGTCCTATCGCGGCGAGGATGCTCCGTCGTGGGCGATTGCGGGACGCTCGACCGACAAGCTCCAGAAGGTGCGTGCCGACATCGGCGCACCAGACGATTTGCCGTTGGTTAAGGCGGATGCCGCCGAGCCGGCCAGCCTGCGTTCGATGTGCGAGCGTGCGGTCGTGATCATCACGACGGTCGGGCCTTATCAGCTCCACGGTCCCGAGCTTGTGGCGGCCTGCGCGGCTACGGGCACGGCCTATGTTGATCTGTGCGGCGAGCCGGCTTGGATGCGGCGCATGATCGACGCCCATCACGCAGAGGCGAAACGGACCGGCGCGCGTATCGTCTTCTCTTGCGGCTTCGATTCCATCCCGTTCGACCTTGGCGTTCTCACGTTGCAGGAGAAGGCGCGCGAGAAGTTCGGACGCCCGGCGCGGCGGGTCAAAGCCCGCCTGCGCAAGGTGAAAGGCGGCATGTCTGGCGGCACCGCGGCGAGCGCTCAGGCGACGTTGGCTGCCGCCGCGCGCGACCCGGCCCTGATCCGGCTGCTG
The DNA here is from genome assembly GCF_059512385.1 of Bradyrhizobium sp. Crot121. Lineage (NCBI taxonomy): Bacteria > Pseudomonadati > Pseudomonadota > Alphaproteobacteria > Hyphomicrobiales > Nitrobacteraceae > Bradyrhizobium > Bradyrhizobium sp. Crot121. The sequence continues at coordinate 17 of NZ_JCAMOR010000235.1, read as the reverse complement.
ACCGATCCCTTCGCCTT
>NZ_JCAMOR010000234.1:0-1503 GCF_059512385.1 Bradyrhizobium sp. Crot121 | reverse complement strand
CTCAGAGGCTATGCCGACGGCCGCGAGGCCAAGGCAGGGGTCGCAAGCTGGATCGCCTTCTACAACGATCGTCGCCTGTCGCCTTCATCAGGCGCACGGCTATCGCACCCCGATGGCGGTCTGGCGCGAACGGATGCCGGCCGCGAAGGCTGTGGACATGGTGGACAACGCTGCCGCGTTGACAACATGCCCACGGCAACATCAGCAAGCTTTCCCAAGGTGAATGGCTTTCAACATAGAGCGGTCAGCTTCCATCTAAGAAACCGGTTCAAGCGGTCCCGCCACGCGGGGTCCATTTCACGGCATCCTATTGCCGGGAGGCGCGGTCGGCGGCATACCGCAACTGGATGCATCGAACATCTGATGCTCATGACGTGCTTTTAAAGCTAGCCATTCCGTCCAGGAAATGGCTTCCGCTTTTTCAAGAGGTTGTTCTTTTGCATACTGAAAAAAAGTGTCCATTAGCTCGCTTTTTTCGTTCCGCAACACCTCCTTTGCCGCCTTGCTTGTTGTAGATTCGTCGCGCCTTCTTAATCTTATCTGGCGTTCTATGATGTCTGCACATTGCACTTTGTCGGCATTGTACAACATATCTGCTAGGGTCATCAGCAGCGTTGTACGCCCCATGCCGCCCCGGCAATGAAAATGCAAATGAACATCACCCGCATGAGCGAGGTTTCGCAACTCCGATACAAGTTTATCTATTTCAGCATCGGTGGGGCGCGCATGATCTGGTGTCGGAATACGCAGATACGCGACACCCTTTCTTTTAACTAATTCCTCTTCCGTTTCTATTTTCACTTCACCGAAGTCGAGAACCATTGGAGGCGCCGAAGAAGCCTTTCCTTTTACGACACTCCCGGATTCTATGGTCAGACCAAAAGGAAATTTAGTCGGTAGTTTTGCGAGCTTCTTTGTCTCCTTCGCGGGAATAATGTCAGCAGGCTTTTCCACGTTACCCCAATTATGATTATCTGCGGCAAACCAGGATATTGGTTCTCCATTTGCGAATCCATGGAACTCTTGCCTAGTATCTACAATGACGAGCCGTTTTGGATGTGTCAGTGTAATTAGTTCTTCTAGCTGCCGCTCAGAAAATTGAGCACTCCCAGACAAGCTTAAACCGTGAAACCCGGTCGAGTCGCATCTCTCCAACCCAGATGTATCGGATGTGGTGCGAAATCTAGGGGGTTCAATCTTGTCATATACAAGTCTTGGCGGATTTTGGTCGGGTATTTTCTTCGGTATTGTTGTCGGTGGAATTCTAAATGGCTTGCGTGAGTCAACGCTCGATGAGGCTGGAGCGCGAGCGCCGAGATCCGCATCTGGCGGCGGCATCTGATATGAAAGACCGACAGGCTTGCCGGGACCACACCGCATAAGTCTCTCCTTTGAACAGCAAAAAGATAGTTCCAAATCACGCAGGCTAGGAGCCTGTCCGAGTATTCCCTGTTCAATTGGGCGGGAGTGTGATCGATTTGGTCCATGAGCAAGTATTTTCGG
>NZ_JCAMOR010000233.1:0-1510 GCF_059512385.1 Bradyrhizobium sp. Crot121 | reverse complement strand
GTCTGTCATGCTGACAGCGGGTGATTTCGGTCCAGGTCATCTGCTTCTCCGATGGCTTCGAACACCTTCGAAGAATCCACAACCAGTTGAAATCACCCAACTTTAATTTCCGGTCGGGCTCTTAAGAAGATGAGACCCTCCTTCCTCTCGCCATGGCCCCTCTCGGTCATGCTCCCGGCGACTCGCTCTCGCAGATCGCCGCGCCAGTCGCCGCGTGTTCACCCCCCTCGGTCACGCCAGTGGTCGATCCGTTCGGGTCGGCGCCCCCGAACATCCTGGCGGTCTCGAATAGACTGCAGGATGAGATCCAACAACTCTTCGCGCGTTCGGATCCGGTCCCTCAGAAGATGCCGCACGCCGCGCTCCTCATCGAGACGGCTGTCGCTCCATCCCTTAGCCAAGGCGGAGCTTGTTGTCGGGTGAATTGCAGTTGCAGATACAGCAATTGCGACAACTGCGCCGGCAACCTGGGGCAGCCGCGTCATTGCGCCTCCTTATCGTAATGAGGACAAGGCCCGAAGACGGACCTGTTTCGCAGCCGCTCAGCGCAGCTGACCATTACTTCTATCCGTGCCCTGCAGCCGCGGCATTGATACACATCAATCGCTCGTTATTCGATCGGGCGTCCAAGTTGGCCCTTATCAAGCACACGATTCACCGGATTCCGATCGCTGCAGCTGGGCGGCTCTGTGGTCCTGCGGAACGTATATGACGGTCGCCGCCCTGTCCGCTTGCGCGCATGAGGGAAGGCTGATCAACCGCCCCGCCGGTCCGATCGCGATGGGAGACTCGTAACGCTTGTTTCTGGGACTTATCTGCAACGTCGACGCTTTTCGGAGGCGAAATATCTAAAATCATCTTCAAGTTTGATCTCGGGTTCGCCTACCAGCAATGACGCTGTCCCAATGCATCCACTCTGCTTTCTCTTTGTCGCCGCGATGCTGCCCGAATCGGAAGGCTATTGACGCGCTCACAACGCTCCTTGCGTTGTACCTGGCGAAGCTCGCTCCATCCCTTCAGCCCCCAACCCCAGGGTGGAGCGAGTGTCCAGCAGTGCAGCGTCTGTCCTTCGCTGGTCGATCATTTGCACAGCGGTATCATTTGCGCCTGCCAGGACGTTGATAATCGCGGCCCACACAGCCTGCCCGTCGCCAACGAACGCAGCGATTGTAGCAGGTAGTGTATGGGCCGGAGGCGTCAGGTAGATCGCGCCATGGTGCCCCGGATCGTAAGACCCAGAAGATGCCGTTGAGTGCACGGCGGTCATTCACCCGCGGTACGCCGCCGGCTTGTTCGGCAACATTGGCTTGATGGCAGCCCACTCCGTAAGCCTCCGGCGAGGCTTTCAATTACCCACAAATTCTACTCCGACCATGGCGCCGAGCGCGATGTCAGTGAGGCGTGACAGCCCGCGCCACATGACGGTATTGCCAGGCGGCGGATCGCTGGCGCGGGCGAGATAACCGCCGAGCCGGGCGATCTTGATCAGATAGTGCGAGAGCGTTTTCTG
>NZ_JCAMOR010000232.1:0-1565 GCF_059512385.1 Bradyrhizobium sp. Crot121 | reverse complement strand
ACACCGATCCGATTCGGTATCGCCGCCCCAACCCTGACGGTCAGTTCTCCGGTAACATTCTTGATGAGGCAATGCGCTCTGACTCATATGTGGAACGGCCCGGGCTGCAAGATCTTTCTCTGGTTGAACAAGAGATGACGGTGCGGTCATATGTTCGGCCTGTGAACGCGGCACCTGGCCGCTGGCCACGATGATATCCGCGGAAGCAATCGCCCAATCAATTTCGCGCGCTCGAAGCGCAGTGAGTCAGGCGGTCTGACTGCTACCGGGAATGTCGTCATTCAGTGTTCATCCAGATTGCACCTTGCCTCCTCGGCAGCTCTCCTCTTCCGCCGATGAGCTCTTAAGATTAGGATTTCAGCATTGCAGCCGGCGCCTGATAGATGCCGCCTCTGACTAGCAACGCCCAAATGGTGCGCGCAATCTTATTGGCAAGCGCCACGGATACGACCTTGACCGGCCGTCGTTGCAGCATGGTCCGAACCCCAGAGCGGGACTTTCAAACCTCGTTTAGCAAGCTTGATGATAGAGGTCGCACCGACGATTAAGAGTGTCCGTAGTTGCCGATTTCCGCGCTTCGATATCGCGCCGAGCCGTTCTTTCCCGCCGCTCGACTGTGCCCTCGGCGTCAGCCCCATCCAAGCCGCAAAATCTCGTGCAGTCGCAAAGCAACGAGCATCCAAGACCGATGTCCGAACGGTAGCTGCGATGAGAGGACCGACACCGGGAATGCTCATCAGACGCCTCGCGTCGGGATCTTTTCTGACGGCAACCAAAATCTCCTTATCGAGTTTCTCTATACGGGTGGTAAGTAGCTCAATTTGTTCAGCGAAGTGGATCAGGGCAAAGCGGGCGGTAGCGGGGATCCTATCGTCTTCCCTGTCCCGGAGCAGCCCCAGAAGTTTCGTGATGCTTGCCATGCCTGTCCCCACGACAATGCCCAATTCGGCCATATGAGCGCGCAGAGCATTTGCAGTCTGACTCCGCTGTCTCATCAGCATCTCTCGCGCTCGCAAGATCATGCCGGCTGCTTGTTGTTCGGCAGTCTTCATCGGTACGAACCGCATCGTCGGCCGGGTGACCGCCTCACAAATGGCTTCTGCATCCGCCATGTCGGTCTTATTTCGTTTGACGTAGGGCTTCACGTAGGCTGGCGGCATCATGCGGACCGAGTGCCCCAGCGCGGCGATCTCGCGCGCCCAGTGATGCGCACTTGCGCAGGCCTCCATACCCACCAAGCAGGAGGGAAGTCCGCGAAAGAAAGGCAGCACCTGCGATCGTCGCAACGTGCGGCGAACCAGAACTTTCCCGCTTTCGGTTATGCCGTGAACTTGAAAGATCGACTTAGCCAAATCCAAACCCACTGTGATAATCTTCTCCATGGAACGGTCCTTCCTTTGTGGCGCTTCTCAACGCGACCACGTTAGGCACTTTTGATGCCGGTTCGAAGGGCCGTTCCACACCATCACTTTTGATGCACTGGAACTCTGGATTGGAAAGGATTCATAATTCTATTTCAGAATGTCGGTTTGAAGCTCGAGAGCCTCGGTGATCGCGACGCAAAC
>NZ_JCAMOR010000231.1:0-1628 GCF_059512385.1 Bradyrhizobium sp. Crot121 | reverse complement strand
ACACCGATCCGATTCGGTGTCGCCGCCCCAATCCTGACGGTCAGTTCTCCGGTAACATTCTTGATGAGGCAATGCGCGTCATGTCCGCGCCGACTTCGTACACGCGAAGCGAGAGCCCCTTGGTATCCCTCCATTGAGGGCCGCCTTGTTTGACGGACGCGAGCGCTGCAGGTCCTAGGGGTAATCCTAGGAGAAGCGCTATGACGATTTCGCGGGCAGAGGTGATCACATCGGTCGAGCGGCGGCGTCGGTGGTCACAGGATGAGAAGGAACGGCTAGTTGCAGCATCGCTCGAGCCCGGAGCCACTGTTTCCGAGGTGGCTCGCATGGCCGGCCTTCATGTGAGCCAGCTGTTCAGGTGGCGCAAAGAGCTTTGCAAGCACGGTGAAACGAGTGTAGCGCCGTTGGTGCCGGTCGAGATTGGGCCGTCTGTGCCGCCGCGGGATGTGGCCGAAGCGCCATTGACGACGGCGCCGGCGCGTCGACGGAGGAGCCAGGGCATCATCGAGATTGATCTCGGTAGCGGACACCGCATCCGGGTCGATGGTGACGTTGATGGAGACGCGCTGCGGCGAGTTCTCGATGCCCTGGTGCGCCGATGATCCCGGTTCCGACAGGCGCGCGAGTGTGGCTCGCGACAGGCTACACGGATATGCGTAGAGGCTTTCCGTCGTTGGCACTCCAAGTGCAGGAGGTGTTGCGCAAAGACCCGCTCAGCGGCCATCTGTTCGTCTTCCGCGGTCGCCGCAGCGATCTTGTGAAGATGATCTGGCACGATGGCCAGGGAGCATGCCTGTTTACCAAAAGACTAGAGAGAGGAAGGTTCATCTGGCCATCGGTTGCTGGTGAATCGGTAACGATCTCTCCGGCGCAGTTGAGCTATCTGTTGTCCGGGATCGATTGGCGCAACCCTCAAGAAACCCGGCGTCCGACGCGGGTCGGATAGCCGTTTTTACGGTTTGCATCTGCGGCTTGATCTGATTCAATGGCTTCATGATATCGAAGCCGGACGATCTTCCATCGGACCTTGTCAGTGCCCTGGCGGCGCTGCAGGCCGAGCGTGAGGCGCGGCTGCGAGCCGAGGCGGTGGCTGCCAGCGCGCGGGCGGAGCTGTCGGACAACGAGGCGCTGATCGCGCATCTCGAGCTGCGGATCGAGAAGCTCAAACGCGAACTGTACGGGCAGCGCTCCGAGCGCACGGCACGGCTGCTCGAGCAGCTGGAGTTGGAGCTCGAAGAACTCGTCACCACGGCGAGCGAGGATGAGCTTGCCGCGCAGGCCGCAGCGGCGAAGACGCAGAACGTCCGCCCCTTCACGCGCAAGCGGCCGGTGCGCAAGCCCTGGCCGGACGACATCGAACACGAGCGCGTCGTCATTGACGCTCCGACGAGCTGCGCCTGCTGCGGCGGATCGCGGCTGGCGAAGATCGGCGAGGATGTGACCAAGACGCTGGAGGAGATCCCGCGTCGCTTCAAGGTCATCGAGACAGTGCGCGAGAAGTTCACCTGCCGCGATTGCGAGAAGATCAGCCAGCCGCCTGCGCCATTCCATGCCACGCCGCGCGGCTTCATCGGCCCACAATTGCTGGCGACGATCCTGTTCGACAAGTTCGGCATGCATATCCCGCT
>NZ_JCAMOR010000230.1:0-1653 GCF_059512385.1 Bradyrhizobium sp. Crot121 | reverse complement strand
CAATCACCCCGATCGGGCAATCCAAAGCATTCCGCGCAAGTCAAGGCCGGGCACGGCGATCCTCTCGTGACGCTCACGATTTCTCTGCAGTTCAACCTGGAGAAGCGGCTGTCTGACGCTGAGCTGCCGATTGCGGGACTATTTCTCTGGGCGCTTGCGCATGGTCTTGAACTGCTACTCATTGATGGTGAAGTCGTGCCAGATGAATACCGCAAAGACATAGTTCATCGGGTTCTCCAGCTTGCTGGGACCGGTCTCGACGGCGCTCGGGCGTGAAGGTCTCGCTCGAATCCTTAAGGTCATGGGGGCCGACTTTGCTCGATTTTCCACCTCGGCTTGGGGTCAAAGGATATTTGTTGGCCCGGGCGCACCGCGGACGCCGTGCACAGAATTGGAACAATGGGTATTTCTGGAGAAGATCGCACGGGAGAAGCGCAGACAGCCTTGCGACCGATCGTCGGACTGACAGCGAACCTTCCGAAAGACATCCTCGAAACGATTGTCGTCGAGGCAATCCACAAGCATCGCCTCCTTCGCGACATTGCCGAGTTATACGTACCGACTATGCCGGCCGATTGAGGATGCGGTCAGATCAGGCCGAGCTTCGTCGCGAGTGCCGTGGCTTGGGCGAGACTTCCCGCATCGAGCACCTTGCGGGCGTTGTTGAGATGAAAATTCACGGTCGCGAACGACATGTTTTCGAGGCTGGCGATCGACTTCATCGGCTTTCCCTCAGCCGACCATTTGAGGCAGAGGGTCTGCTTGGCCGTCAGCTCGAAAGTTGGCTGCGCGGTCGGCTTCACATTGTGTGCTTCAAGCTTGGCATGCAGGAACGCGACCGCCGTGACGGCGGCGATCTGATCGATATCCTTATCGAGGGTCAAGGACGGTTTGCTCGATGCGAGCGTCAGCATTGACATGTGCCGGCAGGCGGTCCGTATCGGGATGCTGATACCCGATCTGATCCCGAAGTCGCCGGCCTCGGAATAGAAGCGCCGAACCTCCTTCGTTTCCGAATGGCGGGAGCCTCCGGAGCACCAGGTGAATGCGCGCAAAGTCGTGCTGGCGGTTTTTACGACCGGATCAATCGTCGTGTAGTCGCTGTCGAAATAGTGCTTCAGCCACTTCGGCGAATAATTCGAGTAGGCATAAGTTCTGGATGGCTGGATGTAGAGATAGGCGTAGCAGTCAAAGCCCAATTCCTCCACGAGATCCGGCAGCGCTTCCCTCAGAACTTCCTGCGTTCTCGCGGCAGAAGTGACGTCCGTCAGTCTCTGAAACCAGGTTTTTAGGTCCATTCTCCTCGTATCCATTGTTTCTCTGAAGACTTCTTTCCGGCGGCGAGCACCCGGCTCGATTCGGCGCAGGACGCAGTGATGGTGAGATTGAGGTCGGGTGGCGGTGCCGGCTGTGAACGGTAAAAGCTGGCGATCTTCCCATGCCCTACAACGATTTTCGCCGCGCCGCTTCTTGTGTGCACATTGTCGCGAGGGTTCCACGTGAAGCGCTACGCGGTTCGGTTCACCGCGAGATCCTCGCGACACATCGCGGACAGAAAGATTACTCATAGGTCAGCAATATAGGCGACATCTGGATGCTTGAAGAAGGAACGCACCAAAGCTGGTCTGTTGCCGATGTCGGCGAGCTGGGTGC
>NZ_JCAMOR010000229.1:0-1653 GCF_059512385.1 Bradyrhizobium sp. Crot121 | reverse complement strand
GGGTCGCCAAAGACCTCACCCCATTCGGCGAAGCCGCGATTGGAGGTGAGGATCATGGCGCCACGCTCGTAGCGAGCGTTGACGAGCTGGAAGAACAGATTGCCGCCGCCGGGGATGACGGGCAGGTATCCGATTTCGTCGACAATCAGCAACGAGGTCCGGCACAGCGGGCGAATCCGCTCGCGCAATTGCCCCTCCCGCTCGGCCTTGGTCAGAGCGCCGATGATGTCGGCAAGACTTGCAAAATAGACGCTGCGGCCGGCCTTCACGGCCTCCACGCCCAGCGCCGTGGCGAGATGGCTCTTGCCCGTTCCGGGTGGGCCGAGGAAGTGGATCACCTCATGGCGGTCGGCAAAGTCGAGCTGGGCGAGCGCGAGAATGCGATTGCGGTCGAGCGACGGCTGGAACGAGAAGTCGAATCCTGCGAGCGTCTTGATGGTCGAGAGCTTGGCCATCCGCAGCGCCATCTTCACGCGGCGGTTCTCACGCAGCGTCAGTTCCTCGGCGAACAAGGTGTCGATGACCTCCAGCGCACTGGCTTCGCCGCGCTCGAGCTGACGCACGGTTTGGTCCAGGACCTCCAACGCTCTCGGCATCTTCAAGCCGACCAGGGTTTTGCGGATTCGGTCGAGCACGGACGGTACGATCTCGATGGCCGCGTTCATGGCTGGTCTCCCTGGCAGGCCAGCCGCCGGCCGACGGCCTGGTAGAAGTCGAGGGGGGGGGCGTGGCGACCACATCAGCGGTGCGCAGGATCAAGATCGGTGTGTCGCGATGGGGATCGGTGATCCGCGGCACTTTCCGATGCCCTGCGGCGACCCGGCGCTGATGTCGGCCCTCCAGCACAGGGTGCACGGCGACCAGGGCACCGTCTTCGAATATCCGAACTTCATCGGCAAGCGTATGCACTTCGACGACCCGCTTCCGGGTCGCGTCGGGAACGCTGTAAAGATTGCCGCCGACGCTCACCATGCCTTCATGCGAGACCCGCCGTTCCAGCTTGAGGACCGAGCGGAAGGGTGCCAGCGGCAGCATTTTGAGATGCACCTTCTCCTCGGCGAAGGCGTCGTTGACGACACGCTGGGTCGTGGCGTGTAGACGCGGATTGGCCACCGTATCCAGCCAATGGCGCAATTGCGCGTTCAGGTCATCGAGATTGCGGAACGAGCGGGCGAGGAAGAAGTCCTCGCGGATATAGCGATAGGGTCGCTCGACCTTTCCCTTTGTTTTAGCCCGATACGGACGGCAGGCCTTGGGTTGGAAGCCATAGTGTCGCGCGAAGTCGACCAGCGCCCGGTTGTAGACGATGCTGCCGCCGGCGTCGCCGATGACGGCAGTCTTCATGCGGTCGTAAAGGATCTCATGGGGGATGCCACCGATCGCCTCGAATGCCGCCATATGGCAGCGCAGAACCGTCTGCATGTCCTGGTGCAGGACAAAACGCGCCCAAATCAGCCGGCTGAAGCCGAGCACAAAGGAGAACAGCCAAACGATGCGGGTGACCGCCGGCTCATCGGTGAACTGCACCTGGAATTGAGCGAAGTCGACCTGCGCCTGGTCGCCCGGTGGCCTCTCGAAGCGAACTTCAAACGTTGGCAATGGGACCGGACGAATCTCGCGCAGCACATCGGTGACGGCGGTGTAGCCGCCCTC
>NZ_JCAMOR010000228.1:0-1667 GCF_059512385.1 Bradyrhizobium sp. Crot121 | reverse complement strand
GTCTGGACCAAGAAAAAGGTCCGTCAACGCCGGTTCAAAGGCCGCCGTATCACTCAGCTCTGATTCCGGGTACTAGCAGCACGCTGAACATGTTGTGTTGATCGGCGTTTTCGGATGGCGGTGGTTTGAGGAGATCCGCCAGAAGCACCACGGGAATGCCGTCCTTCTTGCCAAGGCGCACCCAATCTCCATCGTTCGAACAAACGCAGTCAGCTCCCTCTACGTTCGCAATCCCCATGATCTGACGATCGTGGTTGACTTTCGCCCGGTTCGCGGTGCCCCCCTTCTGGCCAGCATCCAAGACTCGCCGATGCGCGTCTGCGGTCTCAACTCCAGCACGTTCAGCAACTGGCGCAATCGGAAATCGCGAAGAGCGCGTCCCGCGATGCTGACGATGGCGAACGCACCGGGAAACCCCGGTCTTGCGCCTCACCCCCCAACGTGGGACACGCCCTCGTATGCCTCGATCTTTCGCGAGGAGCTGGCAACGTAAATAGGCTTGCTGGCCGCGCCTCGCCATTGTCCAATTCGTTTAATGACCTTTACAGACAAGAACCATAATTACCGCCGCGTGCCCAGGGAGGGCTTTAGAAATGGGGAAGAACGTCCGACTTTCGAACAAACGCCGGCTCAATTTCCAGCAATGCGCACCCGATCTCGGCGACCAATTTGCCGAGCTACTTTGGTTGAGAGAGCAGGTCAGACGGGCGGAAACTTTGGATCCCGAAAGGCTCCTGGCCGAATTCAGAGCTTACCGGGAGCAGAGAGCGAGCAAAGCTGGCAGAGTGACGCATTAGCATGATTGCCTGATCATGCTCGCTAATTGCCGGATTGCGGCGAGCGGGCAGCGTCTCGGCTCTCGATCCGCGGCTGAACTTTGAAGTCGTCGATACGCTTTCCCAGCTTCAATTGCGCGACGAGCCACCGCGGCTGCTTGCCTCGACCTGTCCAGGTCTGTGATGGCTGATCGGGGTTTTGGTATTTTGGAGATACCAGCGGGTATAACCGACTCGCGGACACCAACTGCCTCAGGCGGTCGTCCAGACCCAGCTTTTCCTGCCGGATCTTCTGCTGCAACACTTTAGAGACCTCAACGTGCAAGCTCCACAGCTCGTCAACGGTCATCCGTTCCAGTTCGGCTCGTTTCATGGCGACAAAACATCCAGGTCTTCATCATCCCTAAGACTCTGACTCAAAATTCATGACTTGACGTTGGCCGATCTGGCGATGCGGCGCACCAGTTGTCGAGTTGACGCAATAAGGAGCCATGCTTCAGCCGAGGTGACGGAGGCCTCCCAATCTTTGGCGAGACGTCGGCAGCGGTTGAGCCGTGCCAACGTGCGTTCGACGACCCAGCGTCGGGCAACAATAACGAAGCCTTTTGCGTCATCCGGGCGTTTAACAATTTCAATCGTGGGCCCGTCGATTTTCCGGAGCGCGTTTTTCAAGCTTTTCGCCGGCGTAGCCGCCGTCAGCAAACAAGTGTGCAATAGTCGGGTAGCTCGCACACGCCAAAGTGACGACGGCCGGCGCGCCGTCCCGATCCTGAACATTGGCCGGGTGCACGATGGCGCTCAGCAAATTTCCTTCTGTATCGGTGACGATGTGGCGCTTGCGACCTTTGATCTTCTTGCCCGCATCAAAGCCGCGTGGCCCTCCGCTCTCGG
>NZ_JCAMOR010000227.1:0-1670 GCF_059512385.1 Bradyrhizobium sp. Crot121 | reverse complement strand
AAAACGAACGATAAGGCAACATTATCGCTCGTTGTTATCCACCGACAGGCGCGGCGGTTTGTGGCGTTTTTGATGGTGTAAAGCGCCGTGACCGATTACCATTCGTCATGCCGTCCCGCGTGCGAACCCTCCCTGACCCCCCACCGACCTTCCCGCCCTTTCCAACCTGGGGCCGGCAGGCCTTATCCGGGCAATCCGTTGATGATGCGACGTTTTTCGCCGGTGCGGCACTGGCCGCGATCCATCCGATCGCCCGCAGCGAGCACCCGCTCGGCCTGCTCTGGCGCCATCGTCTGTCGCTCGCCGATGCCGCCGTGCTCGCCCGGCATGGCGGCCGCACCGAGGACGAGGCGACGCTGCGCGACCATTGGTATCTGCGCCGCGAGACCGATGACCCCGGCCCGGGCGGGCGCATCCTCAAGGCGTGGCGGTATCTCGGCGAGCGCGCCGCCATGGTGCCGGACGACTGGATGATCACGCTGGCCCTTCGGTTCGAACTGAGCTTCGACGACGCGTTCGTGGACGTCGTCACCGCCGCAGCGAAGCTGGCGGCGGGACAGGGGAGCGCCGTCGCGGCCGCCGCCGAGATCGCGGCGATGAGCATGCGCTTCGTCCCTGCAAGCGAACCGCTGGCCTTGTGGCTTGCCGACATCGTGCTCGCCCACCGCCTGAAATGGCCGATCGCCGTGCCGCTGATCGCCGGCCAAGTTCGACGCGGCGATCTGCGCGCCGCGGGCAAGGTTGGCGGCCCGGACGAGGCCTGGTTGGCGGCCTGCGCGCTGGCCTATGCACGCGCCGCCGCAGCCGCATCGGATCTCTACGCCGACCTCGTGCGGCGGGCCAACCGGCTGCTCGCGGCCGCACCGAAGCTGCGCGGCCGCGACGCCGGCAGGATGGTCCTGATCCTGCTGATGGAAGACGCCCAGGCGGCGCGCCCAGGCAAGACCGCGAGCGACCGCAGCACGCGACGGCTGTTCGAACGACTGGTGTCGCTCGGCGCGGTGCGCGAGCTCACGGGACGGCCGACGTTTCGATTGTACGGGCTCTGAGATGGGACGGCGCGCGCGATCGAAAGCGGATCTCGACACCGAGCTCGCCGACCTGCCGCCGGAGCTGCGCTGGCGCGAATGGATGGGCCGGGTCGAGGCCGTCATCTTCGCCTCGCCGGCGCCGGTGACGCGTGAGGTGCTGACGCGCGTCGTCGGCCGCGATTGCAACCTCGATCTCATCATCGACGACATCCGCGACGAGCTCCGCGGCCGGCCTTACGAGCTCGTATCCGTCGCCGGCGGCTGGCAGCACCGCACCCGGAAAAACTTCGCCGAGGCGATCCGGGCGGCGATTGGCACTGCCGGCGGCGACAAGGCGTTGTCGCAGACCGAAGCGCTGATCCTCGCCTGCATCGCCTATTACCAGCCGATCAATCGCAGCGAATTGTCATCCTTCTTCGGCAAGGAGGTCAGCCGCGATACCATCGCCCGTCTGCGCGGATTGGGGTTCATCGCGAGCGGCCCGCGCAGCCCGCAACCCGGCGCGCCCTACACCTACGTGACCACCAAGGGCTTCCTGTCGCACTTCGGCCTGGAGACGCTGCGCGATCTTCCGGATATGGAAGCGCTGGAGGACGCCGGCCTGCTCAGTAAAGATAAAATGTTGGCTGGGGAGTTTCC
>NZ_JCAMOR010000226.1:0-1708 GCF_059512385.1 Bradyrhizobium sp. Crot121 | reverse complement strand
CCTCCGTTCAATCCGGACGCTTCTTCGCACATCTAATCTAACCCCGAACCCTGGGTATCGGCTTAGCGCTTACAGTTGATAGCGGCGCGAGTTTTGTTTCGCTGCCGCTCCCATGCTGCGACCTCGCTTCTAAGGCGTCGATCCGGCGGCCGAGACACTGCCCTTGGAGCACGCCGATCTCGATCTCGACCATATTGAGCCAACTGGCGTGTTTCGGGGTGTAGCGGAACTCGAGGCGGCGCAGGATGCGGCGGGCCTCGGCGGGCGCAAGGCTTGGTAGAGGGCGCCGGGGGCATGGATCGACAGATTGTCTTGCACGAACCGGATGCAGGCGGCCTTGGGGTAATGGAAATCGACGAGTTCGCGCATGCAGTGAGCATAATCCACGGCGGTGCGCCGTTCGGTGACTTTGACCTTGCGCCAGACCCGATGCGGATTGAAGGCGACGAAGAGATTGACGGTGCCGTTGCGGTGGTACTCGTAATCGTAACGCTCGCGCTTTCCCGGCTCGGGTAGAATCGGCTGGCGCACTTCGCCGATGAGCTGAACGGCGGTTTCGTCGAAGCAGACCAGCGGCCGCTCGAGATCAGGCACTTCAGCGTAGAGATCGAGCACATCTTCCATGCGGGCGACGTATTCGCCATCGACATGGGGAATGCACTACATGTCCCTGCGCCACGGCTTGAGGTCATTATCGGCCAGTCGGCGGCGCACGGTCTCGCCTGACAGGCTGTCATGATCGGTGAGCTTGACCATCACGTCCGCCAGCAGCGCCAGCGTCCAGCGCCTTCGGCCGGCGGGCGGCTTGGCGCATGCGGTCGCCACCAGCAGGGCTTCCTCCTTGCCGGTCAGCTTGCGCTCCGCACCGGGACGCGGCTCCTCACTCAAGACCCGATCGAGATTGCTTTCCACGAAGCGGCGTTTGGTCCGATAGACGGTGGAGGCGCTTATCTGACGGTCCGGGCAATCTCCTCGTCGCGGCTGCCGATGTCGGCCGCCAGCAAAATCTGAGCCCGCTTGAGTTTGCGAGCGGCATGCTTGCCGCCGCTCAGCATCGCCGTCAGTTCCTCTCGCTCGCCTTGGCTCAATTCGATCCGGTACCGTACATTTATCATTCGCCTCCCTATTGGAGGCTCCGGACGAATCGATCCATGAGTCAAAAATCAGGCGTACGCCCTACCAAGAAGCAGGGCCATGATCTGGCTTTCATCTATACCTACTCGCACGTGCTCGGACGGCCATGCATCGCGTTTCGGCATTGCGAAGCCTCGGTGTGCACGTGGCAGCGGTTTCACGCGAGCTCCAGGAACGCCTCGTCCCCATGGCCGAGGGACTCGCCGATCCCACAAACCGCGCCTTGGCCTTGCGGAGCGTCGGGGCAGCCGTGGCGGAGCTTCCCCGCGAGCTCCAGCGGCGTCTGGCTGTCCTCGCCGAGAGTCTTCCTCAGCCTGCGGATCGGGCTCGGGCCTTTGCAGCATTGGGCTCGTAGGAGGTACGGGACGATTTGCAGGTCTGCCTCAACGGCCTCTGTCAAACGGCGCGACTGCTTCCAGTCAAGCCTCTGCCGCCAAAATCGAGTCGATCTTAGTCGGCCAGCACTCCAAACATAAAATGGCCTGCGTCTCACCTGCCAAGCACGCCGCGAAACCCTTGCCAATTACGGCATGTCATGCCGATCAGCCGTATGTGTGAGTGACCTCCGAAAATC
>NZ_JCAMOR010000225.1:0-1736 GCF_059512385.1 Bradyrhizobium sp. Crot121 | reverse complement strand
CTGCCGACCTCACTCGCCGCTTTCTGTACGAGCGAACGCTACGACCGGGTCGCGCATACCTACGGCAAATCCTATCCAGACTACGTGCGAGCCATGCTCGGCGATTACGAGAGCGCGCCCGACGTAGTCGCATATCCACGCAATGAAGCAGAGATTTCCGCCGTGATGGACTGGGCAGGTGGCGTCAACGCCTCGCTGACGCCGTTCGGGGGCGGGTCGAGCGTCTGTGGCGGCGTCGAGCCGCGAGTCGATGGGCTTCGCTATAAGGCGGCCGTCACACTTGATCTACGCAATCTCGGTAAGGTTGTCGAGGTAGATCAGATATCGCGCGCCGCACTGATCGAAGGCGGCGCCTATGGTCCATCGTTGGAGAACCAGCTTAAGCCGCACGGCGTCACGTTGCGGCATTTTCCGCAGAGTTTCGAATATTCAACCCTTGGGGGCTGGATCGCGACGCGATCGGGCGGTCATTTCGCCAGTCTCTACACGCATATAGACGATTTCGTCGAAAGCCTGCGCGTCGTGACGCCGCGCGGCATACTGGAAACGCGTCGATTGCCAGGATCGGGTGCTGGGCCGAGTCCCGACCGCATGTTCATAGGCTCGGAAGGCACGCTCGGCGTGATTTCGCGGGCCTGGATGCGATTGCAGCCACGTCCGAAATTCCGTACCGGCGCATCGGTTCGTTTCCAGTCGTTCTTCGGGGCGGCACGCGCATTGCACGCCATCGCACAAGCCGGCCTCTATCCGTCGAACTGCCGCATCCTTGACGCGCAAGAGGCGTTCAACACCGGTGCGGCCGACGGCAGTGTCGCGATCATGGTGCTCGGCTTTGAATCCGGCGACCATTCGCCGGACGCCTGGATGGCACGTGCGCTCGAATGCTGCGCCGACCACGGCGGGACGCCAGAGGCCGCAAAAGCCGGCGATGCAAATCTCGAAGGCGCAGCAGGGATCTGGCGGAACGCATTTATTCGCATGCCATATGCGCGCGAGTTTTTGACGCCGGCTGGTCTCATCAACGACACGTTTGAGACCGCTATCACCTGGGATCGGTTCGAAAGTAACCACGACAAAGTGAAGGCGGCAACGGAACGATCGATCTTCGAAGCGACTGGCCTAAAAGGCGAGGTCACATGCCGCGTCACCCATGTCTATCCGGACGGGCCCGCGCCCTATTTTTCTTTCCACGCGCTCGGCCGACACGGTGCTCTTCTAGAGCAGTGGCAGGCGATCAAGAATGCGGCCAGCGACGCGCTGATTGAGGCGGGTGGTACGATCACGCATCATCACGCTGTCGGGCGTGATCATCGGCCGTGGTACGATCGTCAGCGCCCGGGGCTTTTCGCGGCCGCGCTTCGGGCAGCAAAAAGAGAACTCGATCCGC
This sequence comes from Bradyrhizobium sp. Crot121, assembly GCF_059512385.1. NCBI lineage: Bacteria > Pseudomonadati > Pseudomonadota > Alphaproteobacteria > Hyphomicrobiales > Nitrobacteraceae > Bradyrhizobium > Bradyrhizobium sp. Crot121. Next base: position 349 of record NZ_JCAMOR010000225.1, on the reverse strand, counting down.
AAGGCATGCTTAACCCGGGAGTGCTTATCGATCCGTAACGCGGATCAACGCGCCAACGGGACTAAGCGAATAATTGTTTTGTTTGCTGCAGTGCACGAGTCCGCTCTTCATGTTTGAGACATGCCGACGGACTCTGAGAATGTTGGCTAAGCGGGAAGACCGGAAGTGGCCGGCGGACGGTCAGATCGACGCGAAGGAGCGTGAACAGACATGAGGGGATTTTCGCCCGTCACGCTAATCACTCCGGCTTTCTGTCCGGAGGTTCTACAAACTCATAAATGGGAACGTGGGTGCGTTCCGACCATGATTCCAGCGCAGCTCCGCAGACCGTGCAGATCGCGTCACCCGT
>NZ_JCAMOR010000224.1:0-1748 GCF_059512385.1 Bradyrhizobium sp. Crot121 | reverse complement strand
AAACTTGCTGGGCGTGGTTGATCGTAACGACCCGTTTTGCAATATGGTCGCTCGCAAGGTTATCGAGGTCGGCGCGACAGGCATCAGCGAGCCGTGAGAGATCGCGGAAATGGCTGTGGTCCGGATTGGCCTACGGTAAGGCCGCCTCAGTTGGCGGCCTCTTCATTCCGAATTATCACCCGTTGGCAGATACTATTGCAAAAGTCGACAGTTTCGCAGATATGGCGCGTTACTCTGGCGCGTGCCTTGATAGCATTCGCGCGTGCTGAACGGGCGACGCTGCCACCGCGACTTGGGGCCGCGTTCTCTGCGCGTTGAACCTGAAATGTTCAGGCGCACTTTTGCTCTAATTGCCGCGCCAAATGCCTCTGCGTTCTGTCTGGGTAACGTTGGTTGTGGAGTGAAGGACAACGTTTATTGTGGGCCATCGCAAGGCCGTACGGAAAGATTGCTAACCCAGATCACCCTGGGCCCAGCTCGGCAGCCGCGTATCGGCGGGGAGGGCGCGTGCATCTACCGAAAGCGAAATCGCGAGACGAAACCGGCCGAAGAGTCCGATTCTATGTGGCTCTTGGCTTGGTAACGGCAGCGACGCTGATGCTGCAGATTATTGAGACCAGAATCATTTCTGTTGTCTCATGGTACCACTTGGCCTTCTTTGTCATCAGCATTGCCATGTTTGGCCTGACCGCCGGCGCGGTTTTTGTCTATTTGCGCAGGGAGAGGTTCAGACCGGCGCAACTGTCCTACGACCTGGCCGTGGCGGCGCTGGCCTTCGCATTAACGACCGATCTTGCCATGCTCGTGCAATTGACGTTGGTAACAGGTGCTTCGCCATCCCTCACCTCCCTGGTCGCTTGGACAGAATTCGCGCTCTGTCTTGCCCTTCCATTCTTCTTTTCGGGCGTTGTCGTGAGCCTGGCCCTAACGCGCAGTCCCTATGCAATCGGAAATGTCTACGGAGCGGATCTGATCGGTGCGGCCGCTGGGTCCATCGGTGTCCTCATGCTCCTAAATTTGATGAGCGGGCCATCAGCGGTGTTGTGGATCGGTGCGCTCATCGGGCTCGCCGCACTCGGCTTCGCCGGCTCCGGACTCGGCACCCTGCCCGAACCCGCGTCGCTCGGGTCAAAGCTCTTTCGCTACCGCCGAAGCATTTTCATAGGCTGCCTACTCTTTGCGATTGCGAACACGCTCACGACCTATGGCGTTCGACCGCTGATCATCAAGGATCACGTGGAAACGCCGGCCGACCTTGCGTTCGATCGCTGGAATTCGTTTTCCCGCATCACCGTCAGTCGGAGCGAAACCGTCCCGCCGGCGATGTTCGGCGCCTCGGCTCGCTTGCCGCACTCGACCATCGAGCAGCGCGCGCTGAATATCGACGGCGGCGCCGGCACCGCCCTATACCGCTTCGATGGGGTCCTCGCGAACCTGGAGTTCCTGCGCTATGACGTGACCAACCTTGCCTATGCCATCCCGGGCCTGAAAACGGGTGCCGTGATCGGCGTGGGCGGCGGTCGGGACGTCCTGTCGCAACGCCTCTTCGGCCTGAGGGACGTGACGGGCGTCGAGATCAATCCGATCATCATCGACGTCCTGGAGCGCCACTTTTCCGGCTATTCGGCTGTTGCCGCATTGGATGGGGTGAAGTTCGAGGTCGACGAGGCGCGCAGCTGGTTTGCCCGCACACCGCGCTCCTTCGATGTCATCCAGATGAGCCTGATCGATACCTGGGCGGCGACAGG
>NZ_JCAMOR010000223.1:0-1750 GCF_059512385.1 Bradyrhizobium sp. Crot121 | reverse complement strand
TTTTGCCCGTTTGATGCTTGCGATCCTTGTTCGGCTTCTGACAGCGGCACAATTGCTGTCACCTTCAAAACACCTGGTGTCATCCGTCGGCTCGCAAGTTTTTCAGCGCGAAATCAGAAGCTTAAAGAGCGTAGACAGCCTTGGCACGGGGGTTGCTATTACGATGCAGCAACACTGAGTGAGGGCTGAGTGCACGCAGACGCGCAAGACGAGCGATGCTCTCCTTCCCTTGAACCCGTGTGCCTCGTTTCTGAGAGAGAAACAAAGCTGGCGCGCGAGCCAGCGCGCAAACTTTGGCAAATCGGTTGATGGAGAGCAACATGTCTTCACTGAGACAAATCGCGTTCTACGGCAAGGGTGGCATCGGCAAGTCGACCACCTCGCAGAACACGCTGGCGGCGCTGGCCGAAATGGGCCACAAGATCCTGATCGTGGGCTGCGATCCCAAGGCGGACTCGACCCGCCTGATCCTGCACGCGAAAGCACAGGACACGATTTTGAGCCTGGCGGCGAGTGCCGGCAGCGTCGAGGACCTTGAACTCGAGGACGTCATGAAGATCGGGTATCAGGACATCCGCTGCGTCGAGTCGGGTGGTCCGGAGCCGGGCGTCGGCTGCGCTGGCCGCGGAGTCATCACCTCGATCAACTTCCTGGAAGAGAACGGCGCCTATGAGAACATCGACTACGTCTCCTATGATGTGCTCGGCGACGTCGTCTGCGGCGGTTTTGCGATGCCGATCCGCGAGAATAAGGCGCAGGAAATCTACATCGTCATGTCCGGCGAGATGATGGCAATGTATGCCGCCAATAACATTTCCAAGGGCATTTTGAAGTATGCCAACTCTGGTGGCGTGCGGCTCGGCGGCCTGATCTGCAACGAGCGACAGACAGATAAGGAGCTGGAACTGGCGGAGGCGCTCGCCAAGAAGCTCGGCACCCAGCTGATCTATTTCGTGCCGCGCGACAACGTCGTGCAGCACGCGGAGCTGCGCCGCATGACCGTGCTGGAGTATGCGCCGGAGTCCCAGCAAGCCGATCACTATCGCAATCTTGCGACCAGGATCCACCACAATGGCGGCAAAGGCATCATCCCTACCCCGATCTCCATGGATGAGCTGGAGGACATGCTGATGGAGCACGGCATCATGAAGCCAGTTGACGAGTCCATCGTCGGCAAGACCGCCGCCGAGCTCGCCGCCGAGTAAAGAGCATACCGATGGAGGCCGGCTTTCCCAATGCTTAATGAGGGAGGCCGGCGTTCCGGCGAAAGATCTCGTGACCAGCATCACGATGCAGCAGAGCATACTTGATCGCGGTGGAAAGGTCGGCCATCAATGTTCGAAGCGCAATTCTTTCCGCTTATGGCTGCCAGAGCGAGTGATGTGAACGGTGGGCGGCATAGGGGAATTGCGACCTATCGCCTGCTCACTGGGGCGCACCCCGCAGATGCCGACACAACCAGTGACAGCAATTTCGATCGCCACGCGCTGGCGTCCATTCTGGCGCTCGCCACGATGGATGGTGGTCTTCTTTCCGAGAAGGTCGGTCTGTCAAGCCATGAGCTGGCGGCGTTGCTGGAGCAGTACTTCCCGTCGGTTCGGATGAACGCCGAGGAGTTGCTCTTGCGTTTCAAGCGCAATGAGAGCGATGAGGGCGCAATGTTGCGTGATCTCCTGCTCACGCAACGCTCGACCGAAGGGGATATCGGCAACTGGCTGGCTGCGATGATCGCGCGTCGCGCGATCGAGCC
>NZ_JCAMOR010000222.1:0-1763 GCF_059512385.1 Bradyrhizobium sp. Crot121 | reverse complement strand
TCGCTGTCACAGCTTGTGCTCACAGATTATCAGATCATCACGATCATCCTTTCTGTGTGCTTCTGCAGCACACTGTCGTCCGCGTGGATGCGCTCGGCCGCAAAGACATGGCCGCGGATCGCATCGACCAGCGGCATCAGGGTTGCCGTGGAGGCGCCCACCCAGTCCGCCAGCGTCGAGACGTCGAGGTCGATGCCTTCGCGCCGGTAGACGTCGCTCTGACGATGGAGCGGCAGGTGCAAGCCGTATTTGGCGAACAGGACATGGGCCAGCAGCTTGGGTCCTGCACGTCCGCGCGCGATCGGGTGCGAGGGAGCCGGAGGCTGGGTGATGGCTTCGCAGGCCCGGCAGACGAGCTTCTCGCGCACGCGCTGGATGACTTTCCACTGCCGCAGAATGAGCTCCAGCGTCTCGCTCACGTCCTCGCCGATTTTGCGTAACCGGCGGTCGCCGCAGCATGGGCAGGCCGCAGGTATCGGATAGACAAGGCGTTCCCGTGGCAAATGCTCCGGCAGCGGCCGGCGCACCGGCTTGCGGCGCTCGAACGATGGCACCGTAATCTTGTCGCCTGCGGCCATCTGCGCCGCGGTCTCGGCTTGCGCCGCGTTCTCCTCCAGATCGGCGAGTTGCAGTTCGAGCTGATCCAACAGTGCGCCACGTTCCGAGGACTGTCCGAACTTCTCATGCCGCCGCTTCTTGATCGTGAGTTTGAGCTTCTCGATCAGCAAGGTCCGCGCCTGGGCGTCCGCTTCCGCGGCCAACCGCGCTACCCGCTCGGCACGCAGCATCGCCTTCAGCGTGGTCGCATCGTCGGGGAGAGAATCATCGGCGCCATCCCGGTCAGAGAATCACAATAAGCTGTCTGTGTCTGAACTGCCGACGTGTGGTCGATTCAAATCCCAGCGATCAACCCGCCGCCTGCGGCCGCCAAGTGTGTTGCGGCATCCGCCAGTCGATGCCCTCGAGCAGGTAGCCAAGTTGGGCTCGGGTGATGGTCACAATGCCATCGGCCGACGACGGCCAGAGGAAGCGGCCGCGCTCCAGCCGCTTGGCGTAGAGCGACATGCCGAGCCCATCATGCCAAAGGATCTTGATCAGCTTGCCGCTCTTGCCTCGGAACACGTAGAGGTCGCCGCCGTGCGGGTCGCGTCTGAAGGCCTCTTGCACCAGTAACGCCAGCGAGTTCATGCCGCGGCGCATGTCGGTGTGGCCGGTCGCAATCCACACCCGTACGGCGGGCGGAATGGGGATCACCGCGGCCGTCCATCTGCCAGTGCCGCGACCGCGGCCTTCAGCGTCGCCGCGTCGACCGTGCCCGTGATCCGCATCCGAGCCCCGGCCGCAAACTCGATCTCGATCGCGCCGCCGCCGGCCGGCCCGACCGGACCAAGCGTCGGCCCCGATTCCGCGACCACCATCGCCGGTACGAAGCCCGTTTGATGGGCGGCATCCTTCGGCTCGGGACGAAACGACCGTCGCCACCGGAGCAGCAATGAGCGCGAAACGCCATATCGCCGCGCCGTCGCCGCGACCTGGCGCGGCGCCTGCAAGCTCTCCAGGACGATCTTGAGCTTCTCATCCTCGGACCAGCGCCGCCGTCGGCCTGTGTCCACTACTTCGAGCCGCTCGACTTGGGCACTGCGCCTATCACTGTCCATAAGGACAGTTCTCAACAACACGCCTCACTCGGCAAGGCGGCCTTCACCGGCTTTCAATTACCCACAAATTCTCCTCCAACCGTCGCGCCCAGCGCGATGTCGGTG
>NZ_JCAMOR010000221.1:0-1772 GCF_059512385.1 Bradyrhizobium sp. Crot121 | reverse complement strand
AGCACCCGACGGGTGGCCGCATGATGCTGTTTCGGCAAGCGTTCCATAATGTTGCGGGCCTTGTGGATCTGGCAGCGATGAACATGCAGTCCCGTTCCACTGCCAGCGTGCCGCCGTGCTCGGGCCGGTCAAGGCGAAGCCTTGCGGTGGCCGCAGATGCGGCCAGCCTTGACCGCCCCTCCGCGCGGCGGCTGCGAGATCGGTGGCCGGGACGGAAGAATGGCCCGCAGCGCAGCCGAACAAAAGAATGGACTTACAGCGATCTCCGCAGTCGTCCTCTCGGCCACGAAGAAATCGCTTGTCCATCCTCAGGCTCTGCTGGACAACCTGGTCTCGCGCGGGCTCGACCCGACGGTGCCAAAACTGCGATGGTCTTCAAACTGCTGGAGGCCACGCAGAAAAGCTGGCGTCGCCGCGATGGCCACAATCAGTTGCCAAAACTCGTTCGCGGTGTGACATTCAACGACGGGATCGAGGTCATCGCCAAGCCAACCGACCGTCAGACCATAACCGCCGCCGCCTGACCGGCCTCACCGTCACCAAAATTCGGCGATAGCTCGACGGCAACCCTTCCCAGACGGGCCGAGGACCGAGTTACAAATGTAGTCGATATCAGCGTAGCTAGGGGCTCTTACATGGTATGCTCACGCTCTAAAAGGAGGCAGATGCTCAGTGACAGACAGTAGAGAGCAGACACATAGACGAAATCATGCAACTGGTGATGGTCGTGGGACACGGATAACGGCGCTGTCGAGCGGCGAAATGGCCGATATTGCGAGACGTGTGATCACCGACGACCCGGTTGAAACAGCAAACCAGCTCACGACGATTAAGCTCATCGGCCGCTCCGCACGAGATGCAGTGCAGACGGACCCCATTGGGGCGTTTCACAAGCGGCTTAACCGGATCGGCACTGTTGCCCATGCTTTGTACGAAACTGCAAAGCCGGATAACGGCGAGCCCCCAGCGTATCCGGACGACGAGCCTGGGAACGCAGCTCGTCGGGCCGGCAGTGTCGCGCCAATACTTAGGTTCCAATCTGCTGGCCGGAAAGCGGCCACGGTTGATCACATTCTCGACCTGTCTCGCATTAGCAATAATGCTGCCCCCATCCTAGCAATCGCGGGCCACCTGGGCTCCCTTGATCATGCGAATAGACGGCGTCTTCTTGATCAAACAATTGAACTATTTAAGGATGGCTATTCGAATCCGTTCGACCACCAGGCCGCAGCCTCGACCCTTGTCGTGGCACACGAACACTTGGAGGTAGATCAAAAAGCGGCACTTTACGATGCGTTGAGAGGTAACGAGGATCTGAGCGACCGTCTTGCCGAAGCGGATAGGAGAGAGCGCCTTTTCGGGACTCGCATGGGATCTAGCAAGATGGTGAAGCCGTACAGTGCAGACGTGAACACTAGCATCGATGCAATTGAGAACTCGTTCCAAGCGCTGCAAGCGGATAGAGGAGCCGAGACGCTCAAACGACTAAGCAGGATACGCAAGCTCGGCAATTCTATCAACAATGCTTACAATCGCGCACGGGAGGAATTGATGGGTTCTGTCAGAAGCAGAGAAAACGTCGGTCGATAAACTTCGCGAGCGAGATCGAGGCGTTGGAGCTATGCGGGAATTTGGGTGACGAGGCGATCAGGCGGCGTGGTTTGCCGGCACTTGGATGACCTCGATGCCGTTTTCGAATCTGACACCTGCGATGACCTTCGGCAACTGATTTGTGCCTTTGAGCCGCCGCCAGGTCTTTGATGCGGCGATCA
>NZ_JCAMOR010000220.1:0-1787 GCF_059512385.1 Bradyrhizobium sp. Crot121 | reverse complement strand
AGCACCCGACGGGTGGCCGCATGATGCTGTTTCGGCAAGCGTTCCATAATGTTGCGGGCCTTGTGGATCTGGCAGCGCTGGATCGCAGCGGCCGAACCGAAGGTGCGGCGGATCGCCTTCGACAACGCCTTCGCGCCGTCGGCGATGAACAGTTTTGGCACCGTCGGGTCGAGCCCGCGCGAGACCAGGTTGTCCAGCAGGGCCTGAACCGTTGCGGCATTCTCGGTCGCCCCTTCCACCAGCGCCAGCGGATGCTTGTTGCCTTGGCCGTCAACCCCGATCGCGGCGACCAGCACGAGATCGTCGCCGAGATGCAGCCCGTCGATTTGGACCACCAGAAGGTCGAGCGCGGACAGATCGGCAGCCATGAAGTCGGCCAGCCGCGCCGCCGACAGCGCCACGAACCTCCGCGAGGCCGCCGACTTCGAAACTCCCGATCCGGGTGGTGCCGGCACGTCACCCTCAGGCAGCCGGACAGCGCGGCCGAACCGGCGCGTCGACACATTGATCAGCATCAGGTTCATCGCCCAGCGACCGAGCCAATCCTCCTGCGCCGCCGTTTCCCAGCTCGGGATCGTGATCTCGCGGCCGTCCACGCCCCGGACCCGCGGGCGCTCGACCTCGATCTTGCCGCCGTGGAAACCAATCCGTCCCCGCGTTCGGCCCCAACGGTGCGCCCGCCGTGCTACATCGCGACCGTGGCGCGGCCCACAGGCCGCCGCCACATCCGCCTCCATCATCGTGCCCAGCGCCTCGACCCCTGCCGCAAGGCAGAACCGATCGAAGCTCGCCCGCACTTCCGCAAACGCTTCGTCCACAGCCCCGGTCGCCGGCGAACCAGCCGGTGTGATATCTCTCGTCATGGCGTTGCTCTCCTTTGTGGAATCAGCACCCCGAGCCTACCGGCTCAAGGTGGGCAACGCCGACCTCTTCAGTAATTCAACAGAACCCGGGACATCCCCTCCATCAGAACCAGCATCATGATCGAGCACAAAGACAGGCCACCCGGGAGAACATTTCCTACGCGGTTAGCCGATACATAGGGCTGGTTTCCAGAAACTGCATTGTTCATCTTACGCCATTCTCAAAGCTCAGACGTTTGTCGTCGAACGTGCATTGCACTCAAGCCATATAGACGATCTTGCTTCTCGCCTCGGTATCGGCACGACGAATTTCAGCAAGCTTGCCCAGAAAGTCCTGAATCACCGTCTCATAGCTTGCCATGAATTCACTCTCGTCCTCCATCTGCGCCCGCGCCTTGGTGCCGTCCGCCTCCAGCTTCGCCTTCTCCTCCTGGTAGTGCGTCGCGCCCATGTTCAGGCCGGCTCCCGGAAGCTTAAAGGCTTCTGTTGCGATTGTGCCCATGCCATTCCATCTCATCGCCGCCTGCTGGGCTGCTGTCTGTGCCTGGACAACGCGCGTAAACTCAAGAGGGTCCGTCGTGCTATCGGGCGCGTCCAGCCTAAGCGGGTCGCCAGGTGTATTGCCTCTGCTCGATGATGTGCTCCCATCCAGACGTGTCATCTCGATGTTATCTTCCGAGGGCCGCGCCTCGCGCTCCGGCGCTTGGGTCAATTGCGCTTTGCCGTGAGGCTTGTCGTAGAGCTCCGGCCCGCCTTGTTTGTCAAAGCGCTGCGCTTGACGTGAAGGGCTGTTCGGGGCTGGCGTCTCCACGCTAGACTTCGAGAGCGGCGTCTGGATCTTGGCCTTGTCGCCAGGTGTATTGCCTCTGCTCGATGATGTGCTCCCATCCAGACGTGTCATCTCGATGTTATCTTCCGAGGGCC
>NZ_JCAMOR010000219.1:0-1787 GCF_059512385.1 Bradyrhizobium sp. Crot121 | reverse complement strand
TCGCCTAACGTGACGCTGGAATCGATCCCAGGTCATGCGGGAGCGCTGGCTGCGTCGACGAAGCGAGCGCAGCCATGCCCGGCAGACCTCGGCGCGGAACATGCCGAGCCGTTTCAGATTCCCTGGAATCGCGTGGTAGTTCAGGTACCCCTGCACCACGCGACGGAGCCAGGCGCCGATCTCAGCGATGGGCGCATGGCGGCGTTTCATCAGGTCGTGTCGTATCGCCCTCAGCGTCGCCCGCATGCGGGAGGCGATGGTCACGCGCCGGATTGTGAAGTGCGGATTCATTCGGGTCACAGCGCAGATGTGCGTGAACCCGAGGAAGTCGAACGTTTCCGGGCGGCGTTGCCCCCGGCGTGCGCGGCGCTCGGCCGCGTACCGTCCAAATTCCAGAATCCGTGTCTTCTCCTCATTCAGCGAGAGACCGAACATCGCCATCCGCTCACGCAGTGCGTCGAGAAAGCGTAGGGCCTCGGACTTTGTTTCGAAGCCCACGACGCTGTCGTCCGCATAGCGGACGACGATGACATCCCCTTTCGCCGTTTTGCTCCGCCACTGGTGGGTCCAGAGGTCGAAGACGTAGTGCAGATAAATATTGGCGAGGAGCGGCGAGATCACCGCGCCTTGCGGCGTACCTATCCGTGCTACGGACTTCGATCCACTTTCGACAACGCCAGCGGTCAGCCACTTGCGTATCAATCGCAAGAGCCGGCGATCTGCAATCCTGTGCTCGAGGAACCGCATCATCCATTCGTGATCGATCGTGTCGAAGAACGAGCGGATGTCGGCGTCGAGCACCCAGTTCACTCTTTTCTGATGGATGCCGATCCAGAGTGCGTCCAGCGCTTTATGCTGACTTCGCCCCTCCCGGAATCCGTAGGAAAAGCCGAGGAAGTCCGCCTCGTAGATTGCATTCAGGACCGTCGTCACCGCGTGCTGGACGATCTTATCTTCCAGCGCAGCGATTCCGAGCGGTCTCAGTTTGCCATTCAACTTGGGGATATACACTCGGCGAGACGGGAGTGCCTGGTAGCGGCCTGATTGGACCGCGTCCCAAAGCGCTGCTATTCGCTCGTCGAGCCCTTCCTCATAGTCGCGCCATGTCATCCCGTCGACGCCGGGCGCCGCGGAGCGCTTCAGTTGCCTGAAGCTTTCCGTCAGCAATTCGCGCGTCACGTGATGCATCAACGCCGTGAACCGTGTCTTCCTATTCCGTCTTGCCAGTTCACGTATAGCCTCCAGCCTCGTCGACGCGCTGGTCCGGCTCAGGGTCCGGGGCGCGGGAGGATGTTTGCTATTGCCCTTGGCTGCCCGCCTTCCCTCCGGACCTTCCGCGAGCAACGGTGTGGACCCGTCGCTGTTGTTCAGGTCGTTCATTGGTACTATGCGGACATCCGACTTCTCGTCGACGATGACGCTGGGCTTATGGCATTCGCCTTTCCCCAGCCTGCCCGAACGCTGTTCGTCTTCGGGCGACGACGAGATCTCCCAGTTCCTGTGCGAAGGATTTCCCCGCATGCTCAGGGTCTCCGACCGCGTGGAACCGTTGAGCGGCTCGCGATGTGCGCCGCCCAACGTGTTGCCTTCCGCTTAGGATAACAGCGTCGGCGCTCCAGACTTCCGATTTCGCGGCTCAATGGCTGGCCTGCGGTTTCCCCTGTCAACGCTTCGAAGTCGTCCTCACGAACGCCTCCGCATGACTCGGGGCCAAGGTGGGTCGCTACTCCTTTCCTGTATCGAACTTTCATCGACTATCCTTCGCCAGTTTCACTGGCGCACTATCC
>NZ_JCAMOR010000218.1:0-1803 GCF_059512385.1 Bradyrhizobium sp. Crot121 | reverse complement strand
GCGAGAAATTGGAAGACCGAGTCCGCACCCAGCTCGCCGACATCGGCAACAGACCAGCTTTGGTGCGTTCCTTCTTCTTCAAGCATCCAGATGTCGCCTATATTTCTGACCTATGAGTAAGACTTCCGCCACATGTCAAGCGCTGTGACAAGCTCGCCAGAAACTTCCTCGCTGGGCTCTCATTGCCGCACCTGCAATCTGGTGGCTCAATTGACCCCGGACCTTGGCCCCAATCCAATGGACGACGATCTGGTGGGCCGGAAAAATCTCAAACTGAGGCACGACGGATTTTGAAAGTCTTCGGATTGCGAGCTTTGGGGGCGCCGCTGGCAGCGCCGGTTCCACGACGTCAGCCTCTCGTCAGGTTGCGACAGTAGCCTGCTGTCTCATTGCTGAAGTCCAGTCGAACGAGGTCGCGATGGATCCGAACAGATTCAATATTTTCAGTCCCCGACTGGCAACGTGGGTATCACCCCGCCTTGGCGAAGCAACAGTCAGGTCAGGGGGGCAAGCGGACGAGGCTGGGCATCCGAGCTTTGAGCAACGCTTGGATGAGGTGCAACAAGCCGATGCCGCTCCCGTCCCAGCGGCGCCCGCGCGTCGAGATCGATACACCCCCCATCTGTCTAATGAAGACGCCTCCATCATCGACAACGCCATTCGGTCGGCGGGTGAACGCCGGGGACTGCGCGCGGCAACGGTCGGTGGTTATGTAACGGTTCTTCGTGGTCTTGGAGATGATCTCGCACGTAATGGGCAATCGATTTCTGCGCTCGATCACAATTCGCTGGTAGCCCACGCCAATAAATTCGGCAACCGGAAAATTATTACTGGCTTGCGTTATCTTCGGGAGTATCTTGAACCCGGTGGTACGTCAGGCCGTTCCCAGCGTGGGCGGCAACGGAGTATTCCAGCCGAAGACCAAGCCCTCATCGAGGGCGCAGCTCGTAGCAGCAGGCGACCCGCAGCGGCCGTTGTGATCTATAGCGGCAGCCTTCGCATATTTTCTGAAGCGCTCAACCGCGAGGGCCACGCAATCGCCAGGCTAGATCACGAGTCACGCATCAAGCGCGCTAAAGAGTTGCGTCCGAACGACACAACCCTCGGGCCCGCGTTGAAGATGATTGACGAGTTTCAGCGCGCGGAGCGCGCATCCGGCGCAAGTAGCTCATGGCATCTGGGTCGTTATCCCGAAGACGCCGCCCTCATAGATGGCGCGCTCGACCAGGCCTTGAAAAATCTTGAGCCAAGGAAGTCTGCCCAGGAGCGGGCTGCACGTCTTCATACCCTGGGTGCGTGGCTTAAAGAAAATGGCAGGGAGAGCATGGCTGGCCGACTTAACCGCTCCAACAAGGAGGAATTTACGCTGCGCGACGATGTGCTTGCATTCAAACTGACTGAAGGCAGGCTATATGATCTTGATTTGGCGCACCTTCGGAATTACTTAAAACTCGTCGAGGCGAACCATGCTCTAGGGCCAGAAGCCCGCGAGCAGCCGGCTTTGCCGTCCGGGCTGGGCGCTGGGCGGCCCAGCCCGTCGCAGGCGCTTCCCGCAACCCCAGCCACCCCGAGCGAGGGAGCTTGGGCTTTGTTGAGGAAGGAGATGCAAGAACCAGCGTCACCGTCAACTGCCAGGGCTCGCTCAGACACTTACGCCGGCCTTGAGCCGTTTGTTGACCTGAATGCGCCGACGCCATCCGAATTGCGCGACGATGCTCACTTTGCGCCAGCGCACCTGGCCGGAGCTCGTTCAAATACCTACGCGGGTCTGGACTCTTTCGTTGACCTGAATGCGCCGACGCC
>NZ_JCAMOR010000217.1:0-1819 GCF_059512385.1 Bradyrhizobium sp. Crot121 | reverse complement strand
ACGGATGAGATGGACAAGCGCTTTCTTCATGGCCGAGACGAAGATTGCAAAGGTCGCCGTAAGTCCATTCTTTTGTTCGGTCGCGCTGCGGGCCATTCTTCCGTCCCGGCCACCGATCTCGCAGCCGTCGCGCGCAGGGGCGGTCAAGGCTGGCCGCGTTTGCGGCCACCGCAAGGCTTGGCCTTGACCGGCCCGAGCACGGCGGCACACTGGCAGTGGAACGGGACTGCATTCCTGCCTAGAACTTGCCGTCAGCCGCGACTATGGTTGTCGGGCGCGGGCGACCTCGTGGCGAAGCGTGACGCGTCGGCTGCAAGCGTCACCGGACTGCCTATTTTGTCCTGCCGAACTGAGGCGCCCGCGCGCCGGTTTTTGGGTGCCGCGGCTTCCATTGCGACACGAATCGTTCGTAGCTTTGCTCCGCCTGGGCGGCAATCAACATCTCGCGGTCGCGCAGCGCCTTGATGTTGTAGGCATAGGCTGGTCCACGGCGGCTCCCTTTCTGTTGTGGATGTCCGGCTTGAAGTTGCATCGCGCGGGTCTTATTGGCGACCAGCGCCGGGCGCGCCCACAGGTAATCCTCGCCCTTTGTCAGCAAATGCCAGCAGAGCACAGTGAGCTTCCGAGCCACGGCCACCGCGGCGATCTGATGGCCGCGTCGGGCGCGGATGCGCACGAAAAAAGCATGCAGTGGACCGGGCGCCTTGGCCGCTGCCCAGGCCGCCTCGACCAGCATGGCGCGCGCATGACTGCGGCCGATCTTGCTGATACGGCCGTGGTGGACGGCTCCCAGCCCGGACTGCCGCACCCGCGGGTTCAGCCCGAAATAGCTCACCAGCTTCTGCGGGCTGTTGAACCGGTTGATGTCGCCGATCGCCGCCACGATTCCGGCGGCGACCGCCAGATTCACGCCGGTGATCGTCATCAATCTGTTCACCGCGGAATCCTCGATTGCGTCCTGTGCGATCTCGCGATCGAGCAGGGCCAGGTCTTCGGCCAAACGGTCAAGCTCACGGACGTGCCGATCGACGGCCGCCCGCTCATCGTCTGGCAACTGTTGAGCGGCCAACCACGCCCGGCCGCGGGCGTTGAAAAGATCGGCATGCGGGCACTTCGGGATCAGGTGCGCGTGCAGGATCGAATGCACCTCGTTCTTGAGCCGCGTACGGTGCCGCACGACCTGGTAGCGCCGCGCCACCAGCCTACGCTTGCGCTCGGTCTCCGCGTCAGGCGTCCAGATCTGCGGCAGGTATCCCGCCGCCTGCAAACTGGCGAGCGTGCCGGCATCGATCTTGTCGGTCTTGACGTGAGCCTGGGCGATCGCCTTCACCTGCAACGGATTGGCGATAATCACCCGCGCCACGAATGGCGCCAGCACTCGCGACACCGCCATGCTGTTGCCGGTCGCTTCGAGCACCACCTCATCACCGGCCAGCAGGGTCTTGCCAAATCCCTCCAGCGCAGTCCGCGTCATATCAATGCGGCCCGCATGTCGGAGCCTGCCGTTCTCCCAAAATACCACCTCCCCGAAGGTTCGGTGGACATCAATGCCAATTACCCGTCGCATTCGCACCTCCTCTGCCGGACAACGATGGGAGCTGCGGGCGACACGACAACTACGGATTCGCCCTCGCGGCGCAACCGGGCGAGTCGCAGAGGCGGCCAGCTACTAACTCGAGCTCTCGGCTCATCGTGTGCATCGGCCTGCCCGCACTTCGTGCTCCCGGTGCCTCTGTCCCGATGGTCGCACCATACGCCACGATGTAGAACACCGCAGCGGAACGTTGGCACCGAGACATCTCATACCGGTTACCAACCC
>NZ_JCAMOR010000216.1:0-1819 GCF_059512385.1 Bradyrhizobium sp. Crot121 | reverse complement strand
GTGAGCGTCACGAGAGGATCGCCGTGCCCGGCCTTGACTTGCGCGGAATGCTTTGGATTGCCCGATCGGGGTGATTGACGCTGCCGCTGGGCGATGATTGGGTGCTCCCCTCTGAAGGGGGCGACGGGGATCAGAATGACCAGCGAGTCGCATCTGCGCGAGAAGCTTCGGAAGATCGAGGCGTTGTTCGCGGGTGCAGGAACTGCTGGTGAGCGCTTGGCGGCGGAAGCCGCACTGCAGCGGGTGCGTGCCCGGGTCGAGGAGCTCGCTCGCCACGATCCACCGATCGAGCAGCAATTCTCACTTCCCGACCAATGGTCGCGGCAGCTGTTTCTGGCGCTTTGCCGTCGATACGGGCTGCGGCCGTTTCGTTACCACCGCCAGCGACGCAACACGGTGATGATCCGCGCGTCACGGGGCTTCGTTGACAAGATCCTGCTGCCGGAGTTCACCGAGCTGCAGAGGGCGCTGCAAGTCTATCTGCACGAGGTGACGCTGCGCGTGATCCGCGAAGAGATCTATGACGACACCAGCGACGCGCAGGAAGTTCCCGACGCCCTGCCGTCAAATTGATCAGGCGGCGAGCTTTGTCTCCAGACCATCGCGCTCGGCCTTCCATGTCCACGGCAGCAATGTGTGCAGCTGATTGATCTTGGTGCGTCCGGAGACGATGCGCTCGAGAACGTCGGTCAGATAATGCCGCGGGTCGACGTCTTGCAGCTTGGCCGAGTTGATGATCGACGCGAGAATGGCCCAGGTCTCGGCGCCGCCTTCACTGCCCGCAAACAAATAGTTCTTCTTTCCTAACCCTATCGGCTTGATGGTGCGTTCGACCGTATTGTTGTCGATCTCGATGCGCCCGTCATCGATGAAGCGCGTCAGGCCTTCCCAATGGTTGAGGGTGTAGCGAATCGCCTTGCCAAGGCCAGACTTCTTCGAGACTTCCAGCAGTCGTGCCTCAAGCCACGGCTTGAGGTGCTCGATCAGCGGCCTGGTTTCGGTTTGCCGAACCGCAGACCGCTGCGCCGCCGGCAGACCACGGATACGGTCTTCGATGGCATAGAACATCGCAATCCGTTGCAGCGCTTCCGCGGCAATCGGCGACTTCGTCGCGACGTGAACGTCCCAGAACTTCCGCCGCGCATGCGCGAAGCAGAATGCGAGTTGCACCAGACGGCCGCCGTTCTTGATCAGACCCTTGTAGGCGGCATAGCCGTCGACCTGCAGGATGCCCTGGTAGTCTCCGAACAGCTGTTTGGCGCGGATCGCCTTGCGATCCTCGGCAAATACGTAGACCACCGCCGGCGGTGCCGGGCCGCCCCATGGCCGGTCATCGGTGGCGATCGCCCAGAACTGGCAGACTTTGGTCCTGCCACGGCCGGGATCGAGAACCGGCAGCGGCGTCTCATCGGCAAACAGCCGCGGGTAGGAGATCACTGTGTCGCGCAACAGCGCGTGAAGCGGCCTCAGCCACCAGGCGACGCGGCCCATCCACGAAGCCAGCGTCTGACGGTCGAGCGCGACGCCCTGCGCGGCAAACATCTGTTCCTGCCGATACAGCGGCAGCTGGTAACCGTATTTCATCACCGCGATGTGGGCCAGCAAGGCTTCCGTCACCATCCCGCCCTCGACTGCCTGGGCCGGCGCGGCCGCCTGCAGCACACCCTGGCGGCATCCCCGGCAACCATAGCGCGGACGCACGATGCGCTTGACCCGGTATTGCATCGGAACGACGTCGAAGGCTTCCTTGACGGTCTCCCCGATCTTGTGCAGCCGCTCGCCGCAGCAGGGGCAGATATGGCTCTCGATATCGATCACG
>NZ_JCAMOR010000215.1:0-1842 GCF_059512385.1 Bradyrhizobium sp. Crot121 | reverse complement strand
TCGGAGCAGTCATGGAGGTAACGAAGTGGCTGAAGCCTTCGATTAGCGTGTCACGAATTGGTGACAGCGCGAGTGTGCAGGCCGTAACGCGAGTGAACGCCGAGCAAGCCTCGAAAAGGACGATGCGCAGGCCGACCCGATGACCCTTTCGGGGAAGGCTGATACGGCTGGGGCGAAGTGAGCGAAGCAATACCTCCAGTCGCTGTGCCGGGGTAGTGGCGACGGCATGTACACAAGGAAAGCGTACGCAACACGGGAGGCCCCACGACGTGGTCAGGGATGATCAACCGGACGCCCGCGAGGGACAGGCCGGGCGCCGTGGGGATGCGGAGGGGTTCGTAGTACCGCTGAAGCCGGGTAACGCCGGCGGAGGGAAGGGACCTCAGTTCAAGACGAACGCAAGACGTAGTGAGGGACCTGGGGATTGGGCAACCTATCAACTCCGAAGAGTGTTCAGAAGCTGCAGACGGCGTTGCACGCGAAAGCGAAGGCAGAAGCCGGCTACCGCTTCTACGCCCTGCACGACAAGATCAGCCGGGAAGACATCTTGGCCCATGCCTATGCTCAATGCCGCTCCAACAAGGGCGCATCGGGCGTGGACGGGCAGGACTTCGCGGACATCGAAGTGTATGGGGTGCAGCGGTGGCTTGGCGAACTGGCGCTTGCGCTCAGGCAGGAGACGTATCGACCGGATCCTATCAGAAGAGTGTACATACCGAAGGCCAATGGCAAACTCAGGCCATTGGGCATCTCGACCTTGCGGGATCGGGTCTGCATGACGGCAGCGATGCTGGTGCTGGAGCCGATCTTTGAGGCCGATCTTCCACCGGAGCAGTATGCCTACCGTCCGGGGCGCAATGCCCAGCAGGCGGTGGTTGAGGTGGAAGCGCTGCTGTTCCGTGGTCACCCGGAAGTCGTCGACGCCGACCTCGCGGACTACTTCGGGAGCATTCCGCATGCCGAACTTCTGAAGTCGGTAGCACGCCGAATTGTCGATCGGCGCGTGCTGCATCTGATCAAGATGTTGCTGGAGTGTCCCGTGGAAGAAACCGACGATCGAGGAAGGAAGACACGTACGACCGAAGCCCGAGACAAGCGGCGCGGCATCCCGCAAGGTTCACCCATCTCCCCATTGCTGGCGAATCTCTACATGCGCCGGTTCGTGCTGGGATGGAAGATGCTCGGTCTCGAGCGAAGCCTCGGCACTCGCATCGTGACCTACGCCGACGATCTCGTGATCCTATGCCGGCGGGGCAAAGCCGAAGAGGCCTTGTCGCGACTGCGCGAGATCATGGGAAAGTTGAAGCTGACGGTCAACGAGGACAAGACACGAATCTGCAAGGCGCCGGAAGGAGAGTTCGACTTCCTGGGATACTCGTTCGGACGGATGTACTCAGCGAGAACCGGCCAGGCGCGCCTGGGGTACCGGCCATCGAAGAAAAGCATCAAGCGCATGGTGGAAACCCTTCATGCGCTGACGGCTCGAACCGGGTTAGGGCAAGACACCACAGAGTTGGTGGCGAAGTTGAACCGCACGCTGCGCGGATGGGCGAACTACTTCAATGTAGGCACCGTCACCAAAGCGTATCGGGCGATCGACAACTACACCGCTGTGCGGTTGCGCCGGTGGTTGCGCATCAAGCACAAGGTCAGGCGATGCAAGGGCGGGACCTATCCACTCTCGCACCTTTACGGGCACTTTGGGCTCGTACGTCTAACCGCGCTTGGCCGCGACCGGCCGTGGGCGAAGGCGTGAGGTCTTGTCCGAGAGCCGGATGCGGGAGATCTGCCTGTCCGGTTCGACGAGCGGGATGTGGAAACGGAGTCACGGCTACACCACTA
>NZ_JCAMOR010000214.1:0-1863 GCF_059512385.1 Bradyrhizobium sp. Crot121 | reverse complement strand
GGTCGCACCATACGCCACGATGTAGAACACCGCAGCGGAACGTTGGCACCGAGACATCTCATACCGGTTACCAACCCGGTCGAAAATCAGATCAGGCCGCTGGTGCTGACGCGCAAAAATTCGTTGTTTGCAGGTCACGACGAAGGCGGACGTTCATGGGCGCGCATAGCTTCGCTCATCGCTACTTGCAAGATCAACAACGTCGAGCCCTACGCCTGGATGAAGGCGACGCTCGAAGCGATCGCGGCCGGACACCCACAGGCGCGGATCGACGAACTCATGCCCTGGTCGTTCGGCCGAACCCCGTAATCCTCTGTTGCCCCTCCACACGCGACTTCAACGATTTGCAACGCGTTGATCAACAGATTGCAATCCGTTGCGCCAACGCGTTGCAATCCGTCCCTCCAAATCTTTGCGAATGGGACATAGACGTCGCTTACGGATTTCCTGGATCGACCAGCGGATCAGGAACGATGTTTGGTGCGCCGGCGTCGCGTTTTTTTGAGTGCTGGCTCAGCATTGGCCCGATGACGGATGACGGCCATCATGGCGAAGGCCAGCATGACGAGTGACACATGGCGATGCCAGCCATGCCAGGAGCGGCTTTCGTTGTGATCAAGGCCGAGCTCGTTCTTGGCGGTTTCGAAGCTGTCCTCAATGGCCCAGCGATGGCCTTCCACCGATACCAGCTTCTGCATGGACGTGCCCTTGGGGCACCATGTGGAGAAGAAGGCCAAGCTGCCGTCGGCAATGTTGCGGCGGATCAGAAGACCCCGCGTCCATTCCCCGGCAAGGGCGTCGTTGTAGTCACTGGCGTCAAGATCGGCCAGCTCAAGAGAGGCCCAGGCGTGCCAGCGCGGACCTTTGGTCCCTTCGCCGGCGGCAGGCGGCGCCAGGCTTTCTTGGGAAGGCTCTGCGCGATCTCGGAGGCGGTGCCGGCGACAGGCCGCGGCTTGCCCCAGGAACGGAACACATGATTGGACGCAACACCCAGAACGTAGCCTTTGCCCGCCTTGCGCAGCAGGGATTCGATCTCAACCGTGCCATACACGCTGTCCGCCGCCACGAACGAGAATGGCACCTTGGCGGCGATCGCACGAGCGATCATTCGACGCGCGATCTTGGGCTTCGTGGCAAAGCCCACATCGCTCGGGACGTGCGCGGCCCTCAGGCGAACGGGTTCGTCCGTCCATTCCTTTGGCAGGTAGAGTGCCCGATCGATGAAGGCATGGCCATGCCGCGACACGTAGGAGGCGAACACTCCGATCTGGCAATTGGTGATCTTGCCCGCCGAGCCAGTGTACTGGCGCGCGACCCCGCACGAGGCCTTGCCCTGTTTTAAAAACCCGGTCTCATCGATGATCAGAACCGCGTCCTCATCGGCCAGCGTTTCCAGCGCGTACTCACGGACAATATCGCGCAGCGCGTCGGCATCCCACTGCCCCCGGCCCAGGATCGCCTGCTGGCGCCACGGGCCTGGATCGCCGGCTGCTTCCGCCCGCATCCAACCCGTCTTGCGCGGCTCGTTGCCCAACAGTCCGTCGAGAAACTGCCCCGCCGAGGCCGCGACCCGCTCCTGCGTAAACAGCCGACGGATGCGTTGCTTTACATCTCGCAACGACGAAGCCCGCGCTCCTGATCTCTTTCTATCACGCTGCCAGAGACTCTGTCTGCTGCTGTTGCTGTGATGGGGTGGACGCCCCTCGACGGCATCGATGTGCCAAAGTGAAGGGTGTTGAACCGTCACAGAGAGGAAGCGTCCGTGAACAAAGTTAGCACTATTGGACTAGCATTACAGTTGTTTTTTTAGTGGGTTTCTGAATCCATGGGCAACCATGATTCGAAGATCGTGGACGCAGGCAG
>NZ_JCAMOR010000213.1:0-1880 GCF_059512385.1 Bradyrhizobium sp. Crot121 | reverse complement strand
AGTACAATCAAGTCTCCTCACACTCCTTTCTTCCATCACGAAGCACAATTAAGCGGTTCTCTCCTCTCTCTCGATGGAGTTTCCTGCCGGCCCACTCACCACCCGCAATACTAACTTGCTGCTGGGGCTAATAGGTGCCCACACGTTTCGATTCGCAGTCCAACACGGCGTCGTGACTGAAAACGTGTGCCTCTATATGATGCAGGAGCATGCTCGTCTCTGTGTTGAGAACCAAACCCTTGCTGGCCTCCCCTGGACGGTGGGGCCAGAACTTCCGGTTCACGGTCCGGTAGACCGGCGTGATTGGTTCGTACTTGTCCCGCGTCGCTGGTTCGAAAATGTCCAAGCGAACGGGGGCGACCAGGCCTTCGCGGCCGTTAATCCCATTCCGGTGGTGGCATGGGGGCGCGTGACGGGGCGCGTGACGGGGCGCGTGACGGGGCGCGTGACACGCGGGGCGCATCCTGGCGACCCAATCGCCGTCGTCGATGCTAACTTGCTGCTGGATGAACTAGGTGCCCGCACGTTTCGATTCGCATACGAACACGGAGTCGGGACTGAAAACCGGTGCTTCTATATGGACCAGGCGGATGCTCATCACTGTGTTTGGTACCACAACTTTGCTTTCGTCGCCTGGACGGCGGGGCCACCAATTCCAGTTTACGGTCCGGTAGGCCCGTATGATTGGTTCGTAGCTGTCCCGCGTCACTGGTACGATGCTGTCGCAGCGAACGGGGGCCACCAGGCCTTCGCGGCCGTTAATCAGATTCCGGTGGTGGCATGGGGGCGCGTGACATCGCGTTGATCAAGGTCTCCACAGATCGACCTGGCGCGTATTGTTGCGTTGAGTGTTTTGTTCTGTCAGTTTTACTTGTTTTATTCTGCATTTGTAATCGTTTTATTTCGTGTAATCACGTCTCGTCTTTGTGGCGAGACCCGTCTGTATCGTGGTTCATCATTATGAGTAAAGCCAGGTCAAATTTATAATCTGAATAGCGCTTCCATATGAATTAATAAGTTTATTGAACGCGAAATCTTTCTCCAGAACTGTTCGGCCAAATACTTTTAGGTCACACGAACAAAGACGATGTCCCGGCGCGATAACTGACTGTTTTACTACTTTACCATAGAACGTTTTGGGCAACAAGAGATTTGCGGCGATTGCCAGACCCGGAGTAAGGGACGCACATAGGCATCTTTAACATATTACTGCTGTCTTATGCAGGAACCTAGCAGGCAGACACGCTTTTCTAACGGTAAACCTGCGCGGGCGTGCAATTAATCAATTATCTTGATCCTTTTGGCCTGCAGATTTCTTTTTTGATAAATTAGGATATATATTGATGTAAACTTTTCCTATTGGCCAAACACAGCGGAGGACGCTCCATGAACATGGAGCGGACCTCAGCAGGCCAACAGTAAAAATGATATATGCTGATGTAAACGTCGCCTCGGATTTTTAGCTGCAACTTCCGGACTTGGGCGAAGCCCAAGACTCGCGCGAAGCGCGAGCCGGAAGTGCAGCTCAAAAACCGAGGCGACGTTTACATCAGCATATATCCTGCGCGCGCGCGCCGCCGCAGCAGCAGCAGCAGCAGCAGCAGCCCACCCCCGAACAAGGACACGACTCACTGAACAACACGCATTACAGCCACGAACTACAAGACGCTCGCCACCTTCGACTTCGAAAGCGTGCCGATGCTGTCGAAGGCACAGGTGATGGCGCTCGCCGCCGGCGACGCCTGGTTGAAAGCCGGCGCCAATCTGCTGTTGTTCGGCCCACCCGGCGGCGGCAAGACTCATCAGCAATGCACGAGCGTCCACGGCCCTTGCGGTCGAGCGACTTCGGTCAGCCGGTCATAACCGTCATAGGCATCGCA
>NZ_JCAMOR010000212.1:0-1884 GCF_059512385.1 Bradyrhizobium sp. Crot121 | reverse complement strand
CTCGCCATCGACTTCGTGGCAGGGCGCGCGGACCTGGCTAGCGTCATTGGGATCACGGACGATGAGCTTGAGGCCTTATATGTATTTGGCCACCGCTACTATTCTTGCGGCAAGTATGAGGAGGCGCGGAATTTCTTTCGCTTCTTGTGCCTACACCGGCACATCGACGCACGATTCTGGTTTGGTCTGGCTGCTAGTAGTCAGATGCTTGGGGACCCAGAGAACGCCATGCACGCCTATCGGTTGGCCGGGCTCCTGGATAGTGACGATCCGCAGATACCGCTTCGTGCGGCGGAATGTTTCATCAAACTCGATCATCCCACAGCGGCCATCACCGCACTCGAGAATAGCTTGGCGCTGAGTGTCGGAAGGCCCGAACAAAAGGCTTTGGCCGGGCGTGGGCTGATGATGCTTAACCGCCTCAAATCCCAACTTGGGTCCAGCCATGGATAGAGTGAACATGTGGGCGTTGACGAGCAAAACACTCCCCGAAGTCGGGACGCTGCCTTTCAGTGCCTCCGCCACCGGTCTTTCGGGCAATGGCCGCAAGACTGACGCCAACCTGTTGCTGCAATCAGGTTCCGGAGAGGCTGTCGCGTCAGGTTCGATTCCAGGCTTATCGGCACCACGTGCGTTCGATACGATTGACCTCCTTACCACGTTTCTGGCTCTGAAGACCAAGATGACGGATGGACAGGTTGCAGCCGGAATAGAGGACGCGCGACATTGGGGAGAGCAGCAAAGGCAGTTGCACGAGGAAACCTCTAAAAGCATCATTGAAGCGGCAAAAAGATTGGCAGAAGCAAAGAAGAGCTCCGGCATCATGAAGTTCTTCGGATGGCTAGCGGTCGGATTGACGGTCCTGGCTGCCGTTGCCACCGGCGGAACGCTTGCAGTCATGGCGGCGGCAGTGAGCGTTGGAGTAGCGACTCTCGTCGAGACGGGGGGCATCGATAAGATGACCGCGGCAATTGCGAAGAGTCTCGAGAAAGACGGAATCGAGGACGGCAAGGCCAACACTTTGAGCGCGGTCATCACGATTGGCATCATATTCGCTATCTCGGTGCTAACGGTCGGCGCTGGCTTTGCTAGTGGAGCTGCGAGTGGATTGGGTATTACCGCCTTGATACCGTCTAACTCTGTCAAGGCTGTTCAGATAGGCCAGAGACTTTCGACGGCGGCTCGGGTCGGCGAGGCAGTGGCATCGCTGGGCGAGGCTGGCGCTGGCATCGCCAATGGCATCCAGCAGAAGGAGGCAACGGACGCCCAGGCAGAAACGTTGGACATTAGCAAGAGCATTGCAAGATTGAGACAACTGCAAAGCGATGAAATGGACTTCATCAAGCAATTGCTTCTCGACAGGACGATGACCACACAGAACGTTGCCGAGGCGATTGAGAGGCAGAGTGACTCCAACGCGAATCTCATAAGGCACTTCGCCTGACAGGCTGCGTGGGATCACTTATCGAACTTAAGGAATGTAGCGATGGTATTTGCGATCGAACGTGAAACGACCGTTGGCGGGCACGACCTGTTGGATGCTGCCGCGCATCAACAACTTCCGCGGGTGCCGATCTCTGCTACGGTCCGCGGCAGAAACGTGCCAGAAGGCGAGATCCCACGCCCTCTTGCAGATCCCGTTGAGGGGGCGCGGGGTCGGGAATCAGTTGGTGTACCGGATCTCGCGGACGTTGTGATCCAAGAGAAGCTTTCCAACGTCCAGGTCAAGCTGAAGGACTTTGCTACGGGGAACGAGATATCAGCAGTCGCCGCGCTCATCGTTCGGCTCAATGCGGAGTTCCGGAAGGCGGCGAGGTCGGACCGGTCGGCCGCGCTTAACGTCGAGATCGCTGCGCAGGAAGCTGCTGCCAAGGCGCTTCGCAA
>NZ_JCAMOR010000211.1:0-1901 GCF_059512385.1 Bradyrhizobium sp. Crot121 | reverse complement strand
AAGGGCGCGGTCGAGATCATCTTCCGCTCCGACATCGGCGACCCCGACAAGATCGCCGCGCGCACCAAGGAATACGAAGACCGCTTCCTCTCCCCCTTCATCGCCGCCGAGCGCGGCTACATCGACGATGTCATCATGCCGCATTCGACGCGGCGCCGGATCGCACGGGCGCTCGCGATGCTCAAGGACAAGAAGGTCGAGATCCCCGTGAAGAAGCACGACAATCTGCCGTTATGAGGCTTCAATCGGCGCTGTCGAGCTTATTGAATGGATATATCTGGCTTAGATCAAGTTGGTCTTTATGGTCGAGAACATGAGTTTCGAGATGGGGATGCCTAGCCGCGATTCGCTGCGCGTATTTGAACGCTGACTTGTGAAGTTCAGGCAGGCGTTTCAATGCCCGCTTGTATTTTGCCGCCGTTTCAATCTCGCAATCAAAGTAAAAGAAAATTGGTGGAGTAAGTTCGCTTCGCTCCTTGTCATCCAGCGATGCGTATAGGTATGCATTTGCATAGCCGTAACAGTATGCTGAATCGGAGTAGTTGCGAATTTTGCGATACTGCTCCGCATATGCATGGTACGAACGGAACGAGCCAATGAGGCGATGGCGGTCTGAATAGATTCCAGTCTTACGAAGGCGCAGAATTCTCTCTAAGGCATGGAGCATGCCATCCTGGTACCAGGAGCAAAATAGTATCTGAGGGTACTTGATTGCATTATAAGTGTCATGAAGCCAGCTATGTGCTCTTCTCGTTAGTGCGAGGATGCCCTCGACCTCTTCATACATAACGTCCGAACAGAGACAAATCTTCGTTGTGGCGTGTGCCTTGATCTGCTCAACGAAAAATGTCCCGTCTGTTTCGATGAGGTTTAAGTTTAGCTCGCTCAATCTCTGCCGATCGGAAGCTGAGATGTTGGGGGCAACAAAGTACGCCTGTCTGCGAAAATCGCGTAGCGCGTCGAGAACACCTCCGTAAATTTGGAGGAAATCATCATCTCTTAGCGAATAGCCGATGAAGACTACGTTGCGTGTGGCCAGTAGCGACTTAAGGTGAGCTCCCAACAATCCGATCTGTAAACGGGTCTCACAGGCTTTATAGTCCGAGCGCGTGGCAACGATTGATCCGAAATTCGATATGGATCCGTGAATCTTGATTACCTTCCGTTCGGCTGCTGCCCAAAGTCCAAGATCGCGGTCCTCGATAAATGGGGTGGCCGCGCAATGTTGTTCGAAGTAGTCATCCCAATTGGTGGTTACCACAGTGTCTAGTGGAAAGAATGTAGCTAACTCTCGATGAAACCGTGTCGCGTTGCGATAGATTTGACCGTGTGAATAGGCGTAATCAAAATGCTCCTTGATCTTCTGGATCAGTCCAATTTTTCCTGATGGTGATGAGCAAAAGTCCTCCATCAAATCAGGAAAGGCACGGTCATGTGTGGTGCCGCCAAGGATGTAGTTAATTTCGCTATATAGGGTGTTCGGCATCACGCCCGGCGCTTCGGTGCTGATGCCAGCGCCAGCGAACAGAAGTACTGATCCATCTAAGAATGCATCCAGAAGTTCGGATGGCGCTTCAAATGATTTGTTTCTCTTGCAGAATTCGCATTGGCAGTTGTCGCCGTTGATTTCAGCCGAGAAAGTTAACGTCTGCCGTTTTCGAGGCCAAGTCTTCATCGCTTGATCGTTGCACGAGATTAGGTGAGAGGACGCTGTGAATTCGTCTACTTGAGCGCGTGGCGAGGCAGTTTGCTCGGAATCGAGCTCGGCGGCAATCGAAGGGGGCAGTTTTTGGGTTGAAAATCGGACTGTATGAGGATAACGGGCTAGGTCGCGTGGACAGTTATCTTAGCCAGAGCAGAGTTGCGGCGATAGCGACGACAGCGAAGTAATTTCGTGCGGT
>NZ_JCAMOR010000210.1:0-1904 GCF_059512385.1 Bradyrhizobium sp. Crot121 | reverse complement strand
ATCGGCAGCACCTTCTTCTGCGGGTCGAACAGCGGCTCGAAGCCGTTGTAGCAATCGGCTTGCAGGATACCGGCGAAGGCGGCCAGATGCTTCTGGGGATGCTCGCCTCGTCGATCGCTCGAGGCGTAATAGACCGCCGCCGGCGGCGCAGGCCCGGCAAACGGCCGGTCATCCCGCACATAAGTCCAGATCCGCCCGGTCGTGCACTTGCCCTTCGCCAGGATACGGATGGTGGTGTCGTCGCCATGAAGGCGCTCGGCCGCGAGTACATGGCGTTCGATCAAGTGGAAGAGCGGCATGACGGCGAAGGTCCCGTGGCCGACTTGGTCGGCCAGCGTCGACAACGGCAGGTCGATCCCCTCAGCCTTGAAGCGCGCACTCTGGCGGTTGAGCGGGATATGCATGCCGAACTTGTCGAACAGGATCGTCGCCAGCAATTGTGGGCCGATGAAGCCGCGCGGCGTGGCGTGGAACGGGGCGGGCGGCTGGCTGATCTTCTCGCAATCGCGGCAGGTAAACTTCTCGCGTACCGTCTCGATCAGCTTGAAGCGGCGCGGGATCTCCTCCAGCGTCCCGGTCACATCCTCACCGATCTTCGCCAGTCGCGATCCACCGCAGCAGGCGCAGGTTGTTGGAGCCTCAATGACGACGCGCTCGCGTTCGATGTCATCCGGCCATGGCTTGCGCACCGGCCGCTTGCGCATGAAGGGGCGGACGTTCTGCGTCTTCGCCGCTGCGGCCTGCGCGGCAAGCTCATCCTCGCTCGCCGTGGTGGCGAGTTCTTCGAGCTCTAACTCCAGTTGCTCGAGCAGCCGCGCTGTGCGCTCGGAGCGTTGCCCGTACAGTTCGCGCTTGAGCTTCTCGATCCGCAGCTCGAGATGCGCGATCAGCGCTTCGTTGTCCGACAGTTCCGCCCGCGCACTGGCAGCCACCGCCTCGGCTTGCAGCCGCGCCTCACGCTCGGCCTGCAGCGCCGCCAGGGCACTCACAAGGTCCGATGGAAGATCGTCCGGCTTCGATATCATGAAGCCATTGAATCAGATCGAGCAGCAGATTCAAACCGTAAAACGGCTATCCGACCCGCGTCGGACGCTGGGTTTCTTGAGGGTTGCGCCAATCGATCCCGGACAACAGATAGCTCAACTGCGCCGGCGAGATCGTGACCGATTCACCGGCAACCGATGGCCAGATGAACTTTCCTCTCTCGAGCCTTTTTGTGAACAAGCAGGCTCCCTGGCCATCGTGCCAGATCGCCTTCACAAGATCGCTGCGGCGACCGCGGAAGACGAACAGATGACCGCTGAGCGGGTCTTTGCGCAGCACCTCCTGCACTTGGAGTGCCAGCGACGGAAAGCCTCTGCGCATATCCGTGTAGCCTGTCGCGAGCCACACTCGCACATTCCCCAGTATAGCAATCATCGGCGTCCAAGCACATCGAGGACCCGCGCCAGCGCCTCCGGATCGACGTGCGCATCCACCCGGATGCACCGTCGGTTGCCAAGATCGATCTCGATCAATCCAGTACGCGCGGCTGCCACAGAGCGAACTCGGCCGTCAGCCGTAGGCAAAAGCTTCGGAGTTTCCTCAGCCGATGCCGCTGCGGCGGCGATCTGCACCGGCGTAAAAGATGGCACAACTTGTTCCGATGTCCGTGCTTGTCGACGCCAGGTAAACACCAGGCTGGCCGCTACTCCGTTGCGACGCGCAACCTCAGTCACCTTCGCGCCCGGCACCAACGTCTCCTCGACAATCCGTGCCTTGTCGTCCTGCGACCAGCGCCGCCGCCGCTCCAGCCCGCCCAAAACCTCGACCCGCATCGCCTGATGACCTTAAAGCTAGACTTAAGGTCACACGCTTCGCTAATTACCACCCGTCACGCAAGACGGCCGCCGTCGGATGCGTAC
>NZ_JCAMOR010000209.1:0-1946 GCF_059512385.1 Bradyrhizobium sp. Crot121 | reverse complement strand
CTCGATCCCGAAGCGAGCATATTGTGTCCATTTCAACCGGTCCTACAAGGCGACACTTGCGAGATAACGCTGCGGCGCGGTCGATCGTGGTTGGGGGGTATCTGTGGGCAGACCTGCCGTATTGGTCCGCTTGTGGCCCATCAGCGAAGTGGCGACACCCCTCATTGCGGTCCGCTTACTGGGGCGGAGCGGGCCAGATTTGCTCACTCTGTGTTCTTCGCATTTTGACCCCAACCGGACATCTATTCGACGTCGTAAAGCCGACGACCGTCCGGTAACAATTTGTAAGACACGTGAACTTAGTCAGCAAACTTGACCAACGCAAAGCCGCAAAAATCTGCTAAGTTGAGCAGTCGGGCGTCTGACCCTGCGGGGAGGCAATGGTGACGAACTCGGAAGTCTCCAGCGACCGACCGAACAAACCCGCGTCCGATAGTGACCCACTGAACAAAACGCCATCTGCTAACGAGCCATCGGACCAACCGGCATGGACTGTCAACTTTAGGGATCGCCTGCGGACGCGATTGCGATTGATCGGTGGAGCGCTCGCTTCGATCGCGGCTATCGGCGTGATCGCGGGTGGCTTCGTCGGCTACTGGACTGTGTGGAAGACGCTCCGCACCGACGTGTTTCCGGACAAGCAACAGACGCAGATGGAGGCTACGACCCGGCCCGATATTGCTCCCCGCTTATCACTAGTCGTCCTACCGTTCGCAAATCTCAACAGCGATCCGGAGCAGGACTATTTTGCCGACGGCATTACGACCGATCTGACGACCGACCTCGCGCGAATGCCCGGCGCATTCGTTATCGGACGCGGAACGGCCTTTACATACAAGAACAAGCAGATCGACTTCAGGACGCTTGGCAAGGACCTTGGCATCCGATGGGCGGTCCAGGGCGCGGTGCGGCGCAGCGGGGATCAGGTCCGGGTCAACGTATCACTTACAGATATCGCGAGCGGTCGGGACGTCTGGTCCGATCTGACCTGCCACTGCGTATTTCCTCCAGATGGAGTTAGAGTCCGGCCCGCAGAAGGACGGACAGATGGAGCGAGCAAGATTTTCGGAAGAGCAGATTATCGCAGTGTTGAAGGAGCATGAGGCTGGGGCGAAGACGGCTGACCTTGCTCGCAAGCATGAGATTTCCGAGGCGACGATCTACAATTGGAAGGCCAAATTTGGCGGTATGGATGTCTCCGAGGCCAA
Organism: Bradyrhizobium sp. Crot121; assembly: GCF_059512385.1. Classification (NCBI taxonomy): domain Bacteria; kingdom Pseudomonadati; phylum Pseudomonadota; class Alphaproteobacteria; order Hyphomicrobiales; family Nitrobacteraceae; genus Bradyrhizobium; species Bradyrhizobium sp. Crot121. The sequence goes on along the minus strand of NZ_JCAMOR010000209.1, from coordinate 738 downwards.
GCGGCTGAGGGGCTTGGAAGAGGAGAACGCGAAGCTAAAGAAGCTTCTGGCCGAGCAGATGCTCGATGCGGCCGCCCTTCGCGAGCTTCTTTCAAAAACATGGTAGGGCCCGCCGCCGAACGCGCTGCGGTCGCGCATCTGCAGGCCGTCATGAGCCTGTCGGAACGGCGGGCCTGCTCGATCGTGAGCGCGGATCGGAAGATGATCCGCTATCGGTCCAGCCGCCCTCCAGAGGCAGAGCTGCGAGGCCGGCTGCGAGATCTCGCCAACGAGCGGCGGCGTTTCGGCTACCGCCGGCTGTTCGTCCTGCTGCGGCGGGAGGGCGAGCCGTCGGGGATCAACCGGATCTACCGGCTTTATCGCGAAGAGGAACTCGCCGTCCGCAAGCGACGGGCTCGGCGCAAGGCTGTGGGGACCCGAGCCCCGATCCTGGTGGAGGCCAGGCCCAACGCGCGCTGGTCGCTCGACTTTGTCCACGACCAGTTCGCCAATGGCCGGCGCTTCCGCATCCTCAACATTGTCGACGACGTCACCAAAGAATGCCTGGGCGCCATTCCGGAGACGTCGATCTCGGGGCGGGTGGCCCGCGAACTCACGACAATCGTAACGACGTGGCAAGCCAGGAATGATCGTGTCTGTCAATCGGCTTGCAAATTTGACCCGCATTGCCTCATCAAGAATGTTACCGGAGAACTGACCGTCAGGGTTGGGGCGGCGATACCGAATCGGATCGGTGTC
>NZ_JCAMOR010000208.1:0-1994 GCF_059512385.1 Bradyrhizobium sp. Crot121 | reverse complement strand
AAAGGTGGACTTCTCTTGCTTCGGGTATCATCCATATCTTGAAGCACGACTCACGATCCAAGAAAAGTGGGTACTAGTCCGTGTTGCGACGACATGCCCCGCTTTCAATCGCCAGATATTGATGCGATTGGCTCGCCTTTGCAATTCGCCTGGCGCAAGAGGCGCAGCCCTGCGAGCAATGCGGTGAAGACCATCGTCAGCAGCAGGATCGCGACCGTGGATTCACGGATATCGTGGACCTGCCAGCCATAGCCTCTGTCGTCGACGGCTTCGCCTCTCTCTCCCATGATCCAGGGCACGATGTGCGTAACGCCGGCGCCGACATAGAAAAGGATGCCGATCACCGCCAGCCTGTGACTAATCCTCAAGTGCTGCCGTCGGCCGTCGCAGCGCAGGTGGAGGGCGAAGGCCTGGCAGATCAGCCAGGAGGTGAGAAGCCAGCCGAGATAGTTGGAGAGTGGAACACCGAACATTCCACCGCCGCCGTGCCATATCCAAGCCTTGGCTATCGTCGCGTTAGGGGCATCCGTCACAAGATTCCACTGGGTCATCACGAAAGCGGCTACGATGGGCAGGGCGACCAAATTGAAAGGTCGATCGAGCTGACGATCGGCGTGATCCAAAAGAACCGACGCGACCACCCATGAAAAATAGCCCACAACGAACCATACCGGTCCCACGATGATCGGGATGAGGCCGATCTGCGGCAAGTCCGCGCCGACCACGAAATGAAAGGTCCCAAATGGAAACGCTGTGGCAGCGCTCAGGTTTTCCATCGCAAACGCAATTGCGTTACAAGTAACGAACAGAACCAAGGCGCTCCGCGCACCATAGGCGAAGGTGGCGTGGATCAGGGCGCAGGCAATGAAAAGTGCCGCAAGCGCTTGAGCAACCGGGGTTGGATTCCAGGAAAACCAAATTGCGGCCGCAAGAATGCCGGCGATGGCCAACCAAAGCGCGGCCTCCTGCGGCACGCGGAGTCGGCCTCGGCCGGCATTGTCTGGGGTCATTGCATGCAATCCTTCAGTTGAGCAACCGGCAGCAAGGCTTACTTAACGTAGTTGCACCGGGTAGGCAGCGCAAGTACGAGCAGCGGCGCGGGGAGAGGTGCATATTTCACTGATAGTGAGCAGCGATTTCGCGCGATCATGAGCGCCGAATTCAGACGATCGTGAGCGGCCCGCTCCGGCCAAGGCGTTGATAGAGTCAGCGTTCTGGCTGCTCGTCAAGGGTGATGGTTTTGGCGTTGCGTTTTCGCATGCTTTCGCCGGCCAGCTGGAGGCGGTGAGCGTTATGGACGAGGCGATCCAGAATGGCGTCGGCGAGCGTGGGATCTCCGATAACTTCGTGCCATGAGTCCACGGGAAGTTGGCTGGTTACGATGGTCGATGCGCGGCCATGGCGGTCCTCGAGGATTTCCAGTAGATCGCGCCGCTCGGCGACGGTGAGCACCGACAATCCCCAATCGTCCAAAATCAGAAGCTGGACGCGGCCAAGGGTTTTGAGCAAGCGGGCATAACGTCCATCTCCCCGCGCGAGCGCCAACGCTTCGAACAATCTTGGGACGCGATGGTAGAGAACCGAGCGATTGTCGCGGCAGGCCTTGTGACCGAGAGCACAGGCTAACCAGCTTTTGCCCAATCCGGTCGCCCCGGTTAGAAGAAAATTCTCGTGGCGATCGATCCAGTCGCCGCTGACGAGCTTGGCGAAGACGGCCCGGTCGATACCCCGCGGCGTGCGCAAATCGACGTCCTCCACGCAGGCATTCTGGCGAAGCGCGGCCAGCTTGAGGCACGTGGTGAGCCGCCTGGTGTCACGTTCTGCGGCTTCCCGGTCGACCAGCAGGCCGATGCGATCTTCGAACGGCAAGGCTTCGAGATCAGGTGATCGTCGCTGCTCCTCAAAGGCCTTGGCCAAGCCGCTCAAGCCGAGCTCGATCAGGCGTTCGTGGGTGGGATGGTTGAGCATACAGGTCTCCTTGGCTTCAGTGGAAA
>NZ_JCAMOR010000207.1:0-2006 GCF_059512385.1 Bradyrhizobium sp. Crot121 | reverse complement strand
CCAGGTGTTTTGAAGGTGACAGCAATTGTGCCGCTGTCAGAAGCCGAACAAGGATCGCAAGCATCAAACGGGCAAAAACCGGCTTGGCGCGGGCCCTTTCGATGCGTTCATGCGTGGAACGGAAATTGCTAATTGCTCTTGCAAGCCGCTTTGTCGGCGCGATTTTCAGGAGAGCGACAGTGCAGCAAGATGTCGAAACCTCGAAGGCGGAGGGCCAGCGACGGGTATTCGTGGTCGACGATGACGAGATCACCCGCGTGACTTTGCAACTTATGCTGCATGACGAGATCGAGACGCACGAGCTTGCAACGCCGGAAGAGGCTTTTGTCAGGGGCATCGATTGGTTGAAGCCGGATGTGGTGCTACTCGGCGCCTCCTTTTTGGGGCAAAAGGGGCCGCCGTTGATCGGCCAATTGGCTGCCCATTTTCCCGAGGTGCGGATCCTGATCGTCTGCGACAAATCCGACGAGCCCACCGCGGTCGAAGGCATCAAGGCGGGCGCGCACGGCGTGCTTATCAAGCCTCTCACCTTGGAAGCCGTCCGCAAGAAGGTCGATGGTATTCTCGAACGGGGCGCCACCGCGCCCATCGTGCAGCTCAGGGTGCTGAGTTAGGCCAGGCCATGGCGACGATCATCTTCTATCAAAAACCCGACTGCGCCACCAACGCGCGCCAGATGCAGGCGCTGAAGGTCGCGGGCCACCACGTGATTGCCAAGGATATCTTGAAGGAGCCGTGGCGCGCGGAGGAACTGCGCCAGTGCTTCGGCAATACGCCGATCGGATCCTGGTTCAACCGCGCCGCGCCCCGTATCAAGTCAGGCGAAATCAATCCCGACGCGAGCGACGCGGCGAGCGCACTCGCGCTGATGCTCAGCGATCCGCTCCTGATAAGGCGCCCGCTGATCAACGCCGACGGCGCAAGATGCGCGGGATTCGATCATGAGCCCGTGCTGTCGCTGCTTGGGCGGAGCATGCAGGACGATCTCGAGCGATGCTCGAGCGAGGCAGCCGGAGGGTACTGCCGGAGCGGGTGAGCTACACTACTCGCTAGTTTAACGAGAGGCGAAGAAAGCGGAGTTTCCCCGCTCCCATGCTTCACGGGCGCGAGGAGCAGGCTCGCTGATGACGATCGGGGCTCTACACGCGCATCTATAATTTTAATTAGGGTTGATGAAAAAGCCCCGACGAGCAGCCAGCCAATGCGGTTATCGCGCCGGAGCCGGCACATTCGCGGATGGTGAATTGCGCGTGAAAGCCGGACATCGGTGGACGCTTCGCTGCACGTTCTAGTTCGACCGCATCGACATTCGCAGCGACATCGATGAATTTGAGAAAGGCGCCGAAGGCAGCTAGCACGGCCCCGAGCGCCACAGGCGTGCCGGCAACCGCGAGCCACGGCAGGATGAGCGCAATCCCGAACCAGCCGATCCGGATGATTGATTTGCTGCCGTAGCGCGCGCTCAACAGCCTGATCAGAAGCATCGAGATGACTGAGCTGATTCCCAGACAGAGCAGCAGAAAACCGAGGACTTCGTTATCGACAACCAGCCGCTCCTTCGCGAACGGCACCAGCGGCGCCTAGCCCGCAATGCCGAAACCGGCGACAAAGAATGCAAGGCGCGTCATGATCCGGCTGGCCAGACGACCGACGGACACCATCGGGAAAGCCCGGAGGAAGAGTGTGGTTTCCTGTTCGCACACGCTAATGACATCGCGGCGCAGCGAGAGCGGCTGCGATCGCAGTTGCAGCCCCTCCAACATGGTGTTTCATGTCCCCTCACAACACGTTGGCGGGGCGGCCGGACGCAATGGAGGACGTGCGGAGTCCGTCCCTACAGCGCCCCCCGCCTCCGAGCGGTGATGCTGCCCCAAGTGGCGTGCCGACATTGAAAGTTGGAGGTTCTACAGTCGCTTCGTACCGGGTGTGTGAAATGGACCCCGATTGTGGGACCACGTGCTTAGTTGGAAGGGGCTGCTCCGTTTGATAGACGGAGCGCATGATGA
>NZ_JCAMOR010000206.1:0-2010 GCF_059512385.1 Bradyrhizobium sp. Crot121 | reverse complement strand
GACGTGACGGGAATTCTCTGGGGTGGGCCGTCCCTGGCCGCACCTTCCGCTTCGGGCTCAATCTTGCGCTTGTCCGGCGCGCGGCCAAGTTCTGTTCCTGGCCCTGATCCGAAGACTCGCTAACCCGGTTGCACGTCCGCGGTCGTGAGATGACCGGACTTTTAAATTGATAGTTGTCCAAGTCGCTGTTGCATCATCGCCGCCGATAGATACCCCGGAGCTCCCCCACGGCGCATTCTGGCGCATTTTCTGATGGCCCCACTGTCAGTTTGCTGAGAAGAACTTGACCCTGCATAGGTTGAGCTCTCGGATCCTAACCAGCGCATATACAGCTAAGCGAGAGTGCTCGGAGCGGGCTGGCAGGACGCTTCCGACTCTCGCACTTGAGACGTGCCGGCAGGCGCCAAAATGTCTGCTATCAGGGATAGACCAGAAGTATCCGGCGCACGGTCGGAATGACGCAATTGACCCATCTGCGACATGGACAGGTTCAGCCGACAAGCTGGCAGTGCCCGCTGATGACAGTACCGTCGCGTTTATGCGCCTTAAGCGTGCCGTCGACGCGGTTGATGAAACCTTGCCAGACAGCGGTCGGGTCGAACAGATGTTGCCAAATGTTGCCGAGCGTAAGCGCCGTCTCAAAGAACAAGTGCGTATCCGTGACGTGGACGGCCAAATTGCTTCCGAATGTCCGAGAGTGCATCGTCCCCTCGTCCAGATTAACGGTGACCTGTTCCCCGTTTATGTAGACCGAGTTGCGCTCGCCACCCGTAAGGCCCCGCGCCCAGCATTTCAGATCGATCGTCTCGGCATGTGCAGCCGTTGCAGCTAGCAGCGCTGCGACGATGATGGTTGCTTTCAGCTTCACAGTTATCTCGTCGCTTTGTGACGGCCCTGCCGGGGGTTCGGACACGGCAGGACATTCGATGACTTTGCCGAAATTTCGGTGTCGCCTTCGAAGGATGTGCAGAGGACTCAGTCGTTCAGAGATGAGCACGCGGCAATAGCCATCCCATGATCTTCTGATACGGATCGAGACGACTGCGGACGAATGCGTTCTCGTTCTGCTGAGCGGCGGTCCTGGCGAATTCAGAAATCCCCTCCATAGACTGCCGTTTATCCTTCGGAAGCTTCTGCCATTGGCGAATGATCTTCCGGCGGGCTTCGCGTTGCTTTTCCCTTACGTCAGGCATCGGGACGCTCCTTGAAGAGGATTATTCCGGTCGACCTAGTATTGTTTGGGCTCACTAGAACTTCAACGTCCAATCAAGAACTCTTAGCCCCTCTGATCGTGCAGCGCTATACACGGGAGCTAGTCTCATATTGGCTTTGCAGGCCCGCCGCCCCTAGAATTGCGGCGATCGCAGGACGGGCGAAATGCAGTATGTTTGCGACGCGCCGAAGGGCAAGACCTGGTTCCGTATCGAGACGGAAGGTGAAGCGATGCATGAGTCGCGCCTGATGGGCCACACAGTTGAGAAATATTTCCGCCGCGAGCGGGAGAAGGCAGTCCAGTCCTGGCGTCCCGAGCGGCCCAACGCGATCGAGCGGGACATCGGCCTCGAGGCCCATGTACAGCGAGAGATGCCCCTTTTCCTCACGCTGCGCGACAGGGAGGGCAATGCACTAACTACAGCGATGCTGCCACCGGGTGGCAAAGATCGCGGCGGGTTCCGGATCATCATCGTTGCCGCATCCAATGCCGATCCTTATCCTCAGCAGGACGCGGCCATCGCTGCACTGGGAGCGCATTTCGGTCTCACACTCGATCGCAACCGCTGCTTCCCCTACGGCCGCTAAGGAGCCTGACAAGTATCGCCGCTTGATTGGAGCGATGTCGGCTCATGGCCCTAATGCGAAGTCCGGGTGGGCTCTGATATGGTCCGCTTATCGGGGGAGACCGGAAGTGACTAACGGGCGACCAGAACGACGCTTTTGACCCTTCTGCGACATGGGCAACTGGATTTACTGTGATGCAAAACCACGCTTCCCTTCAGGGGATACGCCCTT
>NZ_JCAMOR010000205.1:0-2072 GCF_059512385.1 Bradyrhizobium sp. Crot121 | reverse complement strand
CCTCAAGCCATGGCGCAGGGACATGTGGTGCATTCCCCATGTCGACGGCGAATACGTCGCCCGCATGGAGGACGTGCGCCCACGTCACGAGCGCCGTGTAACATTCATTCCGGCAACGTCGGCCCGATCTAGTTCAACACCGATCGGGACATCCCCGATGCCTTTCCTCTCGTTCTCGAAGAACATGCCGAGTGCGGCACTCGCCAGTTTACGGCCGAAGGCACGCATACTTTCGACTCCCCACGGATCAAAATGCGCTAGAGCGATCTCAACCACCCGTCGGGGCATCATCCGCGATGTTAGAGCGAGAGACAGTGGCTCCTCAATAGGATAAGGAGTCACGGGTTTGATCAATGAGGCGCTTAACAGCATCACCTCGTAGTCGTCGAACGCGCGCCGCAAGATCATCTGCAGAGCTTTCGTCCGGCGATACTGGCCGCACAGGCCGTCAAAACCCGAAGAGAAACCGGGAGCGGGAAGCGCTGCTGACAGAAACACCTGTACCTTGGGATATGGCTCGGCCCACTTACTCGAAAGCACAATTGTCCTCTCCTCGGAGGACGCGGGGGAAGAGACCTCTGGCTTCACTATTGGCGGGGCCACTTGCTCGAGCGGCATCATCGCTGCTGACAGAGTTGTCATAGCACCCCTCTGTTGCGCACTCGCGGAAGTGAGACGTACCGCTGGCCGCGAATTGGTGAGCTTGCGGAAAACCACATCAATCCTCCAATGCCTTCTCGATCAAAATGCCGATGCTGGACAGCTCGTCCATTGCACGCTGGGTGTGCGACCTGCGCCGCATTGCGGGAGCGCGTGACATATTCGGCACCGTCAGGTGCAGCATACCCCGCGCTTTCATCGCAGCGAAGGCATCACGTTCATACATCGGCGCGTCGATCATTGGCAAGGCCGCCAGCATGTCTTGAGCGTCCTGTTGAGAGACTGTCAGCCTGCCGGTCGGCACTCGCTGGCGAAGAATGGCGGTTTTGATTTGCAGTTTCTCTTGTATTAGTAGCTCGACAACGTATCGGTAAGTCGTAAGTGCTTCGTCGAGATCTAGAGGCGTTAGCATGGTCGGCACCAGAATGAAATCGGAGCTGGCGATAATACTCACATTGAGTTCGCTCAAGCCACCGCGAGTGTCAGCAAGCGCATAGTGGAAGCCGCTCGCTTCGGCCTGTGCATATGCGGTCTCCAGTAGGGGCAGCTCATCCGCAACGAATACGTCGCACTGAGGATCCCAAGTGCCGTTGCGCAGCGCATTTTCTTTCCATTTAGTAAGCGGGCGATTTTCGTCCGCTTCGAAAAGAGCGACTTTATTATCTTTGAATGCGAATGACGAGCACAGACCCATCAAAGCTGTAGTTTTGCCGGCCCCTCCTTTGAATGAGCAGCAAGTGATTAGTTTCATATCTGATGGCACCCCGTGCTGAACCAATTTTGATACGATATGCGATGTGTGTTTGCCAGGCCGACTAAGTCAGTTCAACACGACGCGACTCTGAGATGGAACGTCGTCAAGATAACCCGCCATGGATTACATACCGATAAACTTAGCTACAACCGCAACCGTTCTTTCGTGAAATGCAGAACCGACGTCATTACATTAGGCGCTTCTCAGCGCATGACTGAGACCCTAGAAGGCGTGGAGAGGCACACTGTCGGACTCGGTTGATGACGCTCCATTAAGTAAACGGCGAAGTGCTGCTATCACTTCGAGGAGAGCCTCCGTCTTTGAGCGCTTGCTGTCGTGCTTCGCCGGCACCGTCGGCTCCGAGCATGCGACGAATCATTAACGTAAATATATTTACGCCGCACGATATGCCGACGTCAAGGCCACGACAGCAGTCGCTGGCTTGAATATAATGATGATGACGGAGTACGGCGCACATAATAAAAGTCTCTTGCGGCATTAATCCCTTTACAATTGCGGCGTAATCATCCTTACGTTTTGCGGCACGATCGCAAGTCCGCCCTGTCGCCGAGCTATGCGGGATTTTGGGTGATGAGGTGATCAGGCGGCGTGGTTTGCCGGCATTTGGATGACCTCGATGCCGTCGTTGAATCTGACA
>NZ_JCAMOR010000204.1:0-2101 GCF_059512385.1 Bradyrhizobium sp. Crot121 | reverse complement strand
GATAGAAAGGGATCAGGAGCAGTCAGTTTCCAACTAACAAACCGGTTCAAGCGGTCCCGCTCCGCGGGTCCATTTCAGTTATCAGCAAGCCAGTCCGACAGGCGGGTAGATGGTCGCACAGGCGAGGTTGAGCTTTTGTTGAGACAGCGAGAACGTCGGCCATTTCGTGTCCCCAAGGGCAGGTCGAAATGCTCACCTGCTTCGAAACTGGGCACCAAGGTTTGCTCCACGCCGCCGCGGAAGCAGCTGCGAGCATAATCGTCGAGCGCATCAATTCCCGTGCGCGCAATCAAGCGCCTCGCAGCCCGTCGGCATTGCTGTCAATTCTAATTTGGCGGCGGTATCGCTCTGCGGTTGTCCAGGTGACGGTCCGTTCTCAAACTGCGCCGTGGAAGCTCGGCAAAGGACTAAGCAGAGGTAACGCAGCGACGAAGGCTCAGCTGTGTCCTTGGGCACAGAATGTTCCTTAGGCCCATCGACATCATAGGACTGCTCCACGAACAGTGTCGCGAGCGCCAGATATGAGGCGAGTACCGCGAGCGTGAGCAACCACGCCAGTCGCGTATCGTGGTCGGCAGGACGTTTCATCATTTCCATTACTTCGCTGAACATCTAGGTGCATGTGCCGTCGCGACGATCAGTTTACCCGGACGGTTCGACAATTGTCATGCCAGCGGCATGGGAGGGGCCGCCTTGTCTCTTTGGTGTCGGACCGGACCGTCTCGATTACTGTTTGGGGTGGCTGTGAACGATGCGCAGCCGGTAATCGCCCATGCTCGAAGCGGCCGGCCCTCGAGCGCGTCCGCTCACGCCTGGATAGTGGCTTAGGCGTAGAGCGGCAAAGCCATCGGCGGCGGTGCGCCTGTCCTCAAGAACGGCAATCGTTTCATTCTGATGCTGTTGCAGTTCCATACGATCCTCCCGCTAGCCAGAGTTGTCCCGTGTTGTCAGGGGCCGCGGCCAGCTACTTAGATCGTACAATTTGACGCTACGTACGATTCAAGCCCATTGGAGAGGCTTCGTCTGGTGAATGTATCAAAAAGCCGCATCTCGAGGACGGAGAGACGGGGCAAAACCTCGAGACGAGCACAACGAGGTCCTCAACCACGCGACGCGAGCCGCGTGCTTAGGTCAAAAACTCATCTCATTCTCATCTAAATGGAGAACGCGGCGGTCGTGCACGCAAAGTGCGCGACAAGTCAGTGCGGTTCATCCTTCAGGGCGGCAAGGGCGAGGTCGAGATACTGCATTAGGTGGGGATCCCAGCCAGTCATGTTGCGAGGCGCACTGAGTCGCGCAAGAACTTTCAGTATTGTTGAAACGGTCGATTCAATTCCGGCGATTTCAGTGATTAGTGAACGCGCTTGAAGCGCCACAGCATTCGCCCGTTCGCTGCAGGGATGCTCACCCCGTTCCACGCAATCGCGCAGGTCGTCGCGGATCTTCCGCCACCGCTCCTCGCGAACTGCGTCCAGGACGCATGTGCATCGGAGCTCCTGAGTGCGCTCCTCAACCCGTGACATGGCGTCCAGAGTGGCAGGTAGCTCATCTACGCTGACGTGTATTTCTCCATCCGTTGTCATGTTGCGCAAGCGATCTCGCAGCAGGGTTGTACGCGCGACTTGAAGCTCAATTCTCTCCAAATGCATGCGCAACAAGTCAGTGAGCGAGGTGCTGCCCCCAATCGCTCTGCGAATCTCTTCAAGCGAGAAGCCAAGCTCACGTAGCGCTAGGATTTGATATACTCGTTGTACGCTCTCGCGGTCGTACATTCGGTGACCGCCGCCGGTGCGTTCCGAGGCGCTCAATAAACCCGTGTGTTCGTAGTGATGCAGAGTGCGAACCGTCACGCCGGTAGCCTCTGCAAGCTCGCCAATGCGCCATCGACGCCTTCGTGGTGTAGGTTTTGTCATGGTCCTCTGTTTTCAAGCCTACAACCTGACGTCGGGTGAGATTCAAGTCATTTCAATGATCTAGCAGCCTGCTGAAAAACGTGAGGAATGAAGCGTTTTTTTTTCTGTTGAGGAGGCCTCGTTGGGCTGGCGCGTCCGGGAGGCTAGGTCTGGGCTGGCTGGGCTGCAACCAGTTTGGGGATGCGGAT
>NZ_JCAMOR010000203.1:0-2110 GCF_059512385.1 Bradyrhizobium sp. Crot121 | reverse complement strand
GACGTGACGGGAATTCTCTGGGGTGGGCCGTCCCTGGCCGCACCTTCCGCTTCGGGCTCAATCTTGCGCTTGTCCGGTGCGCGGCCAAGTTCTGTTTCTGGCCCATAAGGGACTTTCGACCTGCCAGCGTCAACTCGGTATTCGGGTGCGCTTGCACACTCTAGTTTACCCCTTCCATCGAGCGTAGAGTGCACATCCAGTAGAGGGCATGATGAAAACCACCTTTCTTTCAACACTGATCCTTGCACTTTCGACGAGCGCCACCTTCGCACAACAGCCCGCGCAGTGCCGAAACTTTGAGGCGACAATTGCGCTTCAGATGACCAAAGAAGGTTGCTTAAGTCAGATCGACCTTTGCACAGTCGGAACAGTCATGAGCAACGAGACCGCTCTAAGCGGCGCAACTTGGTTTTTCACGGCGCACGGAATGGCCGAAACGGCTGGACTGCCCTCTTTGCCCAAAACACTGCAATCTTACGCCGGAACGGTAGTAGTCACGGCAAAAGGGGGAACATTCACGACCACCAATGCTGGCATGTACGACACCGAGTCTCAGGCCTTCAGCCAACTGGATAAGATCGTCAAAGGAACTGATCGATTCAGCAACTCCACCGGCCGGCTCATTTTTCTCACCGGCATCGGTCGTCAAGGCGGCGGATTTGATTCGCATGCTCGCGGCGAGTTGTGCGTGAACGAGTAACCGGACGGGTCCGGTAAACTGAGTTGGAGATGGACCACACAGCACCAGGATTGCGCAGGCGACATGGGAAGCCCCTCTGTTGGCGGTCTCCAAGTCGTCCTTAATCTTAGAAACGCCGTCGCCGGTATAGATCTGGCGACGGCTCATCGTGAGTAGTTCCAGCATCACCTACAAAGTGGAGCCGGTACTGAGTGTACGGGCGGTGAGAGCCTCCAAAGACACTACCTTACGCGGGCTCCCGTTCGGTGCAGCTCACGATCCCGCCGAATATCGTCCGGAGTAAGGGGCGGACTGGCCACGTCAAAGCCGGTCCAGTCCGACTGTCGCCAGGCTGCGCTCCTCCGCCGATGGTCGACTGAAGACTGGTCGAGCAGGTGCCACTGATCGACATTCATACGCAACTAGAGCAGCTCATCATGAACGCGAGCATAGCGTTCGATGCTCATCTGGTCGGATCAGGTCGCGAACTTCCAACGGTAGCCGGAATTTTGTACTCGCCGCGGAGTTCATCCCACAGGGCCGTGTCGCTGACGAGCACGACGTGGTACTCACCGCGGCCCGTAATCCCGGCATATTTGCCCCTGCCACCAGTGAACTCGAAGGTACCGCGGAACTCTTTCGGCTTCGCGTCTTTCAGGACGTACTTGGCAAAGACCTTAGATCCATCGGCCTCTGTGAAGGTCTTGTGGCCGCCGCTGGAAGTGCCAGCATCCGTTAGATCAACCACCTGATAGCGGGCTTTGTCGAGGAAGGTCTTGCCGTCGGCGTTGAACACGGCGCCGTCGTATTCGGTGACCGACACCGTATGGTCAGCCCGGTCTTCCACCTTCACGCTCTTGCTGGACAGGGCGACCAGAACGGCTCGACCAAACCATTGGCCCGCTTCTTCTGCCGCGGCCGGGACAGCGGCCGTCGGGACTGCCAAAGCAAGCACAACACAACCCGAAATCCACAATGAATGGAGATGATACCTCATGGTTTCCTCCCAGATAGGTTGCGGGTACACGTCGTCGAGCAAAGACCTCCACTTTTGAATTTCCAATGCGTCTATTGGACGCGTGATCTCCATGCATCAATGGTCTGCCGTACTGACCTAGCTCTTTGCGAGCGCCGGGCGCCGATACTTCCTATGGACGTGCAACTGCGACGGTCAGAGCGCGCTAATGTAGATCGTGCAGCCCTCTGTCAAGCAGATGCGAGCAGCTCGCCGGTTTCGAATTGATCGAGCAATCGATGAACATCCGACGAATCTTTTGGTTGGCTCGGGCAAGTCACGAGCTTCCATTCTTCCGCTTCTGTGAAGGGTTTCGGATGCCGGCCGCTTGAGGGAGGACGCGGCGTATTCGGCGGCCGGCGTCCGAAAGCCTCCAAGGGAGGAAACCGCGCGTGAGAAACGTAAGGCGGTGCGGC
>NZ_JCAMOR010000202.1:0-2158 GCF_059512385.1 Bradyrhizobium sp. Crot121 | reverse complement strand
GTGGGTCGCTACTCCTTCATCGTCGTGGACTTCCACCACCTACTCCTTGCCGGTCTCCCGGCGCACCAACTGTAATGTTAGGGTTCAGACTCAATTGATCCAATAGGCGACGACTGCGGCGATGTGGACGGCAGCCAAGAAGTTTCTGGCGAGTTTGTCGTAACGAGTTGCGACACGCCGGAAATCCTTGAGCCGGCAGAAGCAACGCTCGATGACGTTGCGCCCTTTATAGGCGCGCATGCTGAAGTTGTGGAGGGTCACCCTGTTGGATTTGTTTGGAATGACGGGCTTCGCACCACGATTGACGATTTCGGCGCGAAAGCCGTCGCCGTCGTAGCCTTTGTCCCCAATGAGGGCAGACATTGGCGGCGCGAGGTCCAAAAGGGCCGGCGCTGCGGCAATATCTGCATCTTGGCCCGGAGTGAGATGAAATGCGCAAGGTTTGCAATCAGGGTCGCTCAGCGCGTGGATTTTCGTGGTCCGCCCGCCGCGCGAGCGGCCAATCGCCTGTTCATGCTCCCCCTTTCCGCCGCTCGCCGAGCGATGCGCCTTGATCGAGGTGGAGTCGATGGACAAAGTCACGCCGTCCTTGCCGCCGCGGGCGAGCGCTTCAAAGATCGCTTGCCAATGTCACAACCACCTTCTTGCCAATTCCGAGATGTTTTTCTATCGCTGCGATTCTCTCGAGTGCGTGGTCTATCCCCTTGCGGTAGCCGGAAATATTCTCGACTTCTCGTCGAAGATCATCGAGGTCGTGACGAAGCGTTCTCAATTCCGAGTGGATTTCACTAAGCTCGCGATCAATGCGGGTGAAGCCAGCGTCGACTTTCTTCTCCAGTCGACCGATCTCGTTACGAATCTCTGTTCGAATATCCTCACCTTCTTCTTTGATAAGTCGAGCAAGCTTGTCGAAATCGGACTCCTTCTTAGCCATCCTGGAAGTATAGCACGGGGCCGATTGTCATGATCCCTTAGTCGCTCGCCTGAACTGATCGAGGCTGGATGCGAATGAAGGCAGCCGCCGATAGGTGCCATCCGAGTAGCGTTGGTAGCTCTGCCAGACGTGCGGATCGGCATCGGGGTCTCCGAAGTGCACCAATCCATCAAAGGCCCAGCCGTCGTCGGGATTGACGCCAAACCACACATCGCAAAACCGATCGCCCCGATCATCGACAAGCTGCACGAGCCAATCCGTTTTACCATGCTGACAGCGTACCTCGAATCTAAAGGCAGGTGCGTGGGAGAAGAGTTGCGGCATCAGTCGCTGGTTGAGCTCGCGCTCTAACCAGCGCTCGCGCGGTTCTCGCGCTTACGAATGAACGTCTCATATCCCTCCGGATTAACCTCCTTCAGGCGATCTAGCGCGCGCTCAGCTTCCAGATCGGCGGCCTTGCTATGACGCTGTTTGATCTCGTTTACTTTCGCTTCCATCCCTGCGAGCTGCCCCATTGCTGTTGTTACATCCTCGGATGCGATCTTGAGCTTCGCGCCTGGTGTCTCCTCGATGCCTACGAGCATCGCCCTAAGCTCTTTAACGGCATTGCAAAGAATGACCAGCTGTTCAGCTAAGCCAATCTCAGCACTTACGTCATTATCGACTTGCCGGTGAAAATTCGGTGCGATGTCCTGCACCACCGACCCGCTGAGTGGCGCGAAAAATGGAAAACTCAACCAAGAGAACCAATTAGGGTTTGACATAGAATCCTCTCGGCTATCTTGGTGTTCTTCCTCAGCATATTCCAGCAATTGGCGTGCCAATCGGCTTGGTTTCGACGATGGCGCAAAGTACAGATATCATTTCCATCGGGCATGCGAACCTAGCGCGGCCCGGATGTATACAATTCACCCTGAAATCACACGGATGTTGTAGGCTCTCGGTCATGGCAAACAGCATGATCGTCTCACAGAGAGTTCGCTGGGGTCCCGTTGATGGTCGCCCCGCAGGCATCCGCGTATAAGAGAACGAGGCTGAGGCTGACTTTATAGCGTGGCCTGACTTAGCAGTCTGCTGAAAAAGCCGTCGTCAGGGGCTGCGATTGATGATTCTATATCGATCATGGATCGTCGGGGGTTCGCATGCCGGGCGCTTTTTCGGATCAGGGCGGATTATTTTCGTACATTTCGCCGGAGGCACGAGTTCCTGCGGACCATCCGCTCA
>NZ_JCAMOR010000201.1:0-2185 GCF_059512385.1 Bradyrhizobium sp. Crot121 | reverse complement strand
GGCCCCCTGCTGGCGGAGGCGCTGGGCGACGTCGACGTTCAATATGTCTGGCGCTTCCTGCGCGAGCACAAGATTGAGAGCGCCGCCGCCGCATGGAGTTCCTCGGCTGAGTCGCACGAGAAGCTCCCGCCGTCACTTTCGAATTGTTGCCACTCGCCGATGAGACCGATGAGCTTCTCCGGCGGGGTGAAGTCGATTTTCTTATCTTGCCAGAATTGTTCATGTCGAGCGCGCATCCTAAAGCGGCATTGTTCGAGGAGCGGCTCGTGTGCGTAGGCTGCCACACGAATAAACGGCTGCCACCGCAGCTTGCATTCGACAAATACATGTCAATGGGGCATGTCGCAGTGAAGTTCGGGCGTGCGCGAAGGCCCTCCATCGCGGAATGGTTCTTACTTGAGCATGGTGTCAAGAGACGCATTGAGGTCGTCGTGCAGAGCTTTAGCATGATCCCGCCTGTACTATTGGACACGGGGCGCATAGCTACGATGCCCTCAAGGCTGGTTGAGCATTTCGCGCAGACGATGCCCCTGCAGATCGTCGCACTTCCGCGGTCACTTCCCGCATTTACCGAGGCCGTTCAATGGCCCGCTTTTCACAACAATGATCCGGCATGCATCTGGATGCGGGAGATATTGTTGCGGCGTCCCGCATGACTCCCCTGCCTGAGACCACACAAAGCTCTCGGCGCCCCTAGATCACTTAAAGCGTCTCATCGCCCTCCTCCTCGCTTCAAGCCGGTTACGCCCACATCCTTGGTGATGAGCCGGCCCTCCTTCATCGCGGGTGCAGTCTCGGAAAGTATGCTGCAAGGTCTTCGCTGGCGGCTCCGGCATGAACTCGGCTCGAATGCCTACCTCTTGCTCGAACTTCGTCTGCGCGCATTTCATGAGAGCCGCCTGACCCTGGTCCTCACACCGCTCTCTGCCCCGCAACCTCTTGACGAGCGCCTCTACAAGAGGCATGAACGCCATCCCTCGTGAGAGTGCTTCCTGACTACAGTGCCCGCGCCGGCAGCGGTCCGCTTCGAGCAAGACGGCAAACATGTGCGATGTAAACCAAGGGCTTTCCTGATCGAGGCCAGCCATTTGCCTTGTGCGCGCAGCCCGTCGCGCGCTCCGCCGCCGCTCAGAGCACCACCTTATCGCCGATCCGCAATCAGCATCTTCATTGCTGCAGAAATTCGGTAGAACATTGCCCGCCTGAGTATCCATCATTTGGTATACCATGCGCGAGAAGGTCGAGCAGCGCCGCCGCTGGTAGATTGGTGCCCTCCCGCCATTCTCGTAACGGTGCTGCGATCCGTTGTAAACGGAATCAAAAGAGCAGCCATCGCTTTGCGATGGACATTCAGATATGCGAGCCAAGCTGAGGAAATGTTGAGGCTATCGTTTTTTGGATTAGCATCGGCGACCGCGTCGATCTCACAACGACTCCGCGCTTCCTGCAGGCATGAGTGAGCATAGCGGTGCTTCGGATGTGAGAGTTCATCTTTCTCGCCTCGTTGCTTCGGCTGCACATAGGCAACGGTGCTCGCAAATTGTTCAGAGAAGCTTGCCCGATATCGCCTACCTGGGTTCGGGACAGAGCAAAGCGCGACTGTGTTGCGCAACGGCATCACTTCAACGCATACCGCATCTTCATTGCCGTACGTCGTTGGTCTGTCTTCTTTTGGCCAAACGTCTTAGCGACGTGCGGCCGCCCTAGCGCGATAATGATACGGAGCCGAATGTTGCAGCAATACAGTGGTGTCTACGATCCGGAAGACCTTACGGTCCTGGGAAGGATTTTTGACGAAGCGGTCGCAGCGCTACCGACTTCTATGCAGACTCCTGAAAATCGAGCGGCGATCGCCACGCTTGTTCTGGCACGTGCTGCCGCCGGTAATGCGGAGTTGGCGTCATTGATGAATTTGGTCGTCGCCATTGCCTCTGCCGCTCGATCAGGCGGCCCCTCTGAGGAGAGCAACCTTGCTGGCGCCAGAAGAGCCATCTAGCTGGCGCCTTAATCGAAGCAGAGTGCAGCTAGCAGTCTGCTGAAAAAGCCCTCGTCAGGGGCTGCGATTGATGATTCTATATCGATCATGGATCGTCGGGGGTTCGCATGCGGGGCGCTTTTTCGGATCAGGGCGGATTATTTTCGTACATTTCGCCGGAGGCACGAGTTCCTGCGGACCATCCGCTCA
>NZ_JCAMOR010000200.1:0-2207 GCF_059512385.1 Bradyrhizobium sp. Crot121 | reverse complement strand
CGCATGCGATAGGCACGTTCGGCATCGTGCTTATGATCGGCGGCAACATTCCTGGGCGCACCAAGGTGCTGTCGGCCTATCTCTTCGACTATGTCCAAGCCTCGCGCTGGCGCGAAGCAAGCTGGCTTGCCGGGGCCATGGTGATGTTCGCCTTTGCGGTAATCCTCACCTTAACCTTGATCGACAAATACAGCGGAAGGAGGAGCAGGTGAGGATAGCCACGCCAGGCCGGATTGACATTGCCTTCAGCGGCAGTATCGCCGGCTTCTCGCGCGATACGCAATTCAGCGTACCCGCCAAAGGCGTGACGGCGATTTTCGGCCCACCAGGCTGCGGCAAGACCACGCTGGCGCGCTGCATCGCCGGCCTAGAGCCTTTGCCAAATGGTTTTTGCGCCATCGACGGCGAGGTGTGGCAGGATAGGACGACCTTTCGCCCACCCCATCTGCGTCCCATCGGCTATGTGTTTCAGGAGCCGAGTCTTTTTCCTCATTTGTCGGTCAGGCGCAACTTGCTTTACGGTGCGCCCAAACCGAAGCCAACGCCGATCGCGTTTGATGAGGTGGTCGAACTGCTCGAGATAGCTCCGTTGCTCGACCGCTCTCCCTCACATCTGTCCGGCGGCGAGCGGCAGCGCGTCGCCATGGGTCGCGCGCTGTTGTCTCAGCCCAGACTGCTTGTGATGGACGAGCCGCTTGGCGCGCTCGACCGCTGCGCCAGACGTGAGATTCTGCCGATCATCGAGCGCCTGCCCGAGAAGCTCGCGCTGCCGATGATCTACATCGGCCATGACATGGCGGAGATCGAACATTTTGCCGATTATCTCGTCATGATGGAGCGCGGCGTAGTGACCGCGGCCGGACCGCTGCAAGTCTTACAGAGAGATCCCGCGCTGCCGCTAGCGGCAAGCCGCGAAGCCGCCGTCAGCCTTGATGCCGTTGTCAGCGGCTATGATGGGCGCTATGGGCTACTCATTCTCCGCCTCAAAGGGGCGCGGCTGTTGGTGCCGGCGCCGCCGTTTGCACCCGGCGTGCACCAACGGCTGCGCATTGGAGCGAGCGACGTCAGCGTGGCGCGCGAGGCGCCACGCGCAGGCTCCATGATTAATGTCTTTCCGGCGCGCATCAGAGCCTGTTTGCCGCTCGGCGCGGCTGAGATCACGCTGGTTCTTGCGCTCGGCACCGGGGGCTCGGGCACGGAGATTTTGGCCCGCATCACGCGTTTCTCCTTTGATTCCCTTGGGCTAAAGGATGGGATGGACGTATTCGCGCAGCTCAAGCACGTCTCGCTGCTCTCGGCCTCTGAACCGCCATTGCAAATCGTGACGACCTCCAGGCCAGCAGCAGATCCTGGGCAGGCAAGCGCCGCGGCGTGAAACGAGCAAGCTCGCTCGAGAGGCGAGCGGCATCATCTTGAGGCTACATTTCATTGTGCCACGCAGGCGGAGTTGAAGAGGCCGATATCGCAAGCCGGACGAGGCGGCCGAGCCATTGGACGGGGCACGCTGGCAACCTATGTGCGTGTCAAGCAAAGGCCCGCGCCATGTTTCTCGAACCGCACGCCGATTGCTGGGATGAGAAGCAAGAGCCGCCGCGGCTAACGCGTTCCCAGTGGCGTCCGGATTTCCCGATGAGGCTTGCCGATTGATCCTCATCAATTCAGTTCTGACCCTGTTTGTGGTCGGAAATGCAGGAGCGGCGGAGGTCGACGCGGCGGTCGCCGCGAACTTCACCGCGCCGGCCAAGGAGCTGCAGCGCCGTTTAAGCCGAAGACCGGGCGAGGCCAAGCTTTGGCGCGAGCGGACAGCTTACAGCCAGGTGACGCAACGGGCGCCCTTTGAGCTATTTCTCCGCCCGACGAGGCCGCCCGAGCAATCTGGTCGAGAACGGTCTTGCGTTCAGGAAAGCCGGTTCACCTATGCGACCTATAATCTCGTGCTGTGCAGTTCAACTCCGAAGTTCGTGAACGAGGCTTTCGCAAAACCTCGATCCATAATCCGGCTGCTGCGCGTTATAGCGCAGCCACTGAGCACGCTGTGAAAGCGCTCGGCGCCTGTGAATTGACGCAGCCGAAGCTGGTCGCGGGATCCTCGCATCTCCCTGGGCCGGAAGCACCCCTCACCTTCCCGCTCTCGTGGGGGGACACGCGCTCTCTTTCGTGGTCAAGCCGCTCCGGAAGGCCTCCGTTACCAAGCTGGCTTGCCGCCG
>NZ_JCAMOR010000199.1:0-2237 GCF_059512385.1 Bradyrhizobium sp. Crot121 | reverse complement strand
GCCTCCCAATCTTTGGCGAGACGTCGGCAGCGGTTGAGCCATGCCAACGTGCGTTCGACGACCCAGCGTCGGGCAACAATAACTGAAATGGACCCCGATTTTGGGACCAGAGGCTAAGTTGGAAAAGGGCCGCTCCGTTTGATAGACGGAGGGCATGATGACGAAGAAGACACGACGGAAGATCGACGCGGCGTTGAAGGCGAAGATTGCGCTGGAGGCGGTGTGGGAGCAGGCGACGGAGGCGGATCCGGCGCAGCGCTACGAGGTGCATCCGAACCAGATCTATGCGTGGAAGAAGCAGCTGCTGGACCAGGCGGCCCGGGCCTTTGACGCGGGTGTCGGGCGGGAGAGCGAGGAAACGCGCGAACGCGAGATCGAGAAGCTGCACGCCAAGATCGGACAACTGACAGTCGAGCGCGATTTATATGAGCGCCTGCTTGTCAAGGAGGACATGCTTTTTCATTCCGGCCAATTTTGCAATGGACCGGAGAACAGTCTGGTCATCATTGTCGGCCGGAAGCCGTCGTTTTTTCCGATCGGATGGTTTCAGCGATGGGATCGATCTTCTGTGGTGCGGTCGTACGCTTGGCGCATCAACTTATATCCGGCAGCTCCATGACGGCTTGCCACAATCCTGCATGCACATTTCAGACGATCGAGGTGACAAGTTCACACTTTTTACCGGCGCCGTGAAAGACGCCAATCGCTGCCTCGACGCCCGTCGCCCCGTCTTCGCGGCCGATCGGCTTTGAAGCTCAGCGATCTCTTCAATCAAACCTTTGCTGGTGCGGTGGGCGGCACATTAACGCCCTCCGGCACAACGCCGGTCTCGACATAGCGCCAGAGGGTGATCGCGAGTTTTCGCGCGAGCGCGATCAGCATGATCCGTCGGATGCGCGGCGACTGATTTTTCGTCTTTTCGACGTACCAGCGCGAGAGCGGGCTTGCCGGCTGATATTCCGCCAGAGCCAAGCGATCTCGATCAACACGCGGCGAGCCCAACTGTTGCCGGCCTTCGATATCCCTTGCGAGCGTGTCATTGAGCCGCTGTCATAGGCGCTCGGCGTCAGCCCAAGATAGGAGCCGAGTTGACGTCGGTTGGCGAAGGTGCGGGTGAACACCTCACGTGCTAGAATGGCTGCGCTGACACCGCCGATCCCCTGCAAGCTGATGAGCAACTGTCGTTTGCGTTCGATGGCTGGTGATTGCGCGTCGGCAGTATCGCGCTCTCTCTCCGCCTCACGGATCTGCGTCTCGACCAATTCGAGCCGAACATATTCCCGTTCCAATTCACGCCGCAGCCGTTCTGGCAGCGGATGTCCTTCTGCGGTCCGCAGCGCCGAGAAGTCGATCCGAGTCCGGCGCAGTTGCGGCTCGATGCCACGGACGCCCTGCGCGAACAGGAGCCCCTTGATCCGGTTGATGTGCCCTGTGCGCTCTCGAACCAGGCGTTGACGTTCGCGATGAGAGCGACGGGCGTCTTCCTCTTTGATCGAGGGTACGCGAACCGCAGCGCAGATATGACGGTCGCCACGATCGATGGCAATCAGCGCTCGCAGAAGCGCCAGCACGTCGATCCGATCGGTCTTGACGCGCCTCGCTCTTCGATTGACCTGGATACTGGCCGGGTCGAGAACCCGGCATTCGATCTGCTGCCTGGCGAGCGAACGAGCGAGCCAGAACCCGTCATAACCAGCCTAGTAGCAAACCAAGACGCGGCGTCCGTTCTTCGATGCCGCCCGCAGACGCGCCATGAGTTGGTCAAAATCGCCTCCCGCGATACGGTGGATGCTGGGACGGTCGCGATCAGGATGCGCTATGCTTAGAACCCAGCTCTTCTTGCTGAGTTCGATCGCGGCGTAAACCGTGTCAACTGTGGTCGAGTGCTGTGTTCTGATCGACATCGCATGGTGCTCCGGTTCGAGTGACGCGCCGATCGTAACCGAGGATCCGAGGCGCGGCAGTCCTCATAGGATCTTTTTAGCGCGGAGGTCCGGAAGATCAGCACGCCGGACCGTCGAGGAATGCTCGATCGCGCCGACAAGGCGCTGTCGATCCGCCGGCAATGCATGCTGCTTGGCATTGCGCGCTCTGGGGTCTACCGACCGCCACGGCCGGCCAACGACAACGACCTTGCCCTGATGCGGCAAATCGACGAGCTGTTCACCGCCTGGCCGTTCCTGGGCTCGCGGCGAATGACCGCGATGCTGAAGGCTGAGGGGCTTCAGGTCAATCGC
>NZ_JCAMOR010000198.1:0-2247 GCF_059512385.1 Bradyrhizobium sp. Crot121 | reverse complement strand
ACCTCAGACCGGCCGACAGTCGGCGCTACGTCCGTCAAGCGAAAGTAACATCCTCAGATGAGGCAATACGGGGGTCAAATTTGAACGCCGATTGACAGACGTGGGAGCTCATACCCGTTACGAACGAACTTCAAACTGGATTAAGCCCGTGGGGCAAGGTCACCTCCGGCAAACCCGGGGCGGCTCACAACGTCCACTCGGCACAATCCTCACCGAGATCCGCCCCGCTCTTCATCGTGCGATCGTACGATCGCACGTCGGCTGCGAAGTCGCAGTGGTTGATTGGGATCGAGATCCTCAGGTTCAGGCTCGCGGCGGCGATGTCGCCTCGCGCGTTCGTCTGCCTCGCGCTGTTCACGGGCCGCGCGCTGGCCGCGAGTTTCGATGATGGATGGCGGGAAACGACGGCGCTGGCGTGGCCGCTCGAGCGAAGTGGGCTGGCCGTCGCCGCCTTCGGGCTCGCGGCCGCGGCGCCGCTGAGTTTCGCGCTGGAGTTCAACACCACCTACATTTGATGCACTGGGGTCCGCGTCTTGTGCTGCGCCTCCCCGAACATTACCTTCCGCCGCATCTTCTTCGGTCTGGCGCTGTTCACGGGCCGCTCGCTGGGCGCGCGTTTCGATGATGGATGGCGCGAAACGGCGGCGCTGCCGTGGGCGAGCGAGCGAAGTCGGCTGGCCGTCGCCGCCTTCGAGCTCGCGGCCGCGGCGCTGCCGAGTTTCGCGCCGGAGTTCAACACCACCTACATCTGATGCACTGGGGCCCGTGTCTTGTGCTTCGTTTCCCTGAACAATGGCCCCCGTATTTGCGCGGTCGTCCACTTCCGCAGTGCTCGTGGACGCTTGGAATGCCCGGCGACCGCCACGTGCTGATTGAAGGGCTTCGGAGGTCCTGCCGTCGCGTTCAAGGTTCGGCGGTCCGGGGTGGCCTCTAGGACTAACAGGAATATCGGGCTCAGGTTCCGGTTGAATTACGACGGCTTCTCTAACCCTCTGCCTGCGTCGGAATTCCGCATAAGTAATCGGACGCTCCATAATGCCTCGGTCGGCACGACGTGTCGCATCCAATTCAATGCCATGATCATCGGCTGCATCAACCAATACGGCGCGCATATTATCGTAGTTGTGATGAGGATTGCGGCGCGAGATCTTCAGCCAATGGCCTTCCTGTGCCCGTCGATTGACGACTGCATGCAAGTGTGGATGCGGCCGATCGATATGGAACGCCGTGATGTAGTCAAATGAACCGCCATTGTGACCTGAACCAAACATTCTTTCGGTCCATGCACGACCGGCAGCATGC
Source organism: Bradyrhizobium sp. Crot121 (assembly GCF_059512385.1). Classification (NCBI taxonomy): domain Bacteria; kingdom Pseudomonadati; phylum Pseudomonadota; class Alphaproteobacteria; order Hyphomicrobiales; family Nitrobacteraceae; genus Bradyrhizobium; species Bradyrhizobium sp. Crot121. The sequence goes on along the minus strand of NZ_JCAMOR010000198.1, from coordinate 945 downwards.
GCATGGTTGGCATCTGTGCCGGGCGGGAAGCTGATGATGATATGAGTTGTCAGGTCCTGATTGCTTTCTGCGACCGACTGACCGGCCTGATAGTTGCCGGTCTGCACGGCCCAACTTTGGGCAAACTGGTCGAGTTGGTCATATGGCAGCAAAACGCCTTGATGACGTTCGGAACGTAGAAGATCAACGGCTCCGTTGCGCGAAAGGTATTGCAGCTGATTTCGGATTTGCTGGGCGCTCCGAGAGCCGCCTCGAGGCACAATTCTTACGATTGCTTGCGGATGAGGCACTTTGGTTGCCTAATGATCGTGTTCATGAGTGCTATCGCCCTGCATGAGCTCCTGCAGTCGCCTACGACCGTCCTCTCGCCGTCGCGATACGTTCAATATTGTGCGGAGCAGGGCGTCGAGCGCGGAAAATTCCTGACCAAAGTGTTGCCTGTGCCTCTCGAACCTTTCGATGTCGAAGGTGGCGTCACGGTTAGCAACTCGGCTTAGTTCCCTGAGTGCTTGGGCAATGTTGCCGATGTGACAGGTGATCGCCCGAAGATCATCCCGAGTCTCATCGCCAATCTCAATAAATCCGCCGATCCTGCGGACCGCAATTCGCAGCGCCATACTGTTGGTCAGCCCAAGCACACGCAACTGCTGCGAAAACGCATCGAATTCGGCCGCGCGTAAACGCACGCTGATGATTCTATAGCCGCTCTGAGCGATGATAGCAGCACTCCCACTTTTACTTAAGCGCGTCATCAACCGAGTCGACACGTTGCCCCTCCATCATCTCTAGGGTTATCATACGGTGAGAAGCGCCAAATGTAATACCGTCGGTCCCGAATTGCGCGAAAGACTGGTTGCGATTGTAGCTAAGAATCTGACTCAAAATTCATGACTTGACGTTGGCCGATCTGGCGATGCGGCGCACCAGTTGTCGAGTTGACGCAAT
>NZ_JCAMOR010000197.1:0-2330 GCF_059512385.1 Bradyrhizobium sp. Crot121 | reverse complement strand
GCGAGCGGATGACGCAAAAAGGGATTGACTGAGCAAGGCCCGTTACAGAAGGGTGGGCAAAGCGCAGCGTGCCCACCATTTCTTGCTCAGCTCGTGATGGTGGGCACGCTTCGCTTTGCCCACCCTACAAAACTAATCGGGCTCCCAGCCTTTCGGTGCCAGTTCGAATTTCGCAAATTCAAACGCCGGCGCCACGGTGCATCCGACCAGGATCCAATCGCCGGTGCACTCCGCCGCCTGCCATGCATGCGCCGGCACGATCGCCTGCGGCACTTCGCCGGCGGTGAGATCGGGGCCGAGACGAATCTCGCGCTGTCCGCTCGCATCGGCGATCCGCAAGGTCAGTGCATCGCCAGCGTAATAGTGCCAGATCTCCACCGCATCGACGCGATGCCAATGCGAGCGCTCGCCGCGTCCGAGCAGGAAATAGATCGCAGTCGAGCGCGATCGTCCGCTCGCATCCTTCTCACTATCGCGAAACGTCTCGCGATAGTGGCCGCCCTCGGGATGCGGCTTCAGCGCAAGCTTCGCGATAATCTCGGCGGCAGTCGGCTTTGGCATCACGACTTATTCTTGCGCTCGCGCAATTCGCCGAACACTTGCGCTCCGTCGGCGCCCTTCATGTGCAGCTTGGCGGCGACCGCAGGCTCGTCGGCGCGCAGGAACACGTTGGCTTTCTTCTCCTCGCCAAGCAGCGTCGGGATCGTCGGCTTGTTCTCCGCGCGCAGCCGCGTCACTTCCTCGGCGCGGGCGTTCAATGCCGGATTGTCTGATTCCACCGTCAGCGCGAACTTGACATTGGCGGCGGTATATTCGTGGCCGCAATAGAGACGGAAATCGTCCGGCAGTGCGCGCAGCTTGAGCAGCGAATCCCACATCATCGGATAATTGCCCTCGAACACCCGGCCGCAGCCGATCGAGAACAAAGTGTCGGCGGCAAACACCGCCTTCTCGCCGTCGAACACATAGGAGATGTGGTCGAGCGTGTGGCCCGGCGTCTCCAGCACCCGCGCGAGCAGGCTGCCGACCTTGATCACGTCGCCGTTGGCGGCGCGCAGGTCGACATTGGCGATCGCCGTGGTCTTGTCGTGCGGCGCGACGACGCGGCAACCATATTTCTGTTTCAGTTCGGCAACCCCGCCGACATGGTCATGATGATGATGGGTGATGAGGATGTCGGTGAGATTCCAGCCCTCGCGCTCCAATGCCGCGATGATGGGGCCGGCTTCCGGCGCATCGATCGAGGCGGTGGCCTTGGTGGCGGGGTCGTGGATCAGATAGCCGAAATTGTCGGTCAGGCAGGTGAAGAGACGGATTTCCGCAGTCATGGTATCTCCCGCGAACGGCCAAGCGTTATTGTTTGAGCATGGTCTCTTCGGAAAACCGGTTCCCACTTTTCCTGACCATGCTGTAACACGCCCAATATGCGCAGGAAATATGGCGTTAACGCTCGCGCGGCAACGCAATTTTGGGGAACACGCGCGTAACGGCGCCGTGTTAGGTTGGGTGCATGGACGTCATTGATCTCCGCGATTTCTATTCGCAGCGCCTGGGCATCGTGGCGCGCCAGTTAATCAATCGCGGTATCCGCGAGCGATGGCCAGGGGCCGAGGGCCAGCGTGTGCTCGGGCTCGGCTACCCCACCCCCTATCTCGGCCTGTTCCGCGAGGATTGCGAGCGCTGCATCGCTTTCATGCCGGCGTCACAGGGTGTTCTGAAATGGCCGACGGGCCGGCCGGCGCTCGCGACCCTGGTCGACGAATTCTCGATGCCGCTCGCGGACGCCGCGGTCGACCGCGTGCTGCTCGTGCATGCGCTGGAGATGTCGGATGATCCGGAGCGGCTCTTGCGCGAGGTGTGGCGGGTGCTGGCGCCGTCCGGCCGGCTGATCGCGGTGATACCCAATCGCCGCGGCGTATGGACACGCACCGACACCACGCCCTTCGGCCACGGCCGGCCCTATTCGCGGGCGCAGATCACGCAATTGCTGCGGCAGACCTGGTTCACGCCGACGGCGTGGGGCGAGGCGCTGTTCGTGCCGCCGGTCGCGGGGAGCTGGTTCCTGCGCTGGGCGATGGCCTGGGAGCGCCTCGGTGCGACGCTGTCATTGCCGTTCGCGGGCGTGCACATCGTGGAGGCGACCAAGCAGGTCTATCGCGCGATCCCCGCACACCGCGAGCGCGCGCGGCTCATCCCGTCGCTGCAGCCGGTGCTGGTGCCGTCGTCGTCGCGCGCGTGATCCGGTTTTGTAGATTCGTAGATGGGGTAACGGGCCGCGGTCTGCCCTCCAAGCAAGCCGCGCTTGCTACGGCGCTATGGGTGGCGCGCTG
>NZ_JCAMOR010000196.1:0-2383 GCF_059512385.1 Bradyrhizobium sp. Crot121 | reverse complement strand
CGCGGCGTATTCGGCGGCCGGCGTCCGAAAGCCTCCAAGGGAGGAAACCGCGCGTGAGAAACGTAAGGCGGTGCGGCAGGCGTTATGGGGATTTGAGCGCCGCGGGCGAGCTCGTTGATTGAGATCGAGTCGGCCCAACGAGTTGCGCGACGGTGAAGTCGCTGACGAATGCGCGGCGGATGGCCTTGAACTCGACAAGTTGTCCGACGATTTGCGACGGCTGGTGGATATCTGGGCGCGCTCTGCCGTGGCCGGTCGAGGGCCAGCGAGCGCGGCGAGCGGATTTGCGGGATTGCGGCACGGTCAAGAGGTGTCGATCCTGATGTGGTTCGTTGGAGCTGTCGGCCGATGCCGTGGCATTGCACCGCGCGCGAAGACTTCGATGATGATCATGCGACCGCCGCAGCATGGACAAGCCGGCTTGCTGGGATCGACGGCGGCCGCGGTGGGCCGACCTTCAGGTTTTGCAATGGCAAGCAGCTCACGGGCGCGTGCGATGTTGCCGGCGCAAGCGCCTTTGGCGAACAGGCCGTAGTGGCGGATGCGATGCAAGCCCTTGGGCAGCACGTGGATGAGGAAGCGGCGGATGAACTCGAAGGTCTCGAGTGTCATCTGCTTGTATCGATCGCGGCCCGCGACGCGGTAGTCCTTCCACTTGAAGGTGACGTCCTGCTGGTCGCAGGCGATCAAGCGACTGTTGGCGATGGCGACGCGGTGGGTATAGCGCGACAGATAAGCCAGCACTGCCTCTGGCCCACCGAACGGCCGCTTGGCGTAGACAACCCATTCGGCCTTGCGCAGCGGTGCGAGATAAGCCGCGAAGGATTGCGCCTCGGCGAGATGGGCGTGATCGCCGAAGAAGCTCAGGCGGCCGGCCTGGTGGGCCGCGACGAGCTTCTCCTGGAACACTCGCCGGAACAGGCGGGAGAGTACGCGCACGGGCAGGAAGAAGCCCGGCCGGCAGGACACCCAGCGCTGGCCGTCAGGCGAGATGCCGCCGCCCGGCACGATCATGTGCACATGGGGATGATGGGTCAGCGCCGAGCCCCAGGTGTGCAGCACGGAGGTGATGCCGATCCTGGCCCCCAGATGCTTCGGATCGGCGGCGATCGTCAGCATGGTCTCGGCCGAGACCTTGAACAGCAGGTCGTAGAGGACGGCCTTGTTCTGGTAGGCGATGTCGGCGATGGCCGCAGGCAGCGTGAACACGACATGATAGTACGGCACCGGCAATAGGTCGGCTTCGCGGTCGGCGAGCCAGTCCTTGGCGGCGGCGCCCTGACACTTCGGGCAGTGCCGGTTGCGGCAGGAGTTGTAGGCGATGGTCGTATAGGCGCAGTCCGCGCAGCGCGCGACATGGCCGCCGAGGGCCGCCGTGCGGCAGCGCTCGATCGCCGACATCACCTTCATCTGGTCGAGGCTGACATGGCCGGCATGGGATTGACGCCATGCCGGGCCATGGTTGCGGAAGATGTCCGCAACCTCCAAGGCTGGGCGCGACACGCGTGCGTCAGCCGGGCGGCCGGATCTCCTTGAGCTTGAGCGCGATGTGCTCCAACGGGCTCATGACCTCGCTGATCGTCTTGGTGGCGACGCGGGTATAGAGCGCCGTGGTGTCGAGCTTGGCGTGACCGAGCAGCACCTGGATGACGCGGACGTCGATGTTCTGCTCCAAGAGGTGGGTGGCGAAGCTGTGCCGCAAGGTGTGCAGCGAGACGCACTTGTTGATCTCGGCCATCTGGGCGGCGGCGTGACAGGCGCGATTGAGCTGGCGTGTGGTCATCGGCTGGGCCGGATCGCGGCCCGGGAACAGCCAGCCCTGCGGCCGCGCCGCCTTCCACCAGGCCCGCAGCAACTCAAGCAGGTGTGGCGACAGCATGACGTTACGGTCCTTGCCGCCCTTGCCCTGCTCGACGCGGATGATCATGCGCTTGCTGTCGATGTCGGCGACCTTGAGCGAAACCACCTCGGCAGCGCGCAGGCCGGCGCCATAGGCCACGCTCAGCGCCGCCTTGTACTTCAGCCCCGGCGCGGCAGCGAGCAGCCGCGCCACCTCCTCGACGCTGAGCACCACCGGCAGCCTGCGCGGCTCGTGAACGACATGGGTGTGCTCGACAATCTCGTGGCGCTTCAGCGTGACCTTGAAAAAGAACCGAGGGTCGAGACGGTCTGATTGATGGTCGGCACGCCAACGCCGCTCGCCGCCAGATGCAGCTGGTAGCGCCGCACGTCCTCGAAGCTCGCCGTATCGGGCGAGCGCCCGAGAAACGCCGCGAAGTTCTTGACCCTTTGCACGTAGTCATGTTGGGTCTTCGGGGCCAACTTGCGGATCGTCATGTCTTCGATCATGCGCCGGCGCAACGGGCTCATTGCCTCGTCGGTC
>NZ_JCAMOR010000195.1:0-2413 GCF_059512385.1 Bradyrhizobium sp. Crot121 | reverse complement strand
AGGTGGGCGGCATAGGCCGCGGGGGTCAGGTATTTCAGCGACGAGTGAGGCCGCCGGATATTGTAGTCGGCGACCCAAGCCGCGACCTTGACGCGGGTGTCATCCAGATCGAAGAACAGGGTCTCGTTGAGCAGTTCATCGCGCATCCGGCCGTTGAAACTCTCGACGAAGCCATTCTGCATCGGCTTTCCCGGTGCGATGAAGTGCCAATCGATATCTGCGTCCTTGCACCAAGCCAGCATGGCGTTGCAGGTGAACTCGGTGCCATGGTCGGACACGATCATTCCTGGCTTGCCACGCCGCTCGACGATGGCCGTCAGTTCGCGGGCCACGCGCCGCCCCGAGATCGACGTGTCCGGAATGGCGCCCAGGCATTCCTTGGTGACGTCGTCGACGATGTTGAGGATGCGGAAGCGTCGGCCATTGGCGAACTGGTCGTGGACGAAGTCCAGCGACCAGCGGGCATTTGGCTTGGCCTCGACCAGGATCGGGGCCCGGGTCCCCACGGCCTTGCGGCGAGCCCGCCGCTTGCGGACGGTGAGCCCTTCCTCGCGATAAAGCCGGTAGATCCGGTTGATCCCCGATGGCTCGCCCTCCCGCCGCAGCAGGACGAACAGCCGGCGGTAGCCGAAACGCCGCCGCTCGTTGGCGAGATCGCGCAACCGGCCGCGCAGAGCCGCGTCCGCAGGGCGGCTGGAGCGATAACGGATCATCTTCCGATCCGCGCCCACGATCGAGCAGGCCCGCCGTTCCGACAGGCTCATGACGGCCTGCAGATGCGCGACCGCAGCGCGCTTGGCGGCGGGCCCTACCATTTTTTTGAAAGCAGCTCGCGAAGCGCCGCCCATGAGGGCAATAAGGAAACGGTGCGAGCACGAGGCGGGGGATCGTACATTCGCGGGCGCAAAGGCCCATCAGACAGAACCTGTGTTGAAGTCGGACGAAGACGAGGCGGTGGCGCGCCAGCGCGCGCTGCTCAACCGGATTATCTCACTGCAGAAGCGCCGTCGTCATAATCTGACTTGACCTTCCGCTGAGCGGCAGCCGGCGTCAGTTGGCGCGTCGGATCTCTATCACGAGGAAGACTTCAAGCGCGGGCAGCCGGCATCGTAAACGAGTAACCCACTCCACGCACAGTTTTTATCAATCGGGGAGCCTGCGCATCTCCTTCAAGCTTGCGACGCAAACGGAGGATCTGAACATCTATGCTGCGATCGAGTATTTCTCCGTGCACACGCGTGGCCCGTTGTAGGTATTCTCGCGACAATGCCCGTTCTGCTGATTCAACAAAGGTCACCAGGAGCGAATATTCCGCCGCAGTCAAGGGTACCACCCGGCCTGAAGGATCATAGAGTTTTCGAGATTTGAGGCGCAGCTCCCACCCCGCGAAGAGCCATCGTGCGCCCTGCGCGCGGCTTCTCATTCCAGCTGTGAAGCGAACCCGGCGCCTGCTCAGAGCGTTGATGTGAGCGAGAAGCCGAGCCATGGACAGTGGTGTCGTTAGATATTCATCGGCACCGGAGTTCAGCCAGGTCACAGCATCGTACTCATCCCGTCGGCTCCCTACGACAATAATGGGAACATCTCCTCGATCACGGAGAGTACGCAGGAGCTCGAATCCGTTGTGCCGGACGAGGTCCATATTTACAATGATGACCTCATCGTTGTTGTAGCGGGTCAGCGCTTCTTCGCGGGTACGCACCAAGGCCGTACACAAGTTGTTGTTTCTCAAATATTCGTCCATCGTCTGGATAAGATTGAGATCATTATCGACGATAGTGATGCATCCAATTTTGTAGGCGTGGTTCATGTATCTCCTTTCCGTGCAACGGATATTGTTCTTCATCTGACTGCAAGTCGCTTTCCCAACATTGGTGGCCTAAGCGCCAGACGAGAGCGGCGGGAGCAGTACGAAAGTTGTGGCCATCATGCCTACAACCATGGGAACGAAAAAAAATCGCGCCAGATGTCCGCCTGTGAGTCAAAAGGTCGCGGCTTAGCCACGAGCGTTAGCCGTCATGTCCGCGCCGACTTCGTACACGCGAAGCGAGAGCCGCTTGAACCGTTTTGTTAGTTGGAAATGTGGCCGCTTCTGATGTTATTCCTGCGGCTATGCCAGAGGCATCGTCTGCTGTGGTTGCTGTGGGTATGCGGTCAACGCGTCAGCGTTGTTCGATGTCCAGAGCCATCGCATGGGGATGTCCCGATCGCTGTTGAACTACGTCGGGCCGACGTAGTTCAACACCGATCGGGACATCCCCCTCATTGCGATTCACGGCCCCACACGAGTACATAGATGCACAAACAAAGAAAGGAGACAAAGCCATATATCCAGTGTGAAGTGGACCCCGGATTTTGGACCAGCGGCTTAGGTGGTGCGGATGCCGTTCCGTTTTGATAAACGGAGCGGACC
>NZ_JCAMOR010000194.1:0-2465 GCF_059512385.1 Bradyrhizobium sp. Crot121 | reverse complement strand
CAAGGCTTCCTCCTAAAAGAAAGCCTTGAATCACGTTCCGTCTGATTTGAGAATCCCAAGAGTCCACACAGCCTAGCGCACGTTGGCGAGGCGCATGTCGAGATAGCCGGTCACCGTTTCCATCAACGGCTCGAGCTTGCCGTCGAAGAAGTGGTTGGCGCCGGGGATGATCTGCTGATCGATCACGATGCCCTTCTGTGTCTTCAATTTCTCGACCAGCGTGTTGACGTCCTTGGGCGGCACCACGGCGTCCTTGTCGCCATGCACGATCAGCCCGGAGGACGGGCAGGGCGCCAGGAACGAGAAGTCATAGAGATTGGCCGGCGGCGCGATCGAGATGAATCCCTCGACCTCGGGCCGGCGCATCAGGAGCTGCATGCCGATCCAGGCGCCGAACGAAAAGCCCGCGACCCAGCAGGCACGTGCCTCGGGATTGATGCTCTGCGCCCAGTCGAGCGCGGAGGCCGCGTCCGACAATTCGCCGGTGCCGTGGTCGAACGAGCCCTGGCTGCGACCGACCCCACGGAAGTTGAAACGCAGCACCGAGAAGCCGCGATGCGCAAAGGCATAGTAGCACTGGTAGACGATCTGGTGATTCATCGTGCCGTGAAACTGCGGGTGCGGATGCAGGATCATGGCGATCGGCGCGTTCTTCTGCTTGGCCGGGTGGTAGCGGCCTTCGAGACGGCCCGCCGGGCCGTTGAAAATAACTTCAGGCATCAGTGATCCCTTGAGTGATCCTACGCTTGACCCTTGGTTGGCGCTGAGCAATCAACCGAGTTGTGCTGACTTCATCGGCCCCCGGCAGATAAAGTGGCTGGATTTACCGTGAACGGCGCCGTCAGGCGGCTTCCCGCGAACGAACGACGCCTCGGTTGGTTTTGAGGCCCGCGTTCTAGCATGAGGCGAGGGGCAAAAAGCAAGCATATTGAACAACGCCAAGCGTGTTCAATGCGTTAGCTGGTGATTGCGGGCGGCGCGGCAATCACCAACTGGCCTAGGGATTCGAGCGAAGATTGCAGGCAAGGATTCGTAAGAAATTCTGAGGTATTATAATACTCCATGACGAATCGCGTCTATCTCGACTGGAATGCGACCACGCCGCTTCGCCCCGAGGCGAAGGCGGCGATGGCGGTGGCATGGGAGCTGTGCGGCAATCCGTCCTCGGTGCATGCCGAGGGGCGACAGGCACGTCGGCTGGTCGAGGACGCCAGGAGCGCGATCGCCGCGGCGGTGGGCGCTAAGGCGCAGGACGTGGTGTTTGCCTCAGGCGGCACGGAAGCGAATGTGCTGGCATTGACGCCTGGGGTGCGACGTAGCGGTAGTGCTCCCGTCCAGCGGCTCCTGGTGTCTGCGATCGAGCATGCCTCGGTGCTATCAGGCGGGCGCTTTGCGGCTGAAGCGATCGAGACCGTGGCTGTGACATCGTCAGGCGTGCTGGACCTCGATAACCTCCGTAGCAAGCTGGCCGATGGCCCGCCCGCATTGGTGTCGGTGATGCTGGCCAACAACGAGACCGGCGCGCTGCAGCCGGTCGAAAAGGCGGCCGAGATCGTTCATGCGGCCGGCGGACTGCTCCACGTCGATGCGATCCAGGCCTTCGGGAAAATTCCCTTCGCTCTCGAATCATTGCAGGCGGATCTGGTGACGCTGTCCGCGCACAAAGTCGGCGGCCCCAAGGGCGTCGGGGCCGTGGTCCTGGCGGAGGGAGTGGAGAGGCTCGAACCCCTGTTGCGCGGCGGCGGCCAGGAACTCGGGCGCCGCGCCGGTACCGAGAACGTCGCCGGCATCTCGGCCTTTGGCGCGGCTGCCAAGGCCACGATGGCGGGCCTCGAGACCGACACAGTCCGGCTGCGGGCCCTGAGGGACCGACTTGAGGCTGGCCTGAGAGAAGTAAGTGGTATTATTGTATTCTCGGACGGCGTGCCGAGGCTGCCCAATACCACGCTATTCACCGTTCCAGGTTTGAAGGCGGAAACCGCCGTGATCGGCTTCGATCTCGCCGGAATTGCAGTATCCTCAGGTTCCGCCTGTTCCTCGGGAAAGGTCCAGCCGTCACATGTGCTGGGCGCGATGGGGTTCCGGCCGGACCTCGCCCAGGGAGCAGTGCGACTTAGTCTTGGCTGGTCTACATCCACCACAGACATAGATTTGGCCGTAAAGGCTTGGCTAAAGCTCGCCGATACCTTACTTAGAGTGGGACGAAACACAGCTTGAACGGTTCTAAGCGGGTTTTTCGTCCACTAAGCAACCGTACCACTCTTTAGAACTGATCCACCGCGGTCCTTGAAACCGCGAGCGGAGGATTGAATGCCTGCTGTACAGGAGACGGTCGACCGTGTCCGACGGATCGACGTCGATCAGTATCGATATGGGTTCGAGACGCTGATCGAATCCGAAAAGGCCCCCAAGGGGCTCTCGGAAGATATCGTCCGCTTCATCTCAGAGAAAAAGAACGAGCCGGC
>NZ_JCAMOR010000193.1:0-2493 GCF_059512385.1 Bradyrhizobium sp. Crot121 | reverse complement strand
AACGCGGACTTCTCTTGCTTCGGGAATCATCCCGATCTTGAATCACGACTCACGTTCTATGAAAAGTGGGTACTAGGCCCACGACGCGGTTTGCCGGATCGATCCAAAACTGCATGCCATAGATGCCGCCCCACCCGTAGCTGCCCGCCGGAAGGCGGCTCTTGGCTGCAGCCGGATCGATCACGATCCCAAAGCCCAGCGCGAAGCCCCAACCCGGCCCGGGAAGCGTCGGCATGTTGCCGGTCGCGTTCTGCGTCATCTGCCGCACCGTTTCCGCGCGGAGCACCCGCACGCCGTCGAGTTCGCCTTCGTTCAGCAGCATTTGCAGGAACCGCCCGTTGTCCCCGATAGTGCCGCTCATGCCGGCGCCGCCAGAGTGATAGGCGGTCAGAGAGAAGGCGCGGTTCGGGTCGAAATCGGCGGTGCCCTTGGTTGGAGGGAACGGCACAGCCTCAGGTGCCACCACCGGAACGTAGCCCGTGCCGAGTGCGCCCGTGACCTGTGCGGGCCGTGTCACCTGCACGAACCGTGAGCGCATGGTCTCAGGTGCGTTGAACACAAAGCTCTCAATGCGCAGAGGTCTTGCGATGCGCTCGGTTACAAAAGCTCCCAGGCTGGCTCCCGTCACCTTCTCGATGACAGCCCCGAGCACGTCAGTGGCCAGCGAGTATTCCCAGCCTGTACCAGGCTCATAGCCAAGCGGAACGAAGGCGAGACGCTGCATCGCTTCGGCCGTGGTTACCTCGCCCTGGTCTAGCCCGTCGGTCACGCGCGCTTCGCGGTATGCATTAACGAGCCGGGGATTATTGATGAAGTTATAGGAGAATCCGGCCGTATGGGTCAGCAGTTCGCGAATTGTCGGCGGCCTGCTCGCAGGACCCTCAGTGCCGTCAGGACCGCGCACCTGCAACTTGGCGAACTCGGGCAGGAAACGGCTGACCGGATCGTCCAGGCCGATCCCTGCCCTGCTCGACAAGGATCATCGCTGCCACCGAGGTGACAGCCTTGGTCATTGAGGCGAGGCGGAATATGTCGTTCTCGCCGATCGGCACGGCGCTCCCCACCTTGCGAACGCCGACGCTGCGGCTGTAGACCGGGCGGCCATTCTGAAGGATCAGCACCACAATACCCGGAGTACTGCAGCCTTCGACCAATTCCTTAAGGGTTTGATCAAGCTTCGCATTGCGCGCTTCGGGCGAAAAGGCCAGCGCCACCGGGGTGGCAAGGAGCGCGAACGCTACCAGTCCCGCCCCGAGCACACCGATCACAAGACGACGTGAGATCATGATGTTCCTCCCGTAGAGCTGTTCTGAGCATTCTTCGCGACAGCGGAATGAAGTTATTGAGGCTGCCGGTATCCGATCCATAGTAGCGCAGACATTTCGAGCCATCCGAACCCCATACCTGCGGCCGACGAAGACATGATTCTTTCTGGGGACGGGGCGACTCAGCATCCGCAAGCTGGTGGGAATGCGCCCGGCGCCAAGCGGGTCTATCCTCGAGCGCAGTTCATGGCTTCGCCGCCCAACTCCCGCTTGCTCGCGGCAAAAGGCGGACAGAGCTCGCTCTCAAGCGGCTTGCGTTGCGGCGGTTTGGTGAGTTTGGCAGTTGGTCGGACAAACCCGGGCGCAGGCGCCGCAACCGATACAAGCGCCTTGGTCATTCATCACCATAATCTTCTTCTCGATCTCATCGTCTTCGTCGTCGTCCAGATCGACAAGATCGCCCTCCTCGTTGATGCCCTTCAACGTCATGACGTCGCGACCGCAGACTTTGAAACAACGGCCACAGCCGATGCACTTCTTGGCATCAATCGACATCAGGTACTCCGGTGTCCAGTCACGGCCGTCGCGCGTTGCAAATGACATGATCGGATACCCTCTAAAGCAGTCTGCTGAAAAAGCTTGAAATGGAGAGTTTTCGTATTGTCGGCGGTCGTTGTTGGAGCGGCGCGGTGGAGTTGGATGTAATTTTTTAACCTGTTGGTTGGTGCCCCCCTGACGCGGGGTGGCTAAACGGCAAGCAGTTTGGGAATCCGGATCAGGTTATAGGCGATCAGATTGAGCAGGAAGTCGGCGGCGACGCGAGCGATGCCACGATGTTTGGTCTTGCGCATCGTGCCATGCTGCTTGCCCCTTCCGAAAATGCACTCGACCATCGCCCGGCGCGATTGCGACATGCCGTATCCCGGATGCCGCGCGGTTCGTTCGTCGATGGCGCTGTTGCGGTTCTTGCCGGTTTTGGTGACGGCCTGGTTCTGTGTCACATGCGGCGTCACGCCGATGGCGCGAAGATTGGCGACGTGATCGGCCGTATCGTACGCCTTGTCCTCACCGGCCGTGATGCGGCAGCCTGCGGCTTTGCGTCTCGCCTTCAGCATGGTCTCCGAAGCCCGGCGTTCGGCGATGCCATTGGCATGCGTGACCCTGCCGGCCACCGCCAGCCCGTGCCGGTTCTCCATGGTGGCGTGGCCCATATAGCAAAGCTTGGCCT
>NZ_JCAMOR010000192.1:0-2539 GCF_059512385.1 Bradyrhizobium sp. Crot121 | reverse complement strand
TTGAATCCGACTTGAAGAGTAACCTCTACAAGATTTGGAATCGAATGAGCTCAGGCGCCTACTTCCCGCCACCTGTTCGTGCCGTCTCCATTCCGAAGAAGAGCGGAGGCCAAAGGATCCTCGGGGTGCCAACTGTGGCGGATCGCGTGGCACAAACAGTTGCCAAACAACTCATTGAACCGACTCTGGACGCAATCTTTCTGGCGGATTCCTATGGCTATAGGCCCGGCAAATCGGCTCTTGATGCCGTAGGCGTCACGCGCAAGCGTTGCTGGAAGTACGACTGGGTTCTTGAATTCGATATCAAGGGGCTGTTTGACAACATTGACCACGAGCTTCTGCTGCGGGCTGTCCGGAAACATGCAAAGTGCGAGTGGGCGTTGCTCTACATCGAACGATGGCTGACAGCGCCGATTGCGCAAGAGGATGGAGCTGTCGTCGAGCGAAGCTGCGGCACCCCGCAAGGGGGAGTAGTGAGCCCGATTCTCGCCAATCTCTTCATGCACTATACATTTGATCTCTGGATGGCACGAACGTTCCCTGAACTCAGGTGGTGCCGGTATGCTGACGACGGGTTGATACACTGCCAGAGTGAGGTGGAGGCGCAGAGCGTTTGCGAAGCGCTGAGAATTCGACTGGCCGAGTGTCGTCTGGAATTGCATCCGACGAAGACGAGGATTGTCTACTGCAAGGACGATCGACGCCAAGGCAAGAGCGAGACGGTTATGTTCGACTTTCTCGGATATTGCTTCCGGCCGAGGTCAGTCCGGGGGCCGTACTCGCAGAAAATTTTCTGCGGGTTCACTCCGGCGGTCAGCAAGTCAGTGCTGAACGCGATGCGGGCAACGATCCGAGACTTGAACTTTCGTAGGCGGCCAAATCTGACGCTGGACGACATTGCCCGCGAACTAAACCCGATAGTTCGGGGGTGGATCGCGTACTATGGGCAATACATGCGCTCGGCGCTATATCCGATGGCCCGCTACATCAACCAAACAATAGCTATCTGGTTGAAGCGAAAGTACAAGCGCTTCCGCCATCGGTTGGGGCGCGCTCGTATCTTCCTGGAGAAGATCGCTCGCGAGAACCGCAGACTCTTTGCTCACTGGCAACTCGGTATTGGCGACAAGCTTGCCTGATGGGAGCCGGGTGAGGTGAGAGCCTCACGCCCTGGTTCTGCGAGAGGCCGGAGGTGAAATCCCTCCGGCCTACTCACCCCACGGTGCCGGTCCTTGCCAAAGGCAAGACCCGGACCGGCCGGCTCTGGACCTATGTGCGCGACGACCGGCCATTTGCCGGACCGGATCCCCCGGCGGCGGTGTTCTTCTACTCGCCGGATCGTGGCGGTGAGCATCCGGAACAGCATCTGGCAGGCTATGCCGGACTGATGCAGGCCGACGCCTACCGGGGCTTCAGCAAACTCTACGCGGCCAGTCGCAAAGTAGGCCCGATCGTCGAGGCGGCGTGCTGGGCCCACGGCAGGCAAGTTCTTTGACCTCGCACGGCTCACCAAGGCACCGATTGCAGCCGAGGCGGTCAAGCGCATCGATGCCCTGTTCGCCATCGAGCGCGAGATTAACGGTCTGACGCCGCAAGAGCGTCTGCGTGTACGCCAGGAGCGCAGTCGCCCCCTGGTCGTTGAGCTGCAGGCTTGGCTGCGTGAGCAGCGCGCCAAGCTCTCCAAAAACAACGACACGACCAAGGCGATCAATTACAGCCTCAGCCGCTGGGATGCATTTACCCGCTTCCTCGATGACGGGCGCCTTTGCATGTCGAACAATGCCGCCGAACGTGAGCTACGGGCCGTCGCCGTAGGAAGAAGAAACTGGACCTTCGCCGGCTCCGATGAGGGCGGCCGGCGTGCGGCTGCCATCTACACCCTGATTGCCAGCGCCAAGCTCAACGACGTCGATCCGCAGGCCTGGCTCGCCGACGTGCTCGCGCGCATCAATGATCATGCTATCCAGAGGCTGGACGAGCTTCTGCCCTGGAACTGGCGAAAGCCAACGCCTGATCATGTCGAAGCAGCGTGAGCCAAGAGGACACATGAGAGCGAGCGGTCTGTCCGCGGCAGATAAATTGGCGGTGACGGCCGCCTGCCAGCAGTTGATCGACGACTTTTTGAAGCCCCGCTTCCTGCCCACTATCCGACCGACGCAGTTCAACTATCCCGTCGATATCCTGGGAAAGTGGCACGGCACCAAATATCGCTTCATTCAACGCTACCGCTCCGGCTTTCTAGAGAACCTCGGCGAAGAGTTTGACGCCCCGTTCGCTCGCCTCGACTGGATCAGCCGTGATCGCTTCGACATCCAGTGGCACCGTCACACCGGAGAATGGTTCTGCCTCCATCGCGGCCTCACTCTCGCCGAAGCGATTGACACGCTAAGATCCGACGGATTGCTCCATCCACTTTAAACACGGAACTCCGCAAGGTCAGGTATCCCGGGTCCTCACCGGACGGATAGTGCGCCAGTGAAACTGGCGAAGGATAGTCGATGAAAGTTCGATACAGGAAAGGAGTAGCGACCCACCTTGG
>NZ_JCAMOR010000191.1:0-2547 GCF_059512385.1 Bradyrhizobium sp. Crot121 | reverse complement strand
CAAGGCTTCCTCCTAAAAGAAAGCCTTGAATCACGTTCCGTCTGATTTGAGAATCCCAAGAGTCCACACAGCCTAGTATCAAGAAAATGTCAGTCCTGCTTCCTGCGGCGCCTGATGAGCCAGTAGACGCCGTAGCCAACGGCAAGGATCGGAAGACCTGCACCGGCGATCGGCCCAGGGGCTCCGCTGACGTGCTTGTTCTGGCCCGGCGCTTTTGCGCAATTTCCCCTGTCGTTGCAGGCTTGCGCAGGCGGGGTGACCGTCGTCAGAGCGAGGGCCAAAATCGCGGCCGCCATGCCAAAACCGGTCGTCATTGCCTTCTACTTTATTTCTGACCGACATTAAATGTGAAATTAAATTATACAGTAAAAAAATTAAGGTACAATTAGTTAATTGCCGAATTTTCCCGACTATATTAGGATCCGTTCCCTTCTAAATAGGGAGGGCGGCTGGTATGCGCGCTTCAACATGCAGTGCCAACGAGCTTTGCGAGCAACTGGCGTCAGATACGGACGTGCTGGCACGAAAGATGTCCGATTTGCTTTCGCTTCGAAAAATCGTTGCCGGCGTTGAAATCGTCGCTGCTTCGCATAGCAGCATACCCAGCGCGCCGCGAATGGGGCCCGAGCACACGCGCGGTTGAGCTTACAGAGGGGCAAATCCGGACCCGGCTTCATCGGTTTTACGATGGCGCGGGACGCCCATTGTAAACTCGATTCGCAGGGAGATGGCCATGGCTGTTGTTGCCGCTTGTTCCCGGGCTGCTCATCATATGTGAGCGCTCGTGCGGGCGGCGGCTCGTAGGTTTCGCGGGCGACGAATTTCTGACCGCGATTGTACGTTAGCGGCATTTATTGAGAGAGAGCAATCGACAGGCGCATCTGGAAGGGCGCCGAAGTTGTGGGCAGAGTGCGCTCAAATCCGCGACGTTGCGACTGACGTGGACAAACGGAAGTTTTTCGCAGAACTGGCCGGTCACCGAGCCTGGCCGCGTCGGATTAGAGCGCGCCATTGCGGCCGAGAAGGCGAACGAGCTGTGAGCGGGCTATTCTGGCGCCTTGGCTGCCATGCTTTCGGCCTACGGTTTTAGCGCTTACCCGAGCATTATCACCCGTTCGAATGCCGCGTCGACCCCATCTATAAACGCCAACGCGCGGGGCAGTGATGTCGCCTCGTAGCTGATGGCGCCGCCAGGGCCGCTCCACATGATCTCGACGCGCCAGTGATCGTCGACCCGGGCGACCGATCCGGCCAGCGTGTTCGGGGCGCGCTTGATGTTCACCCTGTTGTCGTCAACTTGGTCGGTTCGGAACGTTGTCATGGTTCGGCCCTTCCTTGTCTCGGGCCTCCGCCTGGATGACGGCCGCACTTAAACTCGGCCCCATCTTTAGCGTTCCAAAATCCGGCCGGCCAACAACACATCACAATGGAGCTTGACGGCCTCGCTGCTGGCGGAGGGAGCTGGCGTTTGTTGTATCGAAGTGTTCAAAAGATCTCGTAATGCAATCAAATTGTCCAACGTTGTGACAATGCGAGCACGCACGATGCTTTCATGCTCAATCCTATTGGAATCAAATAAAGGACCTGCCTTTGGTCGAACGTTTGTAAATGTAAGAGTCATGAGCGGTCCAGGCCCTGATGCGAAATTGATTTTTCCTACGCAAAGCGTTTCGGGAACATTGCCCGCGTCTACCGAGAGCGGCTCCTTGGTCATGAACGGTCTCCCAAAGATTTTCCGATCCTGGCGGCTTATTGAAGAAAGACTTGACCCCGGCCTGCGGAATTTTTGCGTACAATGACTAGGTCGAAGTACGTTTGAGCGACTGCTTCGTTCCTCTGAGCCTGCGTTGCATATTTTTCCCGACTGTGGGAACCGGCCTGTTCTAGCGAGGTTTCTATGGCCGCACGCACGTTTCACCACCATGGCGTGTTGTGCAACTGCAACTTGGCAGCCCGGTTCTCACGACCGGGCTGCTTTTTGGAGCGCTGGCAGAGGGAATTGGGACGCTTGGTGCTGCCGCTTGGTGCGCGACTTCTGGGCTACCTTTTCTGGATGGCCTAGGGGCCGTCCTCGATGTATTTCATGCTGCGAGCTTGTCTTCCTTATCGGGGCCGCGCATGGCGATCTTAAGGGCGTCGTCGCGCATGCGTCGCGCCTGGCTGAGCCACAAGTCTAGGGCGCGTACTCACAAAATGCGACGTCCGCTTCCGGGGGTAATGCGGACGCTTTGTGCCTGTCCCGAGAATTTCGCCTCATGACCCTGGCTGTGTGAAAAGCCACGAGTCGGCTACGATTCCTCCGTTTCCTGATTGGGGGATACGGATGGGACGCTTCGTTGAAGGCGCGGACAGATCCCAGCTGACGCTCTTGCCGGAATGTCTGGAGGATTGGATAAGCGAGGGCAACGCGGCCCATGTGATCGATGTGTTTGTCGAGGCGCTCGACCTGCATGGACTGGGGTTTGAGCGTGTGATCGCGAAGGAGACGGGCCGGCCCTCCTATCATCCGGCAGTCCTTCTGAAGCTTTACATCTACGGTTATCTCAA
>NZ_JCAMOR010000190.1:0-2587 GCF_059512385.1 Bradyrhizobium sp. Crot121 | reverse complement strand
ACCGCACGAAATTACTTCGCTGTCGTCGCTATCGCCGCAACTCTGCTCTGGCTAAGATAACTGTCCACGCGACCTAGTCTTTGTTCTGAGGGCGATCTGATAGCTAACGCAATTTTTCCCTTGATGTTGGCGGCTTTGGATAGCCGTGGCGTTCTCAGGGGCAAACAGGGAGGGTGAGTGACGTGTGTCGCTCGGCCTCGCGGGCGGCGGAAAAATGTTGGTCGGCGGCTCGCACAAGACGGTATCGCTCGAACTGCGCGGAGAGGGGGAGTTAAAAATGGATTCCTTCGAGTTGAACAAGATACTCGGTGCAATTCTGGGAACTTGCATCCTTGTGTTGGTGACGAACTTCGCCGCCAGCGCAATTTTCGCGCCCGCGATACCGACAAAGCCGGGCTATGAGATCGCGGTGAAGGAAGAAGCGCATGGTGGCGACCAGGAAGCCGCGCCGGCAGCCTCTGAGCCAATCGAGAAGCTGCTGCAGACCGCCTCGGTCGAGAGGGGAGCTGAGTCGGCCAGAAAATGCGCGTCCTGTCACACCTTCGAGAAGGGTAGCCCCAACCGCGTTGGCCCAAATCTTTACGGAATCGTCAACGATCACCGGGGCGAGGGGCGCGGATTCAATTTCTCTGCGGCCATGAAGGCGAAGGGCGGCACGTGGACCTTTGAGGAGTTGAATAAGTTTCTTGCCAGTCCAAGAGGGTACATCCCCGGCACTGCAATGAGTTTTGCCGGTATCCCGAGAGAGGGCGAACGGGCCGATCTGATTAGTTATCTGCGTACCCTTTCGGATAATCCGGTACCGCTGCCGACGGCGGCGAAGTAGCAGAACCCGGCAAATAACTTCGATTTGAAGTGTGTCAGCATGGTTCGGTGCACCCTAGGGCAGCTGCTCCACTTGCTGCAGATGATACAGAAGAGACAACCCCCGTCAGCGAGACCGGCGTAGCAAGTGCAACGTGCTGATGATCTCTTCGCCCCGGATCAGGCACGCGCGGACGTGCTCACGAAAAGAACTACGTGACAACCTAACGCCTGAGCAAATCCTCCGCGCTAAGGTAACGAGCGCTTTCGGCGGGTCGAAGTTATCGGCATTCAACTGCGACTTTGTCTTCGGATTGCTTACTCGTCCGGACGAGCCGGCGGCCCAAAGTCTTTATCGAAGCACGCATACAGCGCTGGAAAACAACAAAAAAATGGCGTACCCGACACGATTCGAACGTGTGACCCTTGCCTTCGGAGGGCAACGCTCGTTCGTCGACCACACCAATGTTGGTTGAGGCTTTCAGCGCGCCTTTCTGTAGACGCAAGCATCCGCTGCGAACAGAAATCGGCAAGCGTCCTTCTCAATCGCCGCCAAAACTACGACCGGGACGTTGCAGTGCTAGGCGTGTGAAGACCGGCACGATACTTTCGGGCCGAAGCAAATAGATGGACAAGGTGGACGGGATTGGCGCGGTACTGCACGAACTCACTCAGTACTGCGACGCACGCAGTACCGGAGACCCGAAAGATCCAAGGGCCTGCTTAGCATGGCAATCACGTAAGCCAGTAACCGATTGGGAAACATGAGGGAATAGATCGACGATGAATATCTGAACCGCTATCGCCCAAAAAAACGAATAGACCGATTGATGTCCGAAGTGCTAATAGAATCAGCATGTTAGCGCATCGATTTTGCATTGTACCCATGATGGATTGGACCGGGACATTTCGAAAAGCGAAGCAGCAGCACTTAAGCCGCACCTCGATCGATCATGTCGTACCAAATGTAGTACTGCCGCTGGCTCGGAGCTCGCCGAGCAAGCATTGTCGAGCCTCAGCGTCTGTCCTGCGGCTATAGCGTAGCGCGGCGTAGCCGCGCGCCGTTCGGTGTGACGACGATAGGCCGATTGATCAGGATCGGATACGCCATCATGAAGTCGGTAGCTCGTCGTCGCTCCATTTCGGATCGTCGAGACCGAGTTCCTTGAATGGCGTGCCCTTCTCGCACCAGCGTGCGGCGGGATCATTTTCGTGAAGATGAACGGAATTCCTCGCTCATCTCTTCCTTCGCGCTTTTCCTAAAAGAGGCGACATGCCGAATTTTTTCAACTTTCCGCCCTTTACGGAAGATGGGGAGGTCCATGTTGTTGTGGAAACGCCGCGCGGAAGCCGTGCCAAGTTCGCCTATGACCCTAAGCTTGAAAGCTTCGCGTTCAGCAAGTCACTGCTGACGGGCTTACCTATCCTCATGACTGGGGCTTTGTGCCCTCGACCAAAGCAGACGACGGCGACCCGCTCGACATCATGGTGATCCATGACGCGGCAACCTCTCCGGGACTTGTCGTCACCTGCCGCGTTATTGGCGTCCTTCAGATCGAACAGAAGAGTAAAAAGAAATCCGAGCGCAACGACCGCCTGCTTGCGGTGCCCCGCAACTCGCACTCGGAGCAGGCATTGCGCGACGTTGACGATCTGACAAAGCCAATCCGGGAGGAACTTGAGAAGTTCTTCATCGCGACTGACGAGCTAGAGCATGTTGTTTTTTACCGGAATCGGGATTCCCAATTGGAGGAATATCTGATTCAAACTCCATGCTGGGAAC
>NZ_JCAMOR010000189.1:0-2592 GCF_059512385.1 Bradyrhizobium sp. Crot121 | reverse complement strand
ACTCCAGACGGCATGCGGCTTCGACGGCGCTCTTGCCTTCACAGATAGCCGCCGCAACAGCTTCGATCTGGTGCTCAATCATTTTGCGGAGAGTTTCGGTACAGGACTCGTCACCCATCGTGCAGCACTCCCGTGCGGAACATTGATTATGGAATTTACGAACTTGATTGCGCGTAAACCAAAGCTGATTGAACTCACGACCTAAGCGGCGGGATCAACCCAAATGAAAGCGGTTCTCCAGCTCAAGGTCTAAGATAAGGAGCGCGCGGTGATTCGCGACGGGATGTTTCCGAGATAGCGTTTCACCTTATGTTCAACCGGTTGATTGCTCGCCGGCTTGAGCACGGAGATCGACGACCTCGATATCGGCTCTCCCGTCCCCGCGAGCGCAGCGCCCGCGTGATCGGCAAACAGCCGATGATATTTGTCGACAAGACCTTTCTGCCTTCTCCAGCCGTCGTCGCGTTGCTTGGCCGCGAGGGACCGGTCATCGAGCGTACTTCTTTTGCACGTCGGCCGGCTATCGCTGACTGCCGGCTCGATATGCATCACGTCGATGCCTTGCGCAGCCGGCGAGTTTCTCCGTCCGCGCGTTGCGGTAAGCGTTGTGAAGTCTCGCCAACACAAACCTGCAGCGATTGCCGGAGTCCGCCACCCGATCTCCGAAAATCAGCGAGAGGGGCATCATGGCAGGGTAATGTCGGAGCACGTGGGTGCGGGCCGCGATGGAAGGCCCGCCGCCAAGCGCGCTGCGGTCGCGCAGCTGCAGGCTGTCATGGAACTGTCGGAACGGCGGGGCCTGCGATCGTCACGGCCGATCCGAAGTCGAGATGGCCGTGAACGTCTCGAAGTCCGGCAAACACTCAACGTACCGGAGGTCCTGCCGAAAAATGTTCATTACGAGCTGGACAGACTCCATTAGCAACCGCAAATCGTGTTCCGCGGTTAGATGCTCATTTCCATCGCCGCCGCGGCCGCACTGTTCGTGCTGTTGCTCTTCCTTTGTTGAGCGGTCCTTCGGCGCGGGTTCCATCCTTGTCATGCCATTGCTGGCCGCAAGCGCGGTGTTCCTCCGTCTGTGGATCACAGCCATTGAGCTCAGCATCACGCGATGCTTGCAACAAGCGAACGTCTACAATCTCGCCAAGCAAAATCCAAGCGGGCACCCGCTCGATTGTGGTCCATCGATTTCGTCTCCCAACATCGGGATCAAGGAGCATGGGTGTCGTTCGAGCGCTTCTAATTGAATAGGGTTGCAATCCGAGGTAAGCGCCATGTAAATCCATCGCGCAGCCGACGCAACGAGATGGATATGCCGAAAGACCGCCGATCGGGCCCCGATTGGAGCAGGCGGCAAGACGAACGTTCATTTGAACATCTCGAGAATTGGCCACGGTGACCGGCTCGAGATTCGAGAAGGTCCGGCGCTACAAGGGCTCTCTCATCAATACCAGCCCACCCCATCAGGATGTGAGGACACGCTGATGCTCATGAACCTGGACATACCTGTCGGTCAAAAACGTAATCCACTTCCGGCCTTTGCCGCCAGAGGCCAATGGCGCGTGTTTCTGGATCGTCTGCACGGCGAAATCACCCTGTTGTCAACATGTTATTTGACGCCCGTCATGCCCATCTCGGGGACAGAACGACCAACGTGTCTCGCACGTCGAAGACGCTCGCCATTTATCTGGCCAATCAAGGTATCCGTACCGCCAACGGGCCGCCGGTGCCGGGCATTCCTTTCCCACATCAACCGGAGAAGTTGACGAGGACGCCGGTCGTCAGCCGGCATGCGACGCCGGAGCGGCTGATCCAGGTCCGGCAAAACTGGTTGCTGACCATGGGCGCCGGTTCGACGACGCAAGCAGCCGGCGCTCCATCACCTTGAAGCTCGATCCCATCTGGGCCTCGCGGTGATAGACGAACAACCGCGGCAGGTAGGGCTCGTGCCCGCCATCCAGGCGCAGCACCTTGATCCAGGTACCGCGCCAAGCATCATGTCGAAATCGTTGTCGCCTACACACGCGAAGAAATTGTGGCGAGACCGCGCGTCGGTTCTATTGCCGCAACCAAAGCTGAACTCTGGATTTAAGACTGCGGTTTGCAGTTGCGGCTCGATCAGGATACCTAGGAGCCTGTCCGAGTATTCCCTGTTCAATTGGGCGGGAGTGTGATCGATTTGGTCCATGAGCAAGTATTTTCGGCCGTGGAAGATTGATCAGCCGCAGTTGCTGCCGCCGAGTGTGCAGGATTTCGTGCCGCGGGAGCACCTGTCACGTTTCATCGTGGAACTGGTGCGGGAGAGCCTGGACCTCAGCGAGATATCTGGCAACTACCGGAGTGCGCTCGGCCAGCCGCCGTTTGATCCGCGCCTGATGGTGGCGCTGCTGCTCAACGGGTACGCGGTCGGCATCTATTCCTCGCGGCGGATCGCCAGGGCCTGCGTCGAACGCGCCGACTTCATGATGATCGCGGCGCTCGATGCGCGGATTTCCGCACCATCTCCGAGTTCCGCAAGCGGCACCTCAAACACTTGGCCGGGCTGTTCGTGCAGGTGTTGAGGCTCGCCGAGAAGGCCGGGTTGGTGCGGCT
>NZ_JCAMOR010000188.1:0-2649 GCF_059512385.1 Bradyrhizobium sp. Crot121 | reverse complement strand
GCCTCCGAACGCACACCACGCCCGGAGGGGCCTTCAAGCACCTCAAGCCGGCTGACCGCCCCAACTGACGAGCTGTCAAAATGGACGTCCTTTTTGCCGTCCAATCCCATCCCAAACCTCCGTTCAATCCGGAGGCTTCTTCGCACATCTAATCTAACCCCGAACCCTGGGTATCGGCTTAGCGCTTACGTTGAATTCGAGATCGACGGCGCCCTTCGCGTTTTCCGACGCTGAGGTCCAAGTGCTGGAAGCCTGGCTCAGCAGACAGCTCGATGCGTTGTTTGGGAGTGCCCACTCGCCACGAAATGGCACCGCCGGACCCGATGAGGCGATGAAGCGCCCGATGCGGAAGCAAGGATAGTGCTCGATGGTCAACATGACCACCAAGGGCGACGCCTCCACTCTTACTCAGGTCAGAAATATAGGCGACATTGTTGCGGCGTTGGTATGCTATCGGCATGAAACGCGACGGCCGACAACTTGACCATCGAACCCTGGAAGAAATCCGCATGATGGCGACCCGCGCACAAGAAGGCGGATCGAGTCCGCGCCCAGCTCGCCGACATCGGCAACAGACCAGCTTTGGTGCGTTCCTGCTTCAAGCATCCAGATGTCGCCTATATTTCTGACCTATGAGTAAAACAAATCCATCGTAATTGTTGGTGTTGATGTATTCATTGACATCACGCTCATCTTGACGTAACAACTTCCATCAATGGCCAAAGCCCGTAAAATCACGCGAACCCGGCTTGTCGTCAGCCCCGGATTTGCCGAGCTGGTTGTGTGGGAAGTTCCCGAGCCCGTCTCGGGCAGTCCGCATAGCTACAAATACCGGCTCGCCTATGTGGTGAACGGCGTCTGCCGCGTGCGTTACGACAATGAGCGCGGCAAGGGCGATCATCGCCACCTGGATGGCAAGGAAAGCTCTTATGCGTTTCGTGGGCTGGAGCGGCTGCTGGCGGATTTTTGGCGTGACGTGAATAAACGGAGATAGAACATGCGGACGGTTATCCTGGGCGTCGAGACACAAAGCGACCTGACGCGCCGCATCCTGGCGACTGCGCACGGGCAGCGTAAGGCTGGCGACGACCGAATTTCATTCGAGAGCGTCAGCGACCTTTGGCGGGTGCTGGCGCCCAAACGCATGGAGATCGTGCGAGTTATGACCGGAGCCGGCCCGCTGACAATCCGGGAAGTCGCGCGTCGGGTCGACCGCGACTTCAAGGGGGTCCACTCCGACGTGACGCTGCTGCTGGGCGCGGGGATTTTGGAGCGGACGGAAAGTGGGGGCGTGGAATTTCCCTATGACCGCGTTCATGTCGAGTTCGACGTGATGGCGGCGTGACGTCCCCGCCCGCGTCAATCGTAAGATTGAAACAGCGCAATAAGACAAAATCGCGCGGGACTGTAGAGATTCGTCAATGACTCGGAACGTGCAATCAAGAACAAGTCTTGCCGCAACGGGCTGCCCCACGCCATTGAGAGCCGCGGTTTATCTGAGCTCCAGCTGCTGACTCGCATCCTCCGCGAGCCATAGGAGGGGCACATGTGAATGTCTTTAGGGTCGCACTCGACTGCAGCCGTATCGCTACCCTGCGTCCTGCGTTTCCTCAAGCTTCCGAAAGATTCACCGGCTCCTGCGGGAGACCCGGTCAAGGCGGAAGTTTCGGGAAACGGCGGCAGAGACCAAGTTCACGCGACGATGCCTAGTGGACCTGAATTTGGCTTCTTGGCCGAGGCAGGGCGGTCCGCTCCTCCGGCTCAACCGCTTGAGAGATTCTTCACGGCCGACGAAATAGCCCAAGCTATCCCGGACCCGAAATAGAGGGAGATTGCTCTCTTCTACCACCGGCGGAAGTAAGCTGTTGGAACCCGATAGACAAGTCGCAGTTTGTGCTCGTTAGAAATGTCACCAGCTGGTACGGCGAGGAGGGCGCACGGCGCGGAGCTGGCCGGGATTGCGAAGTGGCGGGCGCCCGTATGACAATACCTTGATAGGGACGACTTGATCGGGCGGCCGCCCAGGGCTCTCAACCGGCCTTGAACATGCTTTTGCCCTGGCCCCGCCGGCGCGGGGCTTTCTGCTGCGATTGGTATCCAGCAGCTTCTGCTGCTCGGCAATGTAAGCCAGCACAGGCCCCAGCCGCTTGCTCTCGACAATGGCGGCCTGGTCGACCTGCTGCAGCTTGTCGAAGGTGCGGTAGGGCAACTCGCGACCGTTATGTTTGATCGCCAGGCGACCGTCCGGATAATCAAACACCATGACCCGTTGGCGAGCGAGCGGCCGGGTGATCTCGGTCGGCTCGAGAATGAAGAGCAACCTTGTCGTATTGCAGGGTCAGGCTGTGCGAAACAGTGCGCTCTTCCTTCCAGGCAAAAGCGTCATCAACGTCGTCGTGCTCGGCCAACAGCCGATGCACATCCTTGTCGTTGAAGGGTGCCTTGGCAAACCGTCGATTGTAATCCTCCATGAACGGCGGCAGAAACGCATTGCCGGCCTCCATCGTCGAGAGTCCTGCAAGCCGCATCTCCTTGACCAGTCGATCCTGCAGCGTGCCATTGGCGCGCTCCACGGCCGGGCTGCGAGAATGGCCGTGCCGTAATGGCTCGCCATCTCGGCATAGGTTCGGTTGAGGCCGGGATCGTGGC
>NZ_JCAMOR010000187.1:0-2653 GCF_059512385.1 Bradyrhizobium sp. Crot121 | reverse complement strand
CACACTCGCGCTGTCACCAATTCGTGACACGCTAATCGAAGGCTTCAGCCACTTCGTTACCTCCATGACTGCTCCGATTGCTTCCGGCTGGAGCGTTTGCCGGGTGGGACTTGCACCCACTGGAAAGCGCCGCCTTGTCACGGCGCACACCCGGAGCAGACGTCGGCCGGCTTTTCGTAATGTCGGCTTTCGAAATTTTAATCAATTTGTGACCGTCGAGATCACTAGGTCACAATGCCGGCGCGCTAAACAACCGAGGAGGTTGCCGGGTAAATGTCAAAAGACGAATCGCTTGTAGATGATCTCAAACCCATCCTGTGGAAATGGCTGGTTCGGCTGATTTGGCTGGGCAGCATCGGATTTTTCCAGACTCTCGAACTAATCCGATACGTCAACGGCCAAACTTACAGACCTTTCTTTGCGCTTTATGCGGCGGTACTGGCTGCTTTCGTTGCGTGGTTCGCAGTGAAGGCGGCGTCAGTTGTATTCCGCAGCCGCGAGAGGCATTGACGCCTTCCCACCATCGGGGCATCCGATGGCAGCGTGGTTAAGTGCTACTTCTGTTGTTGGCCCAGAGACGAAGAACCTCGCACAATTTCGCAAGTCTGCTGCCAACGCTATACCCGACGTGTCGTCGCGCGGCTTTGCATCGCTGCTCGTGACCCATAGCGGGTATTCCGGCCGGAAGCGCTGTTGCCGTAATCAAGCGACAACAAACGTGATTTCGCTCGCGCGACGATGCGCGGCATCGTGCCGCCGGACGCGAGGAGAGCAGTGGGACAGGACCGCAACAATCGCATACCCGACGCGGCCGAAATTGCTGCGATCAACGCGACGCATTTTGCCGACACAGCCCTGAAAGCAGCCGATTTGCTCTTCGTGTTCGGCACGTGGCAGGATATCGACCTGCGCGCCGCAAAGGCGTACGAACTCTGGCGCGGGGGCCTTTGCCAATGGGCCATTGTCAGCGGCGGCGTGACCTCCGGCTTGGACGCTTCTGAATGCGCTATCATCAAGCGTGAGATGGTCGCGCGCGGCATGCCGGAGGAAAAAATCCTCGAAGAGCATCGCGCGATGAACACGGGGGAGAACGTTATCTTCTCGCTGCCGGTGATCGATGCGGCGCTGGGACTGAAGAATGTACGCAGCGTGATTTGCCTTGGCAATACCTGGACGGCGCGGCGCTATGCGATGACGCTGCAGCGGCACTGGCCGGAAGTGGAGAAGATGCTGGTGACGATCGATGCGTTCGCAACGCCACGTGCGCTCTGGCACACTAATCCTGAATTCCGCCGTCGCGTGCTGCGCGAGTGGGACAAGATAGAATCCTACAA
Organism: Bradyrhizobium sp. Crot121; assembly: GCF_059512385.1. NCBI lineage: Bacteria > Pseudomonadati > Pseudomonadota > Alphaproteobacteria > Hyphomicrobiales > Nitrobacteraceae > Bradyrhizobium > Bradyrhizobium sp. Crot121. The sequence goes on along the minus strand of NZ_JCAMOR010000187.1, from coordinate 1,319 downwards.
GGCCCGCGGCTTCATTGCGGAATGGCCATGAGGTGCGCGGCTCTCGTCGCTCGCTTTCATATCAGGCCAACTCTGCGATGTCGCCTGTTGGCCCTTCTGAGACATGCCGACCGCTATGATGAATGTCCGCATTCGAGGGCAAAGCGGAAAACATAGGCTCACATTGAGTTCTTCTCAGTTTGACCCGGAGCAGAAGTCGCAAGCTAAGATGACCCGAACTTCGATATTGAACGAGGCTATCATGTCAAAAGGCGAGCGATTTCCCGCAGTCGATCGACGTCTCGAATCTCAATTTGTCGATAGTCACAGAGCAACACCTTATCGGCCTGTAGCCGGCGGAGAACCGCGTTGATGGTCTTGCGTGTTAGTCCTGTCATTTCACCGAGCGCTTGCTGGCTAAGTGGCAGCGCGTCAAGTCTGGCGGTTACCTCCGCTATGGCCAAAAGTCGCGCGGCGACTCTCTGAGTGGGAGGCAGAGTCAACATGTCGGCGCCGAACCTCATGGCGTAGCGAAGCTGGCGGTTGCCGCTGTGGCCGCAACATCGCTAACTGTGCCGGCACAAGCTGCGGTGTTCAGAGGATTTGGCGGCTTTCACGGTGTTGCGGTCGGGCGATTCGGCGGCGTTCACAACTTTCACTACGGAGCCTATCGGGGCGGCGGTTATTGGCGTGGTGGATACTACCACGGCGGCGGCTATTGGGGTGGCGGGTATTACCGCGGCTGCTGCTACGGGGGTGCCATTGCCGCAGGTGCCGCAGCGGGCGTTGCCGTGGGCGCGGCAGCGACGTCAACCTTCGCTGCACCGGCTGCTGTTTACGCGTCTCCGCCAGCCGCATATGTCGCGCCGCCGGTCGTATACGGATCACGAGGCTATTACTACATACGTTGATTAGCTCAACGTGTGTCACCGAGTGCTCATTCATATGCGTTGGATATAGCTAGTCTGACTCGGCAGCTCCCACTTGTCTGCTGGAATGAGAGTTCCAGCAGACGCCACCGACGCATGCTGACGTCCTCAGCGGTAACCATTGCACGGTTCGGCTGCTAGTTGCTCTCAGGTAGGCCAACCCGAAGGAGGCGATATGATCATAGTGATATTCGTGCTGGCGATGTGCATTGCCGCGGCGTACGCGGTCCTGGCGTTGTTGCTCTAGCGAACAGCCCGACTAACGCGCGGGCCGCCGGGGCCCGTTGCTTCCGCTTTCCGAGCGCCTTGAAAATATCGACGAAGCCGAGCGCCGGTTTGCGAAGCTGCTAGAAAAACGATTTGACCGTCAGCCCTGCTGCGCGGGCATCCTGTATGAATGTATGCGCTTCC
>NZ_JCAMOR010000186.1:0-2719 GCF_059512385.1 Bradyrhizobium sp. Crot121 | reverse complement strand
CGACGATTGAAGGCACATCAGCAATTGGCGATTCTGCGTGCGGCCCTTCAAGCTCACCACAATCCCATGACGATCAACCCCGTTGCCCACGTCACGAGCGTCGCGTAACATTCATTCCGGCAACGTCGGCCAGACCTAGTTCAACACCGATCGGGACATCCCCTCCGCGCAGTAATCCAGGCGTCTCACGGATTGATCTCAGGGATGGCACGCGCCCCTGATGTTGGCGACGTCTAAATAATTTTCGACGCGTCATCGGAAGATTTGCTTTCGCTCGCCTTCTGGATACTTACCTGCCCCGTAAACCCGGGATCTTTTGCAACACTTGCTGATGACCGCGCCTTTTAAGCGAAGCCACAGTGTCGTGGTTTTGCATCTGCGCCTGGAACGCCGATGCAGGAGGGCCGTCCTCCATCTCTCATAAAGCTGTACGCATTAAATTTGGTTATTCACCTCCTTCATGCTCTGCAGCACACCATGCCAGAGAATGTTGACCAGATCACCGCGGCGGCCCCGGAAGATGTAGAGATCGCCGGCATGAGGATCGCGCTCCAGGCTCTCCTGAACGGTGAGAGCCCAGCTTCGCATGCCGCGGCGCATGTCGATGTAGCCGGTAGCGATCCAGACCCTGACGCCGCTCGGAATCGGGATCATCGGCGCCGCAAGAGCTCAAGAACCTGCTGCAGCGTCTCAACGTCCACGTCACGGTCAACGCGAACACGACAGCCGCCGCCAAGCTCGATCTCTATGATTCCAGCCCTTGGACGCTGCGCAGGTGGTGAAGACGTCGGTTGTGGCGCGCCACTCGAGATCGGAGCCGCCACAGGCGTGATCTCGACGGGAACAAGAGCAGGCGCGGCATCTCCGCCCCAGTCGACCCTGGCGCGCCAACCGGCGCCATGTGAACAATTGGCTCGCAGACAACCCGTTGCGCCGCGCGTCACCGACGCCAATCGTGGCCCGTCGTAGCTCTCGGCAACGATCCGCTGCTTCTCCTCGAATGTCCAATGGCGCCGAGCGCCCGTCGAGACAACTTCCAGCCGAGAGACCTTCGGCACAGGCGTATGGTCAGTCATACGCCTATGTCTTCAATCTCCATCACACCTCGCAAGGCGGCCTTCGCCGGAGCGATACGGTCAGGTCGACCCCGACTATAATGTTCGAGATCCTGCCATTACTATGGATGCGCGCCGACATGTTCGCTATGCGCGAATTCCTCACCAGCCGCATCACCAGCACGTTCTTCGCGCTGACGATCGACGGGTCCAAGGACCATCCGGCAGAGGATGGATGGATTCGATCTCGCCGGCTTCAGCGGCCAGTCGGAGCGTCTTGGGCGCGATCTTCAGGAGCTTTGCGGCGTTGCCAAGGTTGAGCCATGGCTCGATCCCGTCCTCGGCGGGCTTGAACACCGGGATGTGGTAGTTCGAGCGCATTGATGTGACGCGCTCGCGGGTCCAGCGATTGCCGTTACCGGTCTTGCGGCCGTTGCGATTGAGGAGGCCAGCAATCAGATCGTCGCTGGCGATAAGCACCAGTTGACGCACGGCCTGGACGATATCGGCAGAGGTGCTGTTGCGCTGTCCGCGCCGGCGCTTCGGCAAGCGCAACTCGCTGTGGGCGCCCCCTACCCCATGGACCATGAGAACGATCTCCGAGGCCGCGTCGTCGATATCGGCCACGACCTCATGGATGAGGGTGCGCACACTGCGCTTCTTGAGGCGAGCATCCATCGTCGGCGCATCCCAGACGGTTTTGAGGTTCGAGGCCAGAACGCCGAGCGAGGCTGGATCAGCAAGGGGTGAGGGCATCGCCGCATCATGCATGGCGATCTTGGCCTCAACCTCCGCCGCGTGAGCGAGCGCTCTGTTCCAGCGGGCTTCCAGCTCACTGGTCACCAGCCGGTTCGCGGGATCAGCGGCATCGTATTGCCGGAAAGCCCTGTCGGCGGCATAGCGCGCCGCTTCGAGGTCGCGACTGAGGGCATCGCGTACCTGATCGCGCCGTTCCCTGGCTCCCTTGGCGGCAGCGGTTGCGGCAGCGCCCGGACCGACGACTCCAAGCAGTGCTTCCTCGATGGCGTCATCGACGCGCAGTCCGCCGAAGGCGATGCAGTGGGCCCCGCCATTGTCCATCCAGGCGCGGCTGCAGCTGTAGCGCGGGATATGGCTTTCCATGCCGGAGGACCGGAGTATGAGCTTGGGACCGCAGCGCTTGCAGCGGATCAGACCGGCCAGCAGCGCGTCACCATGCTTGGGCGCGCCGTGATGCCGACTGGTGGGAACATTGCTGCTGATCATGGTGCGAATCGCCTCGAACTTCTCCCAGCTCACATACCTTCGTGAGTGTTGGGCTTCAGCGTCAGCCATTCGTTCCGCGCCTTGCGGCGGATCTTCACGCTCACGCCTGCAGTGCTGTATCCCGCCGCCACAGCTGTCTTACCATAGGCATAGGCGCCGCCGTAGACCGGGTTCTCAATGATCCGGTGGATGGCGGAGTAGTTTGGTCGCCGCCAGGCCGTGTCGCCGTTGGTCTGCTTCACCGGCAGATCGAGATTGTACTCGCGGAGCCAGCAGAGCGCCTGTCGCGCGCTGCCCAGTTCCTCGACCTTGTCAAACACCAGCTTGATCGCTTCCTGGACGCGGAGCTATGCGGAATTTTGGGTGATGAGGTGATCAGGCGGCGTGGTTTGCCGGCATTTGGATGACCTCGATGCCGT
>NZ_JCAMOR010000185.1:0-2942 GCF_059512385.1 Bradyrhizobium sp. Crot121 | reverse complement strand
GTAAGCGTCGGAATCTTGCACGACTTCCCGAGAGTGCGTTGGCGTTCCATATCGGGTTCCTTGCTGCAAGGGAGGATCTCCGGTGGGTACGGAATATTTCAAGAACGAAGCGCGTCGCTCTTTTTGGTCGGTACACGTTGAAGCCTGGCGACGAAGCGGTCTCAGCAAGCGCAAATATTGTCGTCAGCATCGTCTCAGTGGCGGTACATTTGATCGGTGGCTGCGGCATCTGATTGACGCCGAAGCTCTGAAAATACGAACGGAATTGCATCGGGAAGAACGTCGGGAGCGACTCCGGAAGACGCGGGCTCCAGTATCGAAGGACCTCCGCTGCAGAGCCGTGCAAGCGTTCTGGGCGATGCACGTTGAAGCAATGAGATGGTGCGGTCTGAGCATGCAAGCGTATGCCAAGGCACATGGCATATCGCAGCACAGCCTGAGGCGATGGCGCGATTTGATCGACGCCAACGAGGTCGAAATCGACTGGCGTGCGCAACTTCATCCGAGCGCCCGCCCACTAATAAGCATTGGTGCTAGCAGCGCTGCTAAGGGGTCTCGCGTCGGGAGCCGCTTGACAGATGCACCAACTGTCGATCCGCCGAACGACGGACGCGCCATCCGACGTCGCTTCAGTGACGAGGAAAAGGTCGCGATCGTGACCGAGTCCGAGCTCCCCGGCGCCACCGCCGCAGAGGTTTGCCGGCGCCACGACATCGTCACCAGCATGTTGTTCCGGTGGCGGGTACAGTTCGGGTTCAGCAAGCGAGGGCGGGCGAACTTGGCGGCTGTGACGGTCGCAGGAGCGCAATCCGCAACGCTCGTCCTGAACGATCTGTTGCAGCCGCCCGACGGCATGAAGGTTATCGAATTGGACGATGGGCGCCGCGTGTTCGCACCGATCGGCTGCGATCCGGATGCGGTGCGGCGACATGTTGCCGAACAGGAGACGGCATGATGATGATCGTGCCGGCCGGCGTGAAAGTGCACCTGGCTTTGGGCTATACCGACATGCGCAAGGGCCTTGATGGGCTCGCTACCCTGATCCAGGAACACCTCAAGAAGGACCCGTTCTCTGGCCACCTGTTCGCCTTCCGTGGCCGGAATGCGAGCAGACTGAAGATCCTGTTTTGGGATGGCAATGGGCTCTGCCTGTTCACCAAGCGCATCGATCAAGGTGGCTTCATCTGGCCGAGAATGACCGATCCTGGCGGCACCGTGACGTTGTCTCCAGCGCAGCTTGCGATGTTGATCGAAGGCATCGATTGGCGCACGCCGGAGCGTCGATGGCGACCTGCAATCGCAGGCTAAGAAATCACAGAAACCCGCATAGAATATAGCGAAGTTGCTTCCTCGAATCGGCATGTTCGAGTAGATTCGGACATGCAGCTCGATCTCAATAACTTGCCATCGGACACAACGCTTCTTCATCGTTTGGTGCGGGATATTGCAGAGACTGTCCAGCATCGAGACAGCGAGATCGAGCGTCTCCAGTCGATCATCAAACAGCTTCAACGAGCACAATATGGGCGTCGTTCCGAGCGCCTCGATGCTGGTCAACTCGCCCTTGGGCTTGAAGATCTTGGCGTCGATGTTGCCGCCGTCGAGGCCGATCAGGGTTCGGCGACTGCCGTCCCGCGACCTCCGAATCCGCGTCCGAAGCGCAAACCACTGCCCGAGCATCTGCCGCGCGAAGACGTGGTGCTCCATGTCGATTGTGAAAGCTGCGGGTGCTGCGGCGGCCCTCTGCATGCGATTGGCGAGAGTGTCAGCGAGATGCTGGACTGGGTGCCGGCTCAGCTTCGCGTAGTGCGGATCACACGCCCGAAATATGCCTGCCGTACCTGCAACAAGGTCGTGCAAGCTGAGGCGCCGGAGAGACCGATCGCTGGCGGATTGGCAACAACAGCCCTGCTCGCCCACGTGCTGGTCAGCAAGTACTGCGATCACACCCCGCTCTACAGACAGTCGCAGATCTTCGCTCGACACGGTGTTGATCTCTGTCGTTCGACGCTGGCCGGATGGGTTGGCGGCGCGTGCTGGTGGCTGGAAGCTCTGCACGAGCGACTGTGCAAAAACGTGTTTGCCTCCGGTCATCTGTTCGCCGACGACACACCGGTTCCGGTGCTCGATCCTGGCCGCGGGCGAACAAAAACCGGACGACTGTGGGTGTACGTCCGGGAGCAAAGACCCTGGAGCGGACCAGAGCCGCCGGCGGCAGTGTATCTGTTCGAGCCGGATCGCAGGGCGCAGCGTCCTGTATCCCATCTTACGCAGTTCAAAGGGGTCCTGCACGTTGACGGCTATGCTGGCTTCGAACATTTGACCAGCAATGGTGACGTCGTACTTGCTGCGTGCTGGGCGCACACGAGACGCAAGTTTTACGAGATCGTCGAAGCTACCGGATCGCCTGTTGCGGCGGAGGCCTTGCGTCGGATCGGAGAACTCTATGCAATTGATGCGCGGGTCCGCGGAAAATCTCCTGCCTATCGACTCGCTGAGCGGCGCTCCTTCTCGAAACCGATCGTAGAGGCACTTCATTCCTGGCTCGAAGCACACCTTCCACGCCTGCCCGCAACAAGCACACTTGCTGAGGCGATCCGGTATGCCCTCTCGCGTTGGGAGGGATTGACGCGCTTCCTGCAGGACGGTCGCATTGAACTCGACACAAATCCAGTCGAACGCGCTATCCGACCCGTGGCGCTCGGCCGTAAGAACCACCTGTTTGCGGGCAGCGATGGCGGCGGCGACAGATGGGCGGTTCTCTGCTCGCTGATCGAAACTTGCAAACTCAACGATGTTGAACCCTACGAGTACCTGCGTGACGTGCTCACTCGAATGGTGCACGGCCACGCCATCAACCGACTCGACGAACTGCTGCCCTGGGCCTGGAGATCGAACAATCATGTCAAGACCTGACTAACCTGCAGCAGGTGGACGCATAC
>NZ_JCAMOR010000184.1:0-3172 GCF_059512385.1 Bradyrhizobium sp. Crot121 | reverse complement strand
TCGGCTCGCCAGTGGTCCTTCCTGCGGAAGGTTACGATCCGGATCTGCTGTGGGCGAGGATGGAAGGCGCCGGCCCACCGTCGCCTCTCGGGCGAGCTGTCGGCTCGCCAGTGGTCCTTCCTGCGGAAGGTTACGATCCGGATCTGCTGTGGGCGAGGATGGAAGGCGCCGGCCCATCGTCGTCTCTCGGGCCAACCGCGCGCCATCCTCAGGCCCCGAATTTCGGAGAGGCCGTTCGTCCCTTGAACTTCGGCCACCAGCACGCGCCGGACGAGCTGATCACTGCGCGGGAGGGGAGCAGCCTCCCGCCGAGCCAGGACAGCCGACCGACCAGCTTCGTGATCAACACTGACCGTTACACGGCGCTGTTGGTGCCCGCGGGGCTGATGAGGCAGAGCGCCCCACTCAATCCGCCAGGCGCTGCCATTCGTCTCGGATCTCGACCGGAAAACGCTCCGCAGCCGAGCGCGCGGCCGGGGAATCGGACCTCGCCAGCGCCGCTTGGACACAGGATGGAGCAAGCCGCGCCCGCGTCCGCCAGGGCTGAGGCTATGCCCTCAGCGGTCGGCGAGACTTTTGATGCTTCATTGGCCGTTCCCGAGGACTTTTCCCACGGCACCCAACCCGCGCCGGACATGATGATCTCGAAGCTGGGCCGCTGGGGCCTCTTGCCGGACGCGACGGAGCCGGTAAAGCACTACGACATTCGCGGCGAGCGCTACACCGCCGTCTTGGGGCCGGGAGGACCCAACGACGTTCGGCTCATCCATCACCCTCGAGTTGGTAGTGATGCTGCGCCAGCGGTGCCGGCGAGGGCTCTGTCAGACATCTAGCGCGGTCGTCACTCTCTGGCTGATCTGCCGTCCACACCGCAGAAGCTGCGTGATGACGCTGACTATCGCAATTCCGAGCAATTGTATTGGCTTCTTTGGCGGCATCAGGTGCTTCAGCGGGTCCTGAGCGAGGGTCGAAGATCGCTTGCGGTATGGATGACCGATTGATTTGCTCCGGGTGATTAGTTCGCAATCGGAGAACTTCACCCTGAGCGTCGCCGTCCCGCCCCGGGCGCCTGTGGCCTCGCAGTGGTGCGAAACCTTTTCGATGAGCGGCTTCAGTTCCGCTGCCGGAGCATCGTACTCCGCTAGGTCCTCTGAGAAGGTGTTCTCCGCACCGAGGGACTTGCGGATCCGGTTGGCACGCACGGGACGCTCGTCGATGCCGTGGGTATCCAACAGAGTAGCTATCGGCCTTGCCGAAGTTGGCGTTCATGAACTCGAGTGTCTGTTGCGCATGTCCATGCCCGGGAAAATCCCGAGGCGGTTCATCTTGGCGCTTGTCGCCGGCCCGATCTCATGGAATTTCCCGGCGGGGAGATCCTGAACGGAGGTCGGACCCATCTTTGGCGTGGTAAGGAACGATCATGCGGCTTGCGGTGGTGCGAGGCGAGCTTCGCCAGCAACTTGTTGTAGGATGTCGGCCGAGCGGTCAGGCAGTGTCCAAGTGCCAGCGTGAGGCTATGACTAAGCGATAACCCGAAATCGACTAAACGCGACTTTGCAAAGACAAAAGCCTTCGACGAGGTCTTCCCAACGATGCGCAAGGCGCCGCGGCTCAATAAGGCGCCGACGAATAAGCTCGGCTTAGCCCCGTTGTCTTGAATCATTTCAAGGCCGGCGGCCCTAACTGGCAGAGCAAAATTGACGAAGCATTTGTGAAGACTTGACGGAAGCCCGTGGATAGCTGAACGGACGCTCCAGACGAGCGGGGCGTCTCGCGGAGCTTTTTGTTGCATCAGGTCGGCATATGAAATCTTGGGTTCACAATCGGCTGAACATGCTTAACGAAAAAGGCGACCAGCGCTGCTGAATCTGCCAACAGCAGATTCCGGGACGCGCGTAATGCGAGCCCGGAACAACGTGGTAAGAGATTGCAAGAGCAAACAAAAACCCCGGCATTGCTGCCGGGGTTCTCGCGTTTCGTGGTTCACGTGCCGGCGGCTGGATCAGAAGTCCATAACACCCATGCCGCCCCCAGGAGGCATTGCGGGGCCGGCGGCCGGCTTCTTCGGCAACTCGGCGACCATCGCCTCGGTGGTGATCAGGAGAGCCGCCACCGACGACGCGTTCTGGACTGCGGTGCGCATGACCTTGGTCGGGTCGATGATGCCCTTGGAGACAAGGTTGCTGTACTCGCCGGTCTGCGCATCGTGTCGTAAGAGTACTGATCCTTCTCCAGGACTTTGCCGACCACGACCGAGCCGTCTTCGCCCGCGTTGATCGCGATCTGACGGGCCGGCCAGGACAGCGCCTTGCGCACGATCTCGACGCCGGTCTTCTGGTCGTCGTTCTTGGTACGCAGGCCCTTGAGCTGCTCGGTGGCACGGAGCAGGGCGACGCCGCCGCCCGGAACGATGCCTTCTTCCACCCCCGCACGGGTCGCGTGCATTGCGTCATCAACGCGATCCTTGCGCTCCTTCACCTTGATCTCGGTCGCGCCGCCTTAGCTGACTGCAGCTCTCGGCGTCGACGATCTACGTCAGTGATAAGCGCCGCATGTGTCCGCGCGGCTTCCTGGCCTTTTCGAGGCCGGCTGGAATGAACGGCCGTTCCAGCTGATCCGGCAGGAATTCTATCTGTGGGCGGGAGCGCGGTCTGTCATGTCGGTCCGAGCGCTTCGCTTCACCGGCTGTTGATGCCTGAGTAATTCTCCCCAGAAGTGCCGTTTAAAAAATCCCCAGTTGATCGTGTCGCCCATCCTCAGGGCGCGCCCTGAGGATGGGCGGCGAATCGATCACCCAATCCTGCTCTGCCCAGAACGAGGGAGCGGGTGCGGTGATCAAGCTTGGGGAAGTCATCATGATTCTTGATCTTCATCGGCAGGGACTGACGGTTTCAGCGATCGCCCGCGAACTCGGGATCGATCGAAAGACCGTTCGTAAATGCATCGCTCGTGGCTTAGAGCCGCCGGTCTATGGTCCACGTAAGCCGCGCCAGCGCCGCATCGATCCATTCGTTCCGTATTTGCGCGAACGGGTGATGGCTTATCCCGGCCTGACCGGCCGCCGGCTTTTGCGGGAGCTTCGCGAACGCGGTTATGAGGGCGGCTACACCGCCGTCACCGATGTGCTGCGCGAGATTCGTCCGGTCCCATTGCCAACGTTTGAAGTTCGCTT
>NZ_JCAMOR010000183.1:0-3241 GCF_059512385.1 Bradyrhizobium sp. Crot121 | reverse complement strand
CGCGATCTTCCGGATATGGAAGCGCTGGAGGACGCCGGCCTGCTCAGTAAAGATAAAATGTTGGCTGGGGAGTTTCCCGATTCCTTGCCGGCACATGACGAAGACCAGGACGATGATGAAAAAGCTGCAGATTGGACAGAGACAGGCTAGCCGCATTTGCCGAATGTCGGCCACCGATCGGCTGCTTTCATCGCTGAAGGGCTTCCGATTATTCACGCCAGCGCGAAGGGATTTTGGTCCGGGTCTGCTGAACTGCGAGAAAAGCCGCGAGAAGCCGAGGTGCTTGCGGGATTCGCCAAGGAGGAGGCGGCGAAGTTCTCATCCTGCTCGATATCGTCCGCTGCCCTGAGAAGCGGATCGCCGGCAAGGTGAACAAATTGGTTGGCAGATTTTATGGACATCTCGAGCGGCTGATTTACGCCCAGCTGTCCGAGTGGTAGTCCATTGATGTCGCGGATCTCCGTAAGCCGTCGAGCCGCTGCGCAAGGCCCATGATCTCGAAGGGACTATGGGCGAGTTCATCATGCCGAACTCCGCCATCTATCAGCGAGAGAGCAAACTCTACGCCGGACGTCGAGGCCTACGAGGATGGCACGCCGGTCTGGAATGCACCCCTTGTATCTGCACGGCCATGATTTGTGCGATGGAAGCGACTTAGCGCCTTGGCCGGTGGCCACCGGCCAAGGCGCGTGGCGAAGTCGCCCGTTACCCCTCCGGCCACAACCGTGGATGAGCTTTGGGATCTTCGCCATGTCACGCACGACCGAACAGTCGCTTGAGTTCCGATCGCATGGACAAGGCAGGTTACCGTGAAGAAGACGATTTGTGGAGTGGACGTTTCGAAAGCCAAGCTCGATGTCTGCATCGAGCCCGGGCATCGGTCTGCGAGCTTCAATAACGACACCGCAGGCATTACCGAACTGGCGGCGTTTTGCCGTGAACATGCGGTAGAGCTCGTGGTGATGGAGGCCAGCGGCGGTTACGAGCGACGGGCGTTGCTCGAGCTGTGGGCGTTAGGTATCAGCTGTGCGCTGACCAACCCTCGCAGCGTCCGCCGCCATGCCGAGGCGATGGGCATTCTGGAGAAGACCGACCGGATCGATGCCTCCGTCATTGCCCGGTTCGCCGACGCCAAGAATCTGGCTCCGACCCCGCTGCCGAGCCAGGCCCAGCAACGCCTGAAGGCCCCTGGTCGCAAGGCTCAGGCAGGTCACCGACGACCTGACGGTCCAGAAGCAGCGCCGCGCCAGCATGTTCGACGATGCCGAGATGCAGGCAAGTGTTGACGAGGTGATCGCCCTGCTGAAGCGCCAGTCCCGTTCGCTCGAAGGCGAGATCGCCTCGATGATCGACGACGATCCGCTGTGGGCAAAGCTCGCCGAGACGTGGCGCGAGGTGAAGGGCGTTGCCGGACGAACCGTTGCACGCCTGCATGCCGAACTGCCGGAGATCGGCACCCTGTCCAACAAAGCCATTGCCAAGCTGGCCGGCCTCGCCCCGATCGCCAATGACAGTGGTAAGCGAAAGGGTAAACGACCTATCCGCGGTGGCCGCGCCGGCGTCCGCTCGATCCTCTTCCTCGTCGCGGCCACCGTCGCCCGTTATGACAAAAGCCTCGCCGACTTCCGCGCCAGGCTGGTCGCTGCCGGAAAGGAAAAAATGGTCATTCGCATTGCGCTCGCCCGCAAGCTCCTGGTCCGTCTCAACGCCAAAGCACGCGATGCGCGCGCCGCTTACGCCAATGCAACTTGACAACCCAGATAGTCGCTCGTCAAGCAAAGCGACTACCCGTCGCGCATACGGTCGCCGCGGCCCAAGTCAATGTCGGCGGTGTCGATGTGCTTTCGCCACGGATGTGCGTACTTGTCCGCGTAAATGAAAAACAGGCGCTTGACTTTGATGCTGCGGCATTGCTCGAGCAGCTGGTTCAGCGCTTTCGGTCGCAGGCTCACCAGACTCTCGAACTGCTTGTCTACCGTTTGGAAGCTTTCATGCGCGGGGAGTTCATCAAGCGTTTCGAGAATCGCCCTCTCAGGCGAAGACATCCTGATCGGCCATCTCCAGGGGCTGAGCGCCAGCTCGCTGTCATCGTTGTCCGATCGGCTGAATGCGGCATCCTCGACGCCGACCGGTTGAGGTCCAAACAGCGTGTCGGATCGGTGAACGAAGCGCGCATCGACACGCAGCTTCAGCAGCCACGCTGGAACGTCGGCGCCATAAAGATAGATGACCGGATCGCTGCCCAACTGCAGATAGTGCGCATGGCCCTGCAAAACCGGCTCAGGAGCTGAGGTCGGCCTGTGTCGATAGAACCGGCTGAAGCGGCTCTCGCCGACACCGGCCAGACCTTGTGTGCGAGGCTGAATCCGACAATCGAAAGGCAAAGCTGGCGAAAGTGCTGACCAGTCGGCCAAAAGGCTGCGCCGTCCTTTCGAAGCTGGCAAGATTGAACCGGGCCATTCGAGCCTATCGGATGAATCTCGAAGGAATTCTTTCGAAGCCCAGGCTGCGGCGGCCGCGCACTTGTGACTGGAAGAAGAATCGCAACCATCCATCTATGCGGAGGGTCAAAGACGCCCTGTCTTGGCACGGTCTGTTCAGCCACCGGCGCAGCCCGCGATGAGCGCACCCACCGAATAGGCAAGCAGAAGCAGGCTGACAACCATCAGCGACCTCATCGCGGCCGGAACAGCGCTTCGGCGTGGAAAGGATATCGCTGGCGTGGAAAGGATATCGCTCGTGCGAACAGTGCCGGCTGCTTGCCGAGCATGTCCGGTCTGATGCGGAGAGCGATCCAGAAACGAAGTAAACCCGGCCATCCCTTTCGGCACAGCAGCGCAAGTCGTGTTTGGGTCTCAATTTCGGGAAACCGCGGATATGTCCGCGACAGCCATGGTTACCGTCACGATAGGGAGGGCAACGACGGCTGGCCCGTACCCTCTCTCTCAGGCCGAGCCTCCTATTGTTGGACGAGCCTATAGCGCGACATGTATGGAACGGCCCGCGGGCGCAAGAGCTTTCTCAGTCGACTTCACACATGGGAGCGGTTCGGTCATGTATACGGCCTGTAAAGCTTTCAATTACCCACAAATTCTCCTCCGACCATGGCGCCCAGCGCGATGTCGGTGAGGCGTGACAGCCCGCGCCACATGACGGTATTGCCGGGCGGCGGATCGCTGGCGCGGGCGAGATAACCGCCGAGCCGGGCGATCTTGATCAGATAGTGCGAGAGCGTTTTCTG
>NZ_JCAMOR010000182.1:0-3439 GCF_059512385.1 Bradyrhizobium sp. Crot121 | reverse complement strand
ACCCGGAGGTAGCCGCCGATCTTCATGCAGGTGTCGGTACCGGGGATGAAGAAGAAGCCGGGACCGTAAGCCGAGCAAATCTTCACATATTCGATGGGCTTCGCCTTGATCGGAAGATCGGCCGCATGCGCACCGCCGGCTGCCATCAGCCCCACGGCGGTGCCGAGGATCAAGGTTCTCATTGTCGCCATTGCTGGCCTCCACTGTGAACTGCACGCCCCATACCCACCTAGCGAGCCCTAACGCGGGACTTTATGTCGCAGTGTGACGACCGCGTTACACGCGCGGGGTTCGTGCAGCAGTGTGACTTTGCCGCAACGCAGCAAGACGCGCTCCGAGGGCCGCGGCAGCGGCGCCTGAGGATGTGGCCCGATGACTTCCTAGATGCAGTTGCAAATGAGTTGCAACAAAAAATGTTTTCCGGCATTGTGGCATCATGGATGCCCGAACGCCCCGATTGATCCCCGACACCGCACCGCAGGTGCTGCCGACCTCCACCGGATGGCGCGCCGACGCGCCGGATACGCGAAGCCTCCCCGAGGTGAACGCGACGGTCGAGGTTCCGACGGCAGGCCGATGGTGGCGCCGGCTGCTTGCCTTCGCCGGACCGGGCTATCTGGTGTCGGTCGGCTATATGGATCCCGGCAACTGGGCGACCGACATCGCGGGTGGCTCGAAGTTCGGCTACACGCTGCTTTCGGTCATCCTGCTGTCCAACCTGATGGCGATCCTTCTGCAGGCGCTCGCGGCCCGGCTTGGCATCGTCACCGACCGCGACCTGGCGCAGGCCTGCCGGGCGACCTATTCGCGCCCGGTGAACTTCCTGCTGTGGATCGCCTGCGAAGCCGCGATCATCGCCTGCGATCTGGCGGAGGTGATCGGCACCGCGATCGCGTTGAAGCTCCTGTTCGGCATTCCCCTGATCGGCGGTGCGCTGCTCGCCGCGCTCGATGCCTTCCTGCTGCTGCTCCTGATGAATCGCGGCTTCCGCTTCCTGGAAGCCTTCGTCATCGCGCTCCTGATCGTGATCGCGACCTGCTTTGCGATCCAGGTCGCCGCGGCGGCCCCGCCGGTTGCTGCACTGCTGCGCGGCTTTGCGCCGTCGAGCGAGATCTTCACCAATCCCGAGATGCTCTACATCGCGATCGGCATCATCGGCGCGACCGTGATGCCGCATAATCTTTATCTGCACTCGTCCATCGTGCAGACCCGCGCCTATGAGCGCACCGAAGAGGGACGGCGGGACGCGATCAAATGGGCGACGACCGACTCCACGATCGCGCTGATGCTGGCGCTGTTCATCAATGCGGCGATCCTGGTGGTCGCGGCCGCGACCTTCCATCGGAGCGGCCATTCCGATGTCGCGGATATCAGCCAGGCCTACGAACTGCTGTCGCCGTTGCTTGGCCTCAGCATCGCCTCGACGCTGTTCGCGGTGGCGCTGCTTGCCTCCGGCCTCAACTCGACGGTAACGGCGACGCTGGCTGGCCAGATCGTGATGGAAGGCTTCCTCAGCTTGCGGCTGCCGAGCTGGGCGCGGCGGCTGCTGACGCGCGGCATCGCGATCGTCCCCGTCATTGTCGTCACCGCGCTTTATGGCGAGCGCGGCACCACCGACCTGCTGGTGTTCAGCCAGGTCATCCTCTCGATGCAGCTTCCGTTCGCGGTCATTCCGCTGGTGCGGTTCGTGTCCGACCGGCGCAAGATGGGCAAGTTCGCGATATCGATGCCGGTCGCCGCGGTCGCCTGGCTGGTGGCTGGCGTCATCGTCATCCTGAATGTGAAGCTGCTGTTCGATACCCTCTTCGGCTGAGGGCCGGTCAGTCCTGCGGCTCCGCGGCCATGTCGCCGGCCGCATCGACCCGGAGCCAGCCGCTCGGGGCGAGGCGCTGCTGCGGCAGGAAGCGGGCCTTGTAGTCCATCTTCTTGGAGCCGTCGATCCAGTAGCCGAGATAGACGTATGGCAGTCCGAGCCGGCGCGCGCGGGCGATGTGGTCCAGGATCATGAAGGTGCCGAGCGAGCGGTTCTCGAGCGACGGCTCGAAGAAGGAATAGACCATCGACAGGCCGTCGCTCAGCACATCGGTGAGGGCCACTGCGATCAACTCCTCGCCGCGTCCGGTGATGCCGCTGTCGATGCCGCGCTTGCGATACTCGATGATCCGGGTCTCGACATGGCTATCCTCGACCATCATCGCATAGTCGAGCACGGTCATGTCGGCCATGCCGCCGTGGCGGTGGCGCCTGTCGAGATAGGCGCGGAACACGGAATATTGTTCGGAGGTCGGCACTGCGGAACGCTGCTCGCCGACGAGGTCGGCGTTGCGGGCCAGGACCTTGCGGAAGCTGCGCGAGGGTCGGAATTCGTTGGCGATCACGCGCACCGACACGCAGGCCCGGCATTGGTCGCAAGCCGGCCGGTAGGCGATCGACTGGCTGCGGCGGAACCCGCCATGGGTGAGCAGATCGTTGAGATCGCCCGCTTTGTCGCCGACCAGATGCGTGAACACCTTGCGCTCATGGCGACCCGGCAAATAGGGGCAGGGCGACGGCGCCGTCAGGTAAAACTGCGGGGTATCACGCGAATGCTGGGTCACGACAAGTCGTCAGGCCTCCAAAACAGCCTCCCAGCATCGCGCCCCGGAGGCTAGCGGTCAATCATCTTGCTGGGCTCAATTGGCTGGCTCAATAAGTGTGCGCTGCGGATGCCGCGTGAGCGCGGGCCGAGCTGTTGATGATAACGGTTCCGAGCACGATGTCGTGCAGCAAACGCCGCCGGCTATTGAAGAAGGCCGAACAGCAGCACAAGCGGCGAGAGGAACGAGACCGACAGCCAGAACAGCACCGCATGCATGGCGCCGAGCACGAAATAGCCTGGCGCCCCGTACCAGGTGCGCAACTCCAGATCCATCACCCGCATGCCGACGGTCGCCGACGAGGCGCCGCCGATCGATGCGCCGTAATAGACGATCGCCCAGACAATCGTCGCCGGCCACGCCAGCCAGAACAGCGCCCAACCGAGCCCAAGGGTAATCAGGCCGAACACGGCGATGAAAAGATACCCAAGGATGACGGGGACCGAAAGCACAACCAGGTCAATCAGGAAGGCAAATACCCGCCGGGTGAGCACGCCGCGGAACAGCTCCGGCTCCAATCGCGGATCGAACGCATGCGGCGGCACGCCGCCGTCGTTACGCCAGGCACCATAGTTACCCGAACCGCCGTAAGACATAATCTCCCCTCCGACTGGGACCTATCCCGGGCAGGACACGGGAACGGGCTGCCCGGGTGCCAAGGTCCGGAACCCCAGCAAGCGCAAATATTCGGCGATTCGGAGGCGCAATGCCGTGAGCCTAAGTCCGGTAGATGGGGTAACGGGCCGCGGTCTGCCCTCCAAGCAAGCCGCGCTTGCTACGGCGCTATGGGTGGCGCGCTGCGC